>JBARMK010000071.1:0-2520 GCA_049802395.1 Candidatus Angelobacter sp.
CGTGTGCCCTGCAGCATGCATGCATAGTTAGTGTAGCAATCCCGGGGGAGGGTTGCAGTGGGGTAATCGCTGTAGTCAGGCGCGGGTTCGGTGGGCGCAGAGGCGCTGTATCTTGCATGATCGAGGCAGCGATTCCGCAACGCTGACTTTGCGACCGAGATAAGCGCCTGATTCAATTCGTTTTCTGATCTTCCATCCTTCCAGAGCAGATTCGCATTTCATTTTGGCGTTGTATTGCGTATGGTGATCTTGTATAGTATGTGTATATAAGGTATAAAATCATCCGTACCATGAATGACGATTTCCATCGCGCCAAACTCTCCGCCGCCGAGCGCAACTTTCGCTCTCAGTTTGCTCGCCTCGCCCTGAACTGCTGGTTTCTTCGCGGCTCCTTGTCCGAGCGCTTGGGCAAGTGCGGCAAGCCCAACTGCCGCTGCACTCGCGGCGAACTCCACAAGTCCTTGTACCTGGTGCAGAGCCAGGGCGGAAAGCTGCGCCAGATTTGTGTCCCCCAGGCTTGGCAGGAGCGCGTACGGCAGGCCGTCACCGACTATCACAAAATGCAGGAACTGATCGAAGAGGTTTCGGAACTGGAGTGGAAACGGCTTCAAGAAAGGAAGCGCTAACCGTTCTCCGCCGCCTCATCAGCTACAGCGAAAAAATCTTCTCCCTCTCGGCGACGCTGCTGGCGCCGCTGGGAGATCGCCGATTGGATCCGCGTCGTTCCGCTCCCGCCGTGGTCAAAACGGCTCTGGTCCTGTTCTGGGCGCGCCTGCCCAGCCTCAACGCTTTGGCCCAAATCCACGCCCCGCGCTTCTGGAAACAATGGCTGCGCGAACCGCTGGCCAGCGCCGACACCCTGGGGCGAGTCCCCGCCGGACTCTACGCCGACCAACTTCGGCAAGCCATCTTCCTGGTCTATCAACAACTGAAACGCAACAAGGCTCTCCCTGATCATCAGGGCATCGGCCTCGCCGTGCTCGACGGCCACGAAAGCCACGCCAGTTATCGGCGTCACTGTGCCGGCTGTTTGCAGCGCACCCTCCATAGCGAACACGGCGATCGCCGGCAGTACTATCACCGCCAAGTCACCCTGATGTTATTACCGGCTGCCCCTCCCGGCCGGCCCGCGCTGCGTTTGCTCCTGGATCAGGAACCCCAACGTCCCGGCGAAGACGAAGTGCAAACCGCCCTCCGCTTGCTGCGCCGCGTTTTGCCGCGCTACCCGCGTGCCTTCGACTTGGTGTTGGCCGATGCGCTTTATGCGGTGGCTCCCTTTTTCAACTTCCTGCTTACCCACGGCAAACACGCACTGGTGGTGCTGAAGCAGGAACGTCGTGACCTGTATGTGGACGCAATGGCGCTGTTCGCCCAACAGACGCCGCTCATGGGGAACTATCGTAGTCGGCAATGTGAATGGTGGGATGTTTCCGATCTGTCTTCCTGGCCGCAGGTGCAGACGCCGGTGCGGGTCATTCGCTCCCGGGAAACTTACACGGTACGACGGCAACTCGATTCCAAACCGGAACGGCTCAGCAGCGACTGGATCTGGGTGACCACCGCGCCTGCTGCCCAACTTCGTACCGAGCGCGCCGTTATTTTCGGCCACCAGCGCTGGGATATCGAGAATTACGCTTTCAACGAACTGGCCAATGAATGGCATTCCGATCACGTCTTTCGCCATGACCCCAATGCCATTGAATGCTTCTTGCTGCTCACCTTCCTGGCCTACAACCTCTTCCATGCCTTCTTCGCCCTCAACCTGAAAGCGCCGGCTCGTAACGACACAAGCCAAGTTCTCTGGGCCCGTTTGATGACGGCTGAGTTCCTGCACGAAATGGCTTCCCTTAACCGCTCCCCCTGATCGCTCGTTCCCGCCTTCGGTCCGCCCCTCAGTTCCGTGTCTCTGCCTGACCTTTCTTTTCGTTCAGGCGAGAATCGGCACGCCTGCTTGCCACGTCTGGACCCTCTGAACCTCACGCGAGTCTCCCTCGCCTTCTCATCTACACCCAAATCCATCACAACACTCGGGTTCCCGCCTTCGCCGCCTCTCGGTTGCGGAATCGCTGTGACAGTGGAGGGCGCGATTCGCAACGGCCTTGGCGGCTGTATACTTGTTGGTTCCAAAGCGCGTATGGGCAGCTATCGTCATAGCCAAATATTCTTGAATGTTGCTTACTGTCTGCTTATTTTTTGAATAGATCATAAAATATTGCAACAGTTTATATACACCATTGTTTTCTTAAAGGGGGGCCTCCCCCGTCATTCCTCTTCTTTCCCATTGATGGCGCCATTGACAAGTGTTAAGCAACAGGCTACAGTTTGCAAAGTATGAAGATACGGAACTTTGTCCATAAGGGCCTGAGAAGGCTCTACGCAGAGGATGTCGCGAAAGGCGTCCCGCCTGATACGGTGGACAAACTCCGTAAGATGTTGGCCTTTCTTGACGACATGCAAGATGTCGAGGAACTGAGAGCCCTTCCCGCATGGAAAGTGCATACGCTCACAGGGGATCGAAAG
>JBARMK010000072.1:0-38902 GCA_049802395.1 Candidatus Angelobacter sp.
AAATTCAGTGACCAGATCGAGGACGTTGTCCCCGCAGGGCTCACTCTTCTCGGCCTGCCGGATTCGGTGGTAACAAATACGCCGTTTGGCGCCTTTGTTAATTCTCTGGCTACCCGGGACCTGGGCGCGGAAACGGAGCTTGAACTTAAGCTGGGCCACGGCTTCTCAGCGCGCGCCGCTTACACATACCTTGATGGAGTAGTGCGCCGCTCGTTCTCCAGCGACGAACTCTTTCCGTCGTTCAATCCACAAATTCCCAATATCCCGATCGGGGCATTTTCACCTCTTATAGGAAATCGCCCGTTCAACCGCGCCCCTCACACCGCCAGCTTTTATCTTGGATATGCCCGGCCAAAGCTGACGCTGACAGTGAGCGGAAATCTTGTGGGCCGCCGTGACAGCAGCACATTTCTATTTGATCCATCTTTTGGACCCCGCATGCTTCTCCCGAATCGCAACCTGGCTGAGGCTTATCAGAAGCTCGGTTTCAGCGGCAGTTATCGCGTGAGCCGCCACCTTGAGTTTTACTCGGCGATCGAAAACCTCCTGAGCCAGCACTATGATCCTGTACCAGGGTTTCCCGCGCTGCCATTCAATTTCCGGGCTGGGCTGAAAGTGACGCTCGGCGGCGAATCAACAAAATAAGGCTGGGCAACAAACGTTGCGCAGCGCTTTCATGCTGAAGGAGCGGCAGGCAAGCGCAGACGTTGGTCTCGAACGCGGTATAAAGCGGGAAACGTGTCGGGTGCACTTTTTTGCACACCAAGTATCGGCGTGCCCTTGTTCTTCAGGTGCAAGGGCAGTAACCAAAGTTCATCTACCAACGACCTCATGCGCGGAAGTGCGGTTGAACCTATGATGACAGTGGAAGGGCCGTCTGGACCGTACTCCCCATGGAACTTACAGCCGAGAGACAACTGAATTCGCCACAACAATATTCGCCCACATCCACGCCAGTACTGGATGTTTTTCGTCCTCTGCCGCCACAGACAAAAGATGGTCTGAGCGCGGGGGAATATTTTCTGGTCAGCAGCCTGGTCATCTTGACCCTGGTGGGCATGCCGAGCTTTCGTGCGTTGCTCGAGGCCGCTTCCGGATCGTTGCCTTATTGGGCAATACTTCTGGTTCCGTTTGCCGCTGGCGTGATCGCCGCTGCCGCGCACGAGACCGGTCACATCTTCGCGGCCTACTTCTCCGGCTTCAGGCTTACGCAAATTGGAATTGGCGCGCTCCGCCTGGGAAAGCATGACAAATGCGGGGAACCTTATTGCGGAAATGTGCTCGCGTTGGGACCTGCGGTCTTCGAGCCTCGCGTCACCGGCCAGGATGACACCCTACTGCGTCGTCAACTCATGGTTCTCGCTGTTGGTGGTCCGCTGGCAAACTTATTGCTTGCCGCGCTGCTCGAATTCTCGATGCTCTTCCTGCAAACGCCTTTTCTTGTCGGTTTCGCGCTCCATGTTGGAGCAGCTTTCTCGGCGCTGCTGGGAATAGCCGCGCTGCTGCCCGACGTCAACCGTCGCGGCAACTTTTCTGACGGTGCGCGGCTGCTGATGCTCTTCCAGAACAATGGCAAAGCTGAAAGATGGCTCTCGAACATTCGATGCCAGATGGCTTTGAACCAGGGCCGGCACCCGCGTGACTGGAATGAGGCATTGGTCGCCCGTGCCGCAGCAGTCAATGATGACTCCCGGGATGCTTTTGTTGCCCGCTGGCTGGCTTACCTGTGGGCCGCCGAACGCCAGGACATCACCTGCGCCACCAAATATCTGGAAGGCGCTCTGGAGTCCCTCGGTTATGCCACCCCAAGGCTGCGCGATCATTTGTTTTTGGAAGCCGCCGTGTTTCAGGCGTGGTTCCGCGATAATCCGTCAAAGGCGCTCTTCTGGGTTTATCGCATCCGCAGCAAAAAGATCAGGCGCTTGCAGAAATTAAGGCTTGATATAGCCCTGTTGTGGGCCGAAGGGCGGCTGTTTGATGCGTGGGAAAAGCTGGGTGCAAGCTATTTGCCGTTGTTGCGGGAGCTGCCGGAATCGCCCGGGCGCCAACTGGCGGAAGAGAGCGCGATGGAGTGGAAGCGCCAGATGGAATCCAGAATGTTAACGCGTGCGTGGCGCAGCATGTATTCCATTTCACGGCAGATTGAACCGGATTCGCTGCAAGCGGCATTCACGGCCCCGCAAAACCACAAAATCGCTTCGTGGTAATATTTTTTCGTGTCCCCTTCCAGGAAACCGCGGCGAGGCGGACGTGTCAAACCCAGGCTTCGCCAAAGCGCTACCCATCTTGTAGTGATTACAGGCATGTCTGGGTCTGGCAAAGCCTCAGTGCTCAAGGCTTTTGAGGACCTGGATTACTACTGCGTCGATAACCTGCCCATTGATTTAATCCCACGCTTTGCCGACTTGGCCAAGCAATCAGCGGAAATCGAAAAGGCTGCGCTGGTAGCCGATATTCGGGAAGGCGACCAACTTCGCCGCCTTCCCCGCATCATCCAGTCCCTGCGCAAGCAGCTCAAGACCACGGTACTGTTTCTTGAGGCTTCCGATGACGCGCTGCTGCGCCGCTTCAGCGAGACGCGGCGGCCCCATCCGCTGGGCAAGGGCTCAACGGTCAAGAACGCGCTCAAGAAAGAACGCAGCCTGCTACAGCCCATCCGCGCGCTGGCGGACATCGTGGTAGACAGCTCAAAATTCAACGTCCATGAACTGCGTGCGCACATCACGGCAAAATTTACCGCCGGCAGCCCGGACAAAGATATTCTGGTTTCAGTGGTCAGCTTCGGATACAAATCGGGCGTACCCAATGATGCTGACCTGCTCTTTGACGTGAGATTCCTGCCCAATCCGCATTTCATTCCGGCGTTTCGTCCATACACCGGACGCCATCCGCAAGTGGCAAAATACATTCGTTCATTTCCCCAGACCCAGGAATTTATCGATCGTATGTCGGCCCTGCTGGTTTATCTTATTCCGCACTATGTGCGCGAAGGCAAAAGCTATCTCACCATTGGTTTTGGCTGCACTGGCGGCCAGCACCGGTCAGTGTTTATTGGTGAAGAGGTCAAGAAACTGCTGGGTAAGGCGGGATACCGGGTGAAAATCATTCATCGGGACTCGCCCCGTTAACAATACTTTACCTCGATTCAATCGCTCCGGTTTCAGCCACACTCCTTTAGAATGGATGCAATGTTTTCCGCCGCCATGGGTGCCATATGCGACAACTGAAACGGTTGCTGGCATATCTTCGTCCTTATTGGCCGCATTTCATTGGCTCCGTTCTGCTGTTGGCGGTGGTAGGACTCATGGATGCGTTCCGCATCTTGCTTATGGGGCCCATCATTGACCGAGTCTTGAACCCGGCTTCGCCTGGCCGGACGCTCGCCTTATTCAATATTCCGGGAACCAGCCATGTGGTGTATCTTCAGGACTTTGTTCCGCACCATTTTCGCAACCCGCTCAACGTGGTGGTGGTCGCTTTGGTGGGAACCGCGCTTATCAAAGGCCTGTGCGATTATGCCGGTACATATTTGGTAAACCACGCCGGTTTTGGGCTGATTACCGATCTGCGGAACAACTTGTATGACCGGTTGCTGCGGCGGTCGATAGCCTTCTTTTCGCGTCACGCCACCGGCACGCTGGTTTCAACTGTGGTGAACGACGTTGAAAAAGTTCAGGTCACGCTCACCATCGCTCTGGCCGAATTCTTACAGCAGTTTTTCACCCTGGTTTTCCTGCTGGGCGTTGTGATTGTGCTGGGTCATAAGCTGGCGCTGGTGCTGCTGATCTTTGTTCCATTCGTCATTGTCTCGGCAGGAAAGATAGGGCGGCGCGTGCGCAGCACAACCCGCAAAGGCCAGGACAAACTCGCCGATATTCAGAATATCCTTCATGAAAGCATCACCGGCAACCGGATCGTCAAAGCTTTCACCATGGAGAAGTGGGAAAGCCAGCGGTTTCATACCGCGGCCAGGAAGCTCTTCCGCGCCAATCTACGATCGGTGGCCGTGCAGGCGATCAGTTCTCCCCTAATGGACATTATCGGCGCCTCCGCCGGAGCATTGCTGTTATGGGTCGGGCGAACCCAGATCAAGACCGGAGCCATGACTCCAGGCGTGTTTATTGCTTTCATCATTGCCGTTTTCCGGCTTTACGATCCCGTACGCAAGATGGCATTCTTCAACAACAGCTTTCAGCAGGCGGTGGGCGCTTCCCAGGAAATTTTCCGTTTCATGGATGAAGAGGATGAGATCAGGAACCGGCCCAAAGCCATCAGCCTGCCGGCTTTTCGTGATCGGGTAAGATTTGAGAACGTCAGCTTTTCTTATAGCGGAGTCAACGGGTCCGAGCCGGAAATCCTGCGTAACGTAAACCTGGAAACCCGCGCGGGAGAGATCGTGGCGATTGTCGGATCCAGCGGCGCTGGCAAGAGCACGCTGGTCCATTTGATTCCGCGTTTCTTTGATGTGACGTCGGGCGCCATTAAGTTGGATGGCCACGATCTTCGCGATGTCACGATGGCTTCGCTGCGGGCACAGATCGGTATCGTCACCCAGGAAACCATACTCTTTAACGATACAGTGCGGAACAATATCGCCTATGGCCGGCCAAACGTCCCCGCTGAAGCGGTGATCGAGGCTGCCCGGGCAGCCCTGGCCCATGATTTCATCCTGAGGCTTCCGGAGGGCTACGACACCATTATTGGCGAGAAAGGGCTGCGGTTGTCTGGAGGAGAGCGCCAGCGCATTGCAATTGCCCGGGCCATCCTGAAGAACGCTCCCATCCTGATCCTGGACGAGGCTACCTCCGCGCTTGACACGGAATCTGAGGCGTTGGTGCAATCGGCCCTGCAGAACCTGATGTCAGGGCGCACTGTATTTGTGATCGCCCACCGGCTTACCACGGTCCGGCACGCCGACCGCATCGTGGTCCTGGAAGGCGGCCACATCACCGATTCCGGAACGCATGAGGATCTTTTGACCCGCCTGGGTACCTACCGCAAATTATATGAATTGCAGTTTATGGATTTAGACCCCAAAATGGGTGACGAAGCCGCCGGGGTAGCCGCCCGTGGGCCGCAGATCAAAAACTGAAGGTCCCACAAACAAAACATGTCCATCCGTTCCATGACTGGATTCGCGCAAGTGAAGTCCCATGCAGGTGAAGGGACCTCCTTTACGCTCTCATTGAAGGCGGTCAATCACCGCTTTCTCGACCCGCAATTACGCATGCCCATGGAAATGGACGAACTGGAAATGAAAGTTCGTCGCGTTCTCAAAGAGAGGCTGGCTCGCGGTCATGTGGAGGTCACTCTGAGTATGGAGCGGCGTGGCGGCGAAGGGTATGAATTCAATCGCGAGCTGGTGAGCGGATACGTTGGGGCCTTCCGCAAAGCCGCGCGCGAATTCGGCACCGGAGGCGAACCTGACCTGAACAACATCTTCCGCATGCCCGGCGCTCTGGGCACCACGACGCCGCTGGATGGCAACTTTGAAACCGCCGTGCTGGCCGCGCTCGACCAAGCCATACAGAAGCTTAACGTCATGCGCGAGCAGGAAGGCCGGGGAATGGAAACTGAGCTGCTCCGACGCCTGACAGCGTTGGAGCAGGCCACAGAAGAGGTTTCCAAGCTGCGCGCTGCGGTTTCGCGGGCCTACATGGAGAAAGTACGATCGCGCATGCAGGAGTTGCTGGAGAACGCCGATCCAGATCGAATTTTGCAGGAAGCCGCCATCCTGGCCGAGCGCAGCGATATCCAGGAAGAGCTGGTCCGCCTGCACACCCACATTGAGCACTTCCGCAAACTGCTCGACCAGGGCGGAGAAGTGGGCAAGAAGCTGGATTTCCTGCTGCAAGAGCTCAATCGCGAGGCCAATACCTTGCTTTCCAAGACCTCTGGTGTGGCGGGAGAAGGCTTGCGCATCACTGAACTGGGCCTGCAGATGAAGTCAGAAATTGAAAAATGCCGCGAACAGGTGCAGAACCTGGAATGAGCGGCATACTGTATATCATCTCAGCACCTTCCGGCTCCGGCAAAACAACTCTGGTCAATGAGCTGCGCCAATACGTGCCGAACCTGGAGTTCTCTGTTTCCTTTACCACGCGATCTCCCCGCGGCAGCGAGCAGGATGGCCGTGAATACCATTTCATAAGCCGAGGCGAATTTGAAGCCATGATCGAACGCGACGAGTTCCTCGAATACGCGCAGGTTTTCGGCAACTACTACGGAACAACCAAGGCCGTCCTGCAGCAAGCCAGGGAACTTGGCAACGACGTCCTTCTCGATATCGACGTACAGGGTGAGCGCCAGGTAAAGCAGAAAATGCCCGACGCAGTAAGCATTTTTGTTTTGCCCCCCAGCCGCGCGGAGCTGGAATCGCGCCTGCGCAAACGCAGCCTGAGCGAGAATGTTCTGGCGGAAGAGGTAATTGGCCGCCGCCTGGCTACGGCCCGCCGGGAGATTGAGAAGTATCCCAATTACGACTATATCCTGATCAACGACAGGCTGGAACAATCGGTGGACCGGCTGCAGGCCATCGTTATGGGTGAGCGCATCAGGCGTTCCGGTAAACCTGCTTCCGTGGACGAAAAGCGGTATTTGAAAACGGCGGAAAAATGCCTGAAATTAAAAATGGAAGACGAGATTAAAGGCATTCTGGGGTCCTTCGACGGTCCTTGTCCACCTGCAGACGGCACTGAGCAAAGATAAAGCTGCTGAAGCTGGATAGATCTACAGAAAAGCCGTTCCAATTCTGTCACTATCCCGCGGTCTGCAACCAGACTACAATCGTTCTATGAAGATCGCTCTGGGCGTCACCGGCGGGATTGCGGCCTATAAGGCGGCGGAGCTGGTGCGCCTGCTGCAAGATCGCGGCGTCCGCGTGCAGGTGGTAATGACCCGTGCGGCACAAGAGTTCGTTCGTCCGCTGACCTTTGCGGCGCTGAGCGGAGAAAAGGTTATCACCGACTTGTTTGGCGCCGGCGCAGAAGAGCCCAATATCGATTCGGCAGTCGAGCATATCGCTGTAGCGCAGGCGATCGATGCCCTGGTGGTTGCGCCCGCTACGGCTGACGTGATTGCTAAATTTGCGCACGGCGAAGCCAACGATTTTCTTACGACGCTGTTTCTTGCTACGACGTCGCCGGTAGTCGTTGCACCGGCGATGAACGTGAACATGTGGGAGAATTCCGCGACGCAGGCCAACATCCAGATACTAAGGACTCGTGGCTTCATTGTGGTCGAGCCGGATGCCGGCTATCTGGCCTGCGGCATGGTGGGCGCGGGCCGTCTGGCGGCGAATGAGACCATTGTTCAAGCAGTTCTTAAGGCGCTCCATGCCGAGCAGGACCTGGCGGGTGAGACGGTGCTGATCACCGCAGGCCCGACACGTGAGCCGATTGATCCGGTGCGCTACATTGGCAATCGCTCCAGCGGCAAGATGGGTTACGCCTTGGCGGAAGCGGCGCTGCGTCGCGGGGCCAAAGTGATTTTGATTTCCGGCCCAACTGCAATCAAACCCCCAGCTTCAGCAGAAATGGTACAGGTTCAGACAGCGGCCGAGATGCTCCAAGCCGTGAATGCTCATTTGGAGCGTGCCACAATCATTATCAAGGCCGCAGCCGTGGCTGACTTTACCGTGCACCGGGCTACTGACGAAAAGATCAAACGCAAAGGCCACATAACGCTGGAGCTTGAGCCGACGGTCGATATTCTGGCGGAGATCGGAGTCCGTAAAGGCCGCAGGATCGTGATTGGTTTTGCCGCAGAAACCAATGACGTGCTGGCTAACGCGCGCGTGAAGCTGGAAAGCAAGTCAGTGGATGCCATCGTGCTCAATGATGTCTCCCAACCGGGCATCGGGTTTGATTCCGAGCGCAACGCCGTTACCATCCTGACCCATGCCGGTGTTGAAAATGTTCCAGAGACCAGCAAATGGGAGGTCGCGCACCGCGTTCTGGATATGGCGGGACGACTCAAAGCGGCGCGGCGCGAAATCAGCCCCACTCCGCAAACTAAAGATTGATTTAAAGCTCCGATCGCACGCCCTCAGGCGGTCGTGTATTTACATCTGCCTAGTAAACATTTATTTTTGCAGGACATGCCAAAGCCTCTCGATCCGCAAACCAAGAAGCATCTTGCTTCACGCGTGAACTACTATCGCGAGATGGGAATTTATGATTTCTATCGGCGGCCAGTAGAAGAGGGCGCAGAGTTCGCGGTGCAACCTGTCGTGGAGGAGATGACCATCGCTAAAACTACATCCAGTCCCAAAACGCTTTCAGCCGCGCCATTGCCGATCATTCAGGACAAGCCGGCCGCGCTGAAAGCGATTCGCGAAGACATAGGAGATTGCACCCGCTGCCGCCTGCACAAGGGACGAACCAATCTCGTGTTTGGCGTAGGCAATGTCAATGCCGATCTGATGTTTGTTGGCGAGGGGCCGGGCGCTGACGAAGACGCGCAAGGCGAGCCTTTTGTGGGCCGCGCCGGGCAGCTGCTCAACAACATGATCTCCGCCATGGGGTTGAAGCGGGAAGACGTTTACATTGCCAACGTGGTGAAATGCCGTCCGCCGAGCAACCGCACGCCGGAAAAAGATGAATGTGACACGTGCTTGCCGTTCCTGATGCGTCAGGTTGAAGTAATTAAGCCTAAAGTGATCGTCGCGCTGGGAGCCGTTGCAGCCAAGAATCTTCTGGCAGTGAATGATTCCATGGCCAACCTGCGCGGCCACTGGTATGACTTTAAAGGATCGAAGTTGGCGGTGACTTACCATCCGGCTTACCTGCTGCGCGATCCGCGACAAAAAAAAGAAACGTGGAAAGATCTACAGATGGTGATGAAGTATCTGGGGTTGAAGCCTCGAGCCGCGCCTGCGGGAGCTGAATAGCTCACCTTAACAGCCATCCCTTGGGTTGGCTCGCGAGAACTGTGACGATTCAGACGACGCTTCCCGTACAATCTTCTCTTGCCATGCCCACATTCTGTGACGTCGCTCTGCCAGTCCCGCTGGACATGGCATTCACGTACAAAATAGCGGAGCTTCAGCCTGTCGTCGGCGGGCGAGTTCTGGTCCCCTTTCGCGCGGAAAGACTTTCCGGCGTGGTGACGGCCCTGCATGACCGCGCGCCTTCCATGAAGGCTAAGACCGTACTCCAGGTGCTGGATTCTGAGCCAGTGCTGGACGAAGGCCTGATGAAACTGGGTCAGTGGATTTCCCATTATTACCTGGCTCCGCTCGGCGATGTCTTTCGCACCATGCTGCCGCTTGCGGCCGAGATCAAGAAAGCCAAGCTGTATCGCATTACCGAAGCTGGCTATGAGGCGCTGCACGCCTCGGCCACGGCCGGCTCGTCGCGCCGTTCCCGGCAGGATATTGACACGCAAATGGTCGAGTATGCCGTGCTGGATTATCTGTCAATGTCAGATGATTCTCTGGAAGGCACGATCCGTTCCGCCACGGGAGCAAACCGGCAGGTGCTGGAGTTGCTGCTGAGAAAAAAGTGGATCGCGCGGGAAGACGCTTCTTCAGCGCGTGATGCACGGCGCACCGTACAGGTGGCCGTGCTCAAAGAACCAAACGGCAAGCTGAATGAAAACCAGCAAAAGATCGTCGCGTTTCTTCAGCAGCATAGCGGCAGGGCATTGGTGGAGCAGACTCGCACTCTCGATGTTCCGCGAACAACTCTGCACACGCTGGTGAAGCGCGGCATAATCGAACTGGTGGAAGAGCCGGCGGAGTTCAGCGTAAGCACCATGAAGAAACGCGGCCCATCACACCTGGACTTTATTTTTAATGCGGAGCAAAAGGCAGCGCTGGCGACTGTCCATAAAGCGGTGCAGGAGGGGAAATTTTCTGTCGCGCTGCTGCACGGTGTTACAGGTTCGGGCAAGACCGCTGTTTACCTGGCGGCGATGCAGGGGGTGCTTGAATCCGGGCGCTCCGCGATTTTGCTGGTACCGGAGATTGGGCTTACGCCGGCGGCGGCGGCGAATTTGCATCAAGTCTTCGGTGACGAGGTTGCGATCCTGCATTCGGCCCTCTCGGCAGACGAGCGAGCGGAGCAATGGCACCGCATTCGACGCGGAGAAGCACGAATAGTGGTCGGGACGCGCTCGGCGGTGTTTGCACCGGTCACAAACCTGGCGCTGATCGTGGTCGACGAAGAACACGACAGCTCTTATAAGCAGGAAGAGACGCCGCGCTATCATGGGCGCGACGTAGCGGTGATGCGCGGCAAGCTGACCGGCGCTGCGGTGATACTGGCCTCGGCTACGCCATCGATAGAGTCTTACCACAACGCTGAGGCAGGAAAGTACCGGCTGATCCAACTGAAAGAGCGCGTGGAGCGCCGCCCACTGCCGGAGGTCGAGCTGGTGGACATGCGATTTGAATTTCAGGAGACCGGCAACGAGCAGATCTTCTCTCGGCAGCTTATCCAGGAAGTTACCGACCGCTTGCAACGCGGCGAGCAGGCCATGATTTTGCTGAACCGGCGGGGATACTCTTCCGTTGTTCTCTGCCGCTCGTGCGGAGAGACGCTGCAATGCAAGAACTGCACCATTGCCATGACTTTCCACAAGGCTGCGCACCGCATGGAGTGCCACTACTGTGGATACCGGCAGGCGGCGCCGAAACGTTGCCTGGCGTGCGACAGCGAGCACATACATTTTCTTGGCGCCGGCTCGGAAAAAGTTGAAGAGCGGTTACACGAAGCGTTTCCCCAGGCGCGCATAGGACGGCTGGACCGCGACACGGTCCACAACCGCCATGACTTTGAGCACGTGCTCAATCAGTTTCATTCGGGCGAGATCAACTTGCTGGTGGGAACGCAGATGATCGCCAAGGGGCATGACGTTCACGGCGTGACGCTGGTGGGTGTAGTTGGCGCGGATTACGCCTTGGGCTTTCCCGATTTCCGGGCGGCGGAGCGCACATTCCAGTTGCTGACGCAGGTGGCCGGGCGGGCTGGCCGTGGAGAGACTCCGGGCGTGGTTGTGCTGCAGACATATCATCCGGATCACTACGCAATCCAGTTTGCGCAGCAACATAATTACGCGGGCTTCTATGAAAAAGAGGTCCGCTTCCGCAAATGGATGCACTATCCGCCGTTCAGTGCCCTGGCCAATGTATTGGTACGCAGCGACAAGCTGGACCAGACGATGCGCTGGACCGGTCAACTGGGCAAATGGTTTGAATCGACGCGCAATGAGGGCGTGCGCGTATTGGGGCCGGCGGTGGCGCCGATCATGCGCCTGAAGCGCGACTTTCGCTATCACTTCATCCTGAAAGCCGGCAGCCGGGAGAGACTGAATATATCGCTCAGAAAAATGCTGGACTTCGCCGACAAAGAAAAGATCCCACGAACCAATGTCATCGTGGATGTGGACGCGCTGTCTCTACTTTGAAGGAGCAGCCGGTTGCTGCGTTTGTTGCCGGGCAGCCCTTGCCTTCTCCAGAGCGCCCTTTAAGCTATGTTCCTTCCCGACGAAGGGAGCCGGGCTGAAGGTAAGAACCAGCATGATCAGGGCGAAGATCGCCAGCAGGCGTCGCTTGGTATCTAGTGGAGGGAACTGGGGCACGTCAGGATGACGGCTGCCGGTGAAGCGGATCACGACCGCCCACAGCAACCATCCCACCCAGCAAAACCAGCTTAGCGGCAACAAAATCAAGATGCTCAACATAGACGCCGGTCGATGCAGGCGCGGACTGACTGCATAGATGATATGTCCGCCATCCAACTGCCCGCCTGGTAGCAGATTGAGCGATGTGGCAAACATTCCCACCCAGGCCGCCATGGCCGTGGGATGAAGGTAGATGCTGTTGACCGGAAACTGGGCGATCGCGGCATGGCTCCCGAGCGCAGCCGCCACCCAATGGACCAGCTTAAAGATCAATGGAAAGCCCAGCAGAAGCATGCCTTCATTGTCAGAACCGGCGAGCGTGGCTGCGGCCGCATGAGCAGCGTCGCCAGTCAACGGCTTGGAGGCCAGCAAAGCGAAGATCAAAACCGGAACAGCGACCACAAAGCCGGCGATCGGTCCACCGATGCCAATATCAAAAAGATCAGCGCGTGTGCGGATGGGCGACTTAATGCGGATGAAAGCTCCCAGCGTACCAATCAATGTGGGCGCGGGAATAAAAAAAGGCAGCGTGGCAAAGACACGGCGGAGCACGCAATAGACATAGTGTCCGAGCTCATGCGCAGTCAGAATACCCAATAGACACAAAGAGTAAGGGATGCCAAGCTTTAGCCGGCCCAAGTCTTGCAAAGCCCATTGCCAGGGCCAGTAATCCAGGTCCTGGGAAAACAAGCCCAGGTTGTGATCAAAGCTGTACTGCATCCGTGCGCCGATGCATAGAGTGGTAAAAATCGTGGCGAGGAATAGAAGTGCGTGCAGCCAGTAGCGCCGCTTCGGCGGCTGTATGGTTAAAACCCTGAGCTCTTGTCGTTCAGGGTCAAAGACGTGGAATTCCTGAGAAGGCTGGTCTGGCATGAACTAAATGGCCTTGGCTACGGGCATCGAGGAGCTTACATTCGAGGAACAAGGATAGCGTTGTTGCGCGAAGATGCTAATCGATGGACTGCAACTCCTTGCCCGGCTTGAAGCGAACAGCCTTTCCCGGAGGAATGCTTACCTCTGCACCGGTGCGCGGGTTGCGTCCGATGCCGGTCTTCCGTGGGCGTACATTGAAAACGCCAAATCCCCGTAGCTCTATACGTTCACCCTGGGCCAGGGCCTTCTTCATGCTCTCAAAGACGGTTTCCACGGCCAGCTCGGCCTTGGTCTTGGTGATTCCGGTTTTGTTAACCACTTCGTTAATGATATCGAGCTTAATCACGAGTCAGCTCTCCTCAAATTGTCAGAAAGGGCGTAACTTGCAGATGCTATTGGACTTCTACTATGTTGTCAATGGACAGTTTAACCTGAAGCGAGGGTTTCGTTCTCAGCGATGGAAATTTGTCCGATTTCAGCAAACTCTGCCGCTGGCTAACAAGGCAAGTCGACGGGAGCTCTCCGCCACGCCCGCTTTAACATTCGCCACCGTGTAGAGGCTGCGGGCTTCTTCCCAGAGCGCTCTCGCTTCTTCGATTTCGGCAGCTGCATGCTTGAGGATGGCCAAGCCCCGAATTGCATTTGCCAAGTCGAGCGGTGGGGTCCGCTCGTCGGCGCGATAGAGCGCCAAAGCTTCGCGATAAAAGGGCTCAGCCAGTTCGGGCTGCCCCTCCCTCCGGTGGATGTCACCAATATGCCGGATGGTGTGGGCGAGTTTGAGCCGGTCGGCGGCATTGCGGTAGATTGCGGCTGCTTCTCCATAATGCTGGAGGGCTGCGTCAGCATGACCCAGGTCTGTCTCAATTTGGCCGAGGGCAGCCAGCGCCTGAGCCAATTGCATCGAGTCGTTCGCTTGGCGACAAAGGCTCAGCGCTTCCAGCAAGCCCCGCTTCGCGTCTGCGTGACGGTCTTCTCTTCTGGCCTGCGCAGCCTGACTCAGCAGTTTGTCAACGGTCTCTGACATTGTCCTTTGTAAGTTATCATGCAGAGGCTAGCCGCCAGGGAATCCCAAGTTTTTAGCAGACAACTCCGATCAGGCGGCTGCGCCTGCCCGCTCAGCCCGGCTTGACGCCTTTTGCCACTCCAATAGACCGATGATGCTCATCAGGGTGAAGACCAGATAAAGCCCAGCGGTCAGATACAGGTGCTTGTAGTTGTAGAGTGCGATGACCAGCACATCGCCGATAATCCAGAACCACCAATTCTCTACGACTTTGCGCGACATCATGTATTGAGCAGTCAGAAACAGCGCGGTGGTCAGGCCGTCCGCCAGCGGAACAGTACTGGGTGTGTGACGCAGCAGCCAATAGAGCGCGCTCGTGGTGGCAATGGCAATTGCCAGATACCCCAGCATTCCTGCAGGCGAGGTGTGGTGCGCTTGCAATTTAGAGTGATTGTCGCCGCCGTGAAGCCAGTTCCACCAGCCGTAAAATGCGATCGACATATAGACGAACTGCAGGCCCGAGTCAGCGTAGAGGCCGGATTTATAGAAGACGATGACGTAAACAATGTTGTTGGCGATGCCGATCGGCCAATTCCAGATGTTCTGTTTCACCAACAGCCATACGCAAAGAGCGCCGGTGAGGAAGCCGGCAAGCTCCTGCCAATTGCGCGCAACAAATCCGGCGACCAACGGCAAAAACGAATGCATCAGGCGCTACGGCTTGGTGACTTCGCCAGCTTTATAGATGTAACGAATCGAGGGCTTGTAGATAAGAAGAGGGGCCGAGTTGCCGCGGTTCAGCTTGATGCAATTGCGGTCATACCACTCGATGAATCCCTGCACTTCCTCGCCATCCTTCAACACAACTACCACCGGCGTCTTGCTTTGCATCTGCTTCTGGTAATAGTAATTCTCAGCGTGGGTTTGCTCTGGCGGGGCATTGCGGCGGAGACCGCCGTTGGAAGGCACGCGGTCAGTGCGCTCCAGGCGTTCGCGCCGTTCCGATACCGGCTCAGTGCGCGGCGCCGGCGTGCTCAACGATGGCCGGATCAGCTTGCGGCTGACGAAATCCTCATCATCCTGGGTCCGCTCCGGAGCTTGGCGAGCGGCAGTTGAATCCATTCCTTCTTTCATAATGTTGGTCCCGCTTTGATTAAAGAATGCATTGGCGTGCGAACACCGACTCGGCCAGCCGAGCTGAATCCAAAATATGACCGGGAATTCAGTGCGGATTAGTGATTTAACCGTACCACAGCATGGTTTACCTTTCAATCGTCTGAAAGGTCAACGACCCGCGGCTTTACGGATTTTCATAAATGGGCCCAAAAGCGACCCGGCCCAGATATCAGCGCTCCAGCGCGATGGCGAAGGAATCCAGCGAAAGCGAACGCAGGACATTGCGCCGCATCCCGGTCTGCACCTGTCCGAGTTGCTGAGTGGCGCGGGCAATCCAGTTAAAATCTGTTGTGCCGGCCAAGGCTTTAAGTTCCGCCAGGATGTCTGTATTGCGCACCAGCTCCGGCGCACCGGAGTTCAGAGCCATCAGGTCTTTCAGCACCCCATAAACGGCGCCCACCAGATGGTCAGTCTTTTCCTTGCCCTCTCCACCAGCGCGATAGGTTTCCGTGGTGCGGAATAGATCAGAATGGTCAGCCGAGCGAACTGCTGTGCCCAGAAGCCCAAGTGCATCTTTGCGCGCCGCCACATATTCTTCCAGGTCAAAAGACCGCGCGCGTCCCACAGCTCCGCCACTCAAACGGGCAACAAGCTGGCGTTGGCGCACATTCCATTCCGGCCGGTGCTCTTCCAAATAACGCTCAATCTCCACGGCGGGCAACGCCGCAAGAGTGAACCTGACGCAACGCGAGCGGATGGTAGAGAGCAGTTCGCCCGGATTTCGAGTTAGCAGGAAAATCGTGGCGAACTCGGGTGGTTCTTCGAGTATTTTAAGAAGCGCGTTGGCTGCTTCTTTCATAAAGGCCGAATCGGAGAAGATGAAGACGCGCCGCCGGGCGTCCTGGGGCTTGTAATGGGCGGTCTGGATTACCTGCCGGACCTGATCTACCTTGATCATCATCTGCGGGGGATCGGGCGGGACCACCATGACATCAGGATGCGTCTGCACCAGAATGCGAGTTTCACGCTTATCCGTTTCGCGCAGCCCCTCGCGGGCCTCCACGGCTTCGGCAAAGCGGGCTTCCAGATCCTCCGCCTGACCAATTCGCTGGCAATTGCTGCAGACACCGCAAAACTCGGGCAGGCCGTCGGTTACACGCGGCTGCAGGCAGTTCATGGTTTGCGCCAGCATCAGTGCCAGGGTGTATTTCCCCGCACCCTGTGGACCGGCGAGGATTACCGCATGCGGGAACCGATCCCGAGCAAGCATCTCGCGCATCTGGCCGACAACATCAGTGTTGCCATGAAAGCTGGAAAACGGCATGCCCCAATTCTAGATGGAACGGACGACGCAGTGGTGGAAATCGCGTAAAAATATGCATTAAGCAATTGAATATGAAAGACTTATTGTAATATGCAAATTTTTTAATAATTTTTTAAAGAGCTTATATTTTCGGGGCTTCTTTTGACTCTACTACTACAGAAGCAGGCTCATCCGTCGACTGCTAAATAGAGGGATATGGACCCGGAAGCCGTATCCCTCTTGTAATTTTTTGGCCCCTCAACAGCTCCGATTTTCCAGTTTTTTTGCTTTCCCGCGATCGGATATGCAACACGCTTCTCTCACCTTTATGCAGGCAATGAATTAGGGCTTTTAACTGCCCCTTAATCAACCCCTAAGAATTCGCGCATACGATTTCAGGCAAGGGAATTCTCCGTCTCAAAGTATTGAGGATTGTTTGTTCAACCTCCGAGGGTCCCCATCGGGAGGTGTCTGTGGTTATTGAGCTATTTGAAATGGCCTGGTCTCAGATCTTCAGGTGCCGTCACAAGAGATGCACTCCTGTGATTACATGCCGGCAGGGCCAACCGCGATCCAAAGTCGCGGCAATCACGGGAACGTATTTTGTCTGCCTCGGCTGTGGCAAAGAGTTTGCATACGATTGGGAAAACATGAAAGTCATTGATCCCGAATCGAGCCGGGAAAAAATGCCTGCAGAGAATGCCGCTGGGATGTACGCCGGAAAGTGAATGAGCGATCTAGCCTTCGTTGTTTACCAAGCGGGCGGGTCGCTGCAGGATATTAGCGTTAGGCTTAAGCGGCGATGATTTTTTGGTCCACGCTTTGCGGATGGCATCGGCCAGGGCATCGGCATTCACGTCAGTTCCCGGAGGGACGGGGGACGAAGCCGGAAAATGGAGGACCCGCACGTTGGATCGGCCATTCTGTTTTCGGTCATATTTTGTCATAGCATTTCCTGTGCGCTGATGTAGCACTTCATTTGCGGCCTAAAGGGTGTTTTGTCGTTCTGGGTTACGAGGCTTTACCCAACTTCGTTTCGTGCACGATCATGGTATTGGCCTGGTTTTTCTCTGCGTCTTTAACAGAAGACTGCGTTCTGGCTCCGGCATTCAGTTCGAGCATTGCGCGTACCATACTGCCGCGAATCTTGAATCCCTGCGTCCGGAGTTGTTCTGATCGGGCTTTGATCCTGTCTGGTGTCACCTTCATTTGCTGGGTCCTTATGGGTTGTTGTTGAGGTTGTTGAGAAGGAACAAAGACTAACGATACGTAGTTAGAAGCAAATGGCAGCAAAAGGATGTATTGAAAAGAGTTATCGCATTTATGGCTGCTGAGTTGAAAAATGAGGACTAGTGCGCAGAACTTAACACGGCACCAGCGAAACCCCCGATTGTTCCAGCTCTGGTTAAAAACTACGCTGCACAGATGCTCCAACGTAATCGCTTTTCCCGTTTGTTAATGATCATAGTGTGTTTAGCAGCAAGCAGCCTGGCAGCGCGGGCACAGTCGCCCTCGCCCTCACCCACGCCGGCTGATGAGTTCACAATTGTCGCCTTACCGGACACGCAGTTTTACTCTTCATTGAATCCGCAGATTTTTGCCGCGCAAACGCAATGGATCGCCAATCACGTGCAGGATGAGAACATCAAACTCGTAGCGGGCCTGGGAGATATCGTCGATGGCGGTGGTATGCCCGCGCAGTGGCAAAATGCCGATGCCGCTGTGCGCCTGCTGGACGGGCACGTGCCTTACATGATGGCGATCGGTAACCACGATTACGACCAGAACAATCCCGCCGGACGAACGGCTTCGACAAAAAATTTCAACTCATTCTTCGGTCCGGCGCGCTATGCCGGAGCGAGTTGGTATCGTGGCAGCTTTCCCGCCGGAAGCAATGAGAATTTTTACGGTGTGATCAATGTCAACGGGCGCAACTACCTCATTCTGGTTTTGGAGTTTGCACCCCGCGACGCAGCGCTGGCCTGGGCGGACGGCATTGTGAAGGCCAACCAGGACAAAGACGTAATCGTTGTGACCCACATGTACACCTATTCAGACAACACTCGTATTTCCCAGTGCGATCTTAACAGCGCGGCCAGCTTCGGAGTGGGCCAGGACAATAACGGGGAAGATATGTGGTGGAAGCTGGTGCGCAAGTATCCCAACATCCACCTGGTGTTGAGCGGCCACGTGGTGCAGGGCGACGGCACGGGCCGGCGCATGGACCTGGGCGCGAATGGCAACCTGGTAAACCAGATTCTTGCGGACTATCAGTCAGACCCACTTGGCGGCGGAGGTTATCTGCGTCTCTTGAGGATTTCACCTTCACTGAACCGAGTGAGCGTGACAACATACTCACCTTATCTCAACAGTTATCTGACAGACGATCACAATCAGTTCGTGGTGCCGTACCGCAATCCTGGAGTGTCTGCCGCGCCGGGCACGATTTCCGGCAAGGCAAAGACTGTTGATTGTTCCCCGGCTGCGGGGGTGACAGTCGCTTATGGCGGAGGGTCCGCGGTGACGGACGCAAACGGCAACTTTTCCATCCCTGCTCCCGCGAGAAAATCCACTGCCATTTCAGCCGCGAAGAGCGGCTGGCTGAGTGACGCACGCTTTGGCACATCCACAATGAACGCCACCGCCGAACCAAGCCCAACGAAGATTTTCGTTTCCACTGCAGGGCAGCTCAGCGGACATGTGCTCAACAGGGGGGGAGCGCCGGTTGTGGGTGCCAGCGTTACTATTACCGGTGGAAAGTTGCGTTTGAGCAAGACAGCCGTTACCGATGGCACAGGTCTTTACAGCTCAAGTTGGATCGCTGTAGGCTCATATAAGTTGACGGTTTCCGCGTCAGGTTATGGCCCAGCCAGCGGAACAGCGTCAGTGAATTCGGGTTTGACCACAGCGCTGAACTTCAGCCTACGGTAGCTTTTCCGAGAAAAAGCGCTCTTCAACGATGCGCGTGATCTTCTTTTGCACCTGGGCGATAGGATCGGTAGCGTCAACCCGGGCGACCCGCTGCGGCTCGCGTTTGGCGACGGCCAGATATGTGGCATGTACCCGTTCATAGAATGCCCGGTTTTCTCTTTCAAAGCGGCTTTCGTCTTTGTCCAATTGCCCGGGACGGCCCGCATTTCTTCGGCGGGCGCGTGCCACGGTGCGAGCCATATCAGAGACCATCAAGATGGTGAGGTCGGGCTGAAGATCGTGGCAAAGTAATTTATGGAGTTGCAACACCGCCTCGCTGCCGAGTTGGCGGCCTCCGCCCTGATAGGCCTCACTGGAATCGGTAAAGCGGTCACACAGCACCCACTTTCCGCTTTGGAGCGCAGGCAGAATCTGTTCGTCAATATGCTGGGCGCGATCGGCAAACATCAGGGCCAACTCGGCCAGCGGGGAAAGATCTGAGGTCATTGAGTTCAGGAGAACCGCGCGCAGCTTTGCTCCCAGCGTTGTGCCGCCCGGTTCCCGCGTGGTGATGATTTCTATGCCGCGCTGGCTCAAGCCGACGGCAAGGTTTTTCATCTGCGTGGATTTACCTACGCCATCCAGACCTTCAAAGGTAATGAATTTTCCGCGCTGCGCAGGAGTCACGACTGAGATTTAATCACAAAGACAAGACAACAAGACCGCTTTTGCGGGAAAATAAACAGGAACAATTCCCTTGGAGGCATTGATGCGACTGGGCGACGACATTGACGATTACTGCTCACGCTGCAAACTCTCCACTGATCACTCGGTGGTATCGATGATCGGCGAAGAGGTGCTCAAGACCCGTTGCCGCACTTGCAACAGCGAGCACAAATACCGCCAGAACAAAAGCCGTACCAAGGAAATGACGGCGAAAGAAGCTTTTGACAAAGTCCTGGCCAGCGTAACCGGTGCGCAGCCGGAAACCCCAGCGTCTGCCAAAAAGAAAAATCGTTAGCGCCACAGCAAAGCGGCACGGCAAGGAGCTTTATCGCGGTGTCACTGGGCCCCGGCGCTTGCCTTCCGTTGGCAGCTTCTTTTAATCTTGGTGCGCTCGATACGGAGAACAACAGCGCTATGACAATTTTCCTGAAACGGACGGCCCTGCTGGTGTTGTGTGTGGGCGCGATTCCATTGTTCGCGCAGAAGCGGCCGACGCAACCTGCTGCCAACGCCGCTCCGGGACAGCCCATCCGGGTGACTGTGGATGCCACGCACGCGCCGGAAAAAATTCTGCATGCGCAATTGCAGATTCCGGTGACAGCGGGTGACGCGAAGCTGGTTTTTCCCAAGTGGATCCCAGGCGAGCATGGTCCTACCGGGCCAATTACCGATCTTACCGGGCTAAAGTTTTTTGCCAACGGACAGAGATTGAGCTGGCGGCGCGATCTCGACGAGATGTACACCTTCCACGTGACGGTACCGCAAGGTGTAAGCATGGTTGAAGCGCGGCTGGACCTTGTAATGCCCGCTCCGCCTGAGGGTTTTTCTTCGGGAGCGTCGGCGACCACACAACTCGACATGCTGAGTTGGAACCAGGTAGTGCTGTATCCGCTGGGTAAAAACACTGACGATATTCCGATCGTTGCTTCTCTCAAACTGCCCGTGGGATGGCATTACGGCACGCCGCTGCCAGTGGCCAGTGAGACAGGCGGTGAGATCAATTTCAAGCAGGTATCGCTGACCACACTGGTGGATTCGCCGGTGCTCTGCGGAGCGCATTTCCGCCGCATTCCGCTGACCCCTGAAGGCCCGATTCAGCACTATATTGACGAAGTGGCCGATGGCGATGCGGCCCTGCAGATGCCGCAGCAGACCATCGAGCAGTACAAGCATTTAGTGGCGGAAACCGGCGCGTTGTTCCAAGCGAGGCATTATCGCGAATATCATTTCCTGTTGACTTTGAGTGACCACACGGCCCACTTTGGGCTGGAGCATCACGAATCGAGCGACGATCGCGTGGCGGAACGAACCATGATTGACGACGATGCGCGCTGGCTTGCGGGCGGCCTCTTGCCGCACGAAATGACGCATTCATGGAATGGCAAGTATCGTCGGCCCAAGGGACTGGCTACGCCCGACTATCAAGTGCCGATGGAGGGCGATCTGCTCTGGGTTTACGAAGGCCTTACGCAGTATCTGGGAGACATTCTCGCCCCGCGCTCCGGGCTGTGGACCAAACAACAGTTCCTGGATGAGACGGCGGAAACGGCCGCGGCTCTGGACCATACGCCCGGACGTACCTGGCGACCGCTGCAGGATACGGCCGATGCCGCGCAACTTCTTTACGGCGCTCCGTCAGAGTTCGAGAGCTGGCGCCGCAGCGTGGATTACTATCCTGAAGGCTTCCTGATCTGGCTGGAAGCGGACACTGTAATCCGCCAGCAGACCAAAGGACAGAAATCCCTAAATGATTTCTGCCGCATCTTCCACGGCGGCGGAGATACGCCTCCGAAGGTTGTGCCCTATGTGTTTGACGACATCGTCAAAACGCTGAACGACGTTACTCCGTACGATTGGAAGAAGTTTCTTCGTGATCGCCTGGATTCTTACGGCCCTGGCGCTCCGCTGGCTGGAATCACCAGTGGCGGCTGGAAGCTGGTTTATGACGATAATCCCAGTGAGTTCACCAAGGCGATGGAGAAAGTGCGCAACGCAGTGGATGCGCGGTTTTCCATCGGGCTTGCACTCGACGACAAAGGCGGCATTCGCGACGTGATTTATGACAGTCCGGCGTGGAGGGCTGGTCTCGCTCCAGGAACGACGCTGGTTGCCGTGAACGGACGGAAGTTCAATCCGGACATCCTGCGCGATGAGTTGAAAGAAAGCAAAGGCAACGGTAAAGATATTGAACTGCTGGTTGTGAATGGCGATTACTACAAAAATTTCACTCTGAACTATCATGACGGCGAGAAATATGCTCATTTGGTTCGGGATGAATCAAAACCAGACTTGCTGAGCGATATCATCAAGCCCTTGGCGAAGTGAGCAGTTAGCAAGTATGTAGCAATCATTGGGCCCGTTGTATTTTTGGCAGGCCCATTGCTTGATTCCCAATCCCAATAGTCCAGTTCTTATTCTTCCACTGCTGCGAACAGGTCTGTCTCCATCTCCACTTTGCGCGGCGTTGAACTATTAGCCAGATGAAAGACCTCGGTTTTTCCGCGCTTGCGAATGGTTTCTTCAAAGAAAGCGAACAACGGCGCCTGCGACTTGTGGCACTTGAAAGCCGCAATCTTCTGATCAATTTCATGCGGTTCAAGAGTAATCACGGTAGTGGTGGGTGACAAAGAAACCGGCTGACGGCCGGGCATGGTGAAGAGCGCAGTTGCGTAATAGAGTTTTTGTGCTTGGTGCGGCGCAAGGCCGTTTTGCAATTGTTCAGGAAAACGATTCGTACGGCCGGCCCAGTGATAAGCCATGGTGGCGAAGATAGTAACCATGGAATGGTCAGGGTGCGCGGTAATGGCGCCTTCGGTCCCCATGGTCATTATCACGTCAGGGCGTAGTTCGCGTACGTGCTGCGTCAGGCGGGCAACAACCGCATAAAAATCCTGGCGGTCAAGCTTCGCGTCAGGGTAATCGAGCACTATGCCATGGCTCACCTTCAGCAGCTTGCAGGCAGCTTCAAATTCAAGGCGCCGGGCAGCCGAGAGTTCCTCATCGGATTTCGCTCCACCGCGATGCGTGGCTGCCTGACCGGGTGTAAGGCAGATTACGTGGGTTTCAATACCACGTTCGGCATAGCGCAGCAGGGTACCGCCAAAACCGCCTGCCTCATCGTCAGGATGGGCGGTAAAACAGAGGAGGCGAAGCATCTTTTTTCTTTTTATCCTTCTCTCATCAAGTGACGCTTCTTGTGTATCACGGCGTGGCCCAGCCGCGCCAGACGCAGTAAGCGCCAGTCAGGCCGGCATCGTATGAAAACTCGTCGCACCGCCGTCTGCTGCGTTCCACTGATCCTTGCCATCTGCAGCATCGCGGCTGCGGCGAGGAGCGCGTTACAGAGCGGCCAGGGAATGCATTCCGCCACGCCCGCCGGCTACGACGTTGTGGTCCTCAAGCCATCAGGCATCACCATTGCGCTGATGGGCCTGATCGAATGCCCTGAACTGGAAGGCGCGCAGCACATCGCTGCCGGCAGCAATGCAAAGCTTCTTTCCGCCGATGGCGAAACGATGAAAACGTTTCCCAACCACTTCAGCTTTCGCATCACTGCAACGCTGCAAAAAGTCTCTCACCAGGACGCGGCTGATACCCTGCAATTTCGCGGCGATCCACGCGATCTGCTACTCAAGCTCAGGTTCCGCGTCAAGGCATATAGCGGTCTGCGGATGCGTGAAATCATTCCCGAATCCATTGATCTGATCGGCATGCCGGCCGATGTGCCTTATAACGAACGGGTCTATCGCGTGACCATCAAAAACACCAAAATGGCGATTACGGACAGGGTAGTGATTGAAATCCTCTCTCCGCAGGGAGAGACCATGACGCATTTTCCCTTTAATTTGCTCTAGGTTTTGATCGCGGCGGGCGTGCTTGCAGGCTGCCAGTTCGTCTGGGCCACTTCCGGAGCCAGGACGGTTTGCGGCGCTGCTGCGGGCATCCACTCGCGGATCTTCGGCATGGCGGCGCGTGTTGCTGCCTCACCGGCGCGAATCAGGTCAGGCGCGCGAACAAAATCGTCATAGGCGAATTCGCCGATCTCCGGTTCCAACAGAACATCTGAAGCAGCCTGCCATGGGCCGCACATGCGTGCCTGGGCAATCGAGAAACACTGCCCGATAACATCGAACACATGCCGCGGACCTCCGGGCTTAACCCAATGCGCGGACAGATAAACCGAGATCACGCGCTCAGCTCCCATGTCGCGCAAAGGCATAGCCGGGACCGAGTGGGCCAGCAGGCCGTCCACCAGAAGCTTGTTTCCGATCCTGACCGGCTGAAACATTCCCGGATAAGCACAGCTTGCCCGCACGGGATCTATCAACTCGCCGGTGGTAAAGACCGCAGGTTCGCCAGTAATGATGTCTGTTGTGGCAATTGCCAGGGGGATGCGCAGCTCTTCAAAAGTCTTGCAGCGCAGGATCTTGCGCAGGAAAATCGACATTTTATCGTTGCTGAATAGACCAAAGCGGGAGAAGGTCCAGCGGGAAAAATCCTTGAAGCGAACGATGGCCGCAATCTCTTCCAACTCTTTGGCTGACATGCCGCTGGCATATGCCGCACCAATGACCGAGCCAACACTGGTTCCGGCGATAAAATCTACCGGAATATTTTCTTCTTCCAGCACTTTCAAGACGCCAATGTGGGCCAGGCCGCGGGCAAAGCCTCCACCCAGAGCGATCCCGATTTTCGGCTTCTTCGGCGGCGCTTGAACCTGAGGTTCAATGGCGGCCTGCCGGGACAGCTCGCGCCCCAGGGCACGGACCGATCGAACGATCTTATTGAGCGGATTCTTCATCGGCGCTCCTTAAGGCTGCTGCTCCGCGCATGGCCTCTGCACCTATAACGTAAGATGCTGCTTCCGCGTAAATGTTGCACCTTAACTTAAACGTATAGAAGCCTCTATAGTTTCGCCTTATTCCTTGTTGAAAGGGAGACAACTTGCCGTAACCTTGGTAACCTCAAAAGAGGGGCCCGCAAGTGGCCCGGGCAAAAACCGGACTAACTGGCCTTTTTTGCTTCATTTTCCGCCGATCAGGCAGACTGCTTTCTTAAAGAAAAATGCTTCGTGAATTCTCCGCTGGCGCGCTCGTTTTGCGCCATATGCAAAAACAGTGGTGGGTGGCCGTGATCGAGCCCGGACGCCAAGGCGAGCCGGAAGACCGCAAAAACGTGGTTGCGCTCCCAAAGGGCAACGTGGATACCGGCGAAAAACCCGCGGAAACAGCCCTGCGTGAGGTCCGGGAAGAGACCGGCCTGCACGCCACCCTGCTGGCCAAGCTGGGCGACATCAAATATGTCTACCAGCGCAAATGGGCCGGAAATGAGAAAGTCTTCAAGATAGTTTCATTCTTCCTGACTCGCTACAAATCCGGCCAGATTGATGACGTATCCGACGCCATGCGGCACGAAGTCCGCCGCGCTTACTGGCTTCCCCTTGCTGAAGCGCCCTCCAGGCTGAGCTATAACGGCGAGCGCCAGATGGCTGAAAAAGCGCTGGAGTATGTGAACGCCCATCGTGAAAAACTCAGTTAATCAACAATGCTCAAGGAACACAGTTTTTCACCGTGCTTGAACGCTCGTCACCGCGGGCACCCTCGCCTGCGAATTTTTCTGAAATCCCAAATCCGCGAAGCAATAAGGATATCCGTATCTTCTTTCTGATCTACCGATTCCCCGATGTCCCGATGACTTAAAGCCGCGCGGCGCAAAGATCGCCGACTGTGACCGAACTGTGACCGTTCGGTCGAAGTCTCTTTAGTTCATTTCGATCGGCAATTCGATTGTCTTCTATCGGTCCCTTTATCACCCATGTTGCGCTACAATTCCGATTTCCTTCTTATTGGAGCTCTCATCCATGCCACATGGTTATTACTTGCCTTACGTCGCGGAAGTGGATGCGCCCTATTGGCATTACGCCTTCGGCCAGTCGCATAAGCCCAATAATTCCGCCGGAACAATTCCTAAAGGCGGCGTTCTCTTCCTGCAAAGGCCTCCAGACACATTGGGGACCCACCAGAGCGCCTATCTGTATGGTGTCGGCCGGATCATTATCAGAATCGGCGACTTCCAGCCCGCTCCCGCACTGGTCACCGAGTGCTAGTTGTCAATAATCGTTCCCAGCGGTGCCTGGGCAGCCGCTTTTGGTAGAACAGCCCTGGGGCTGCAGAAAACACTCAACCCGCTCCCTATGTAATAAGCGGAGTATCGGCTTCAAGGGCGGTCAGGTTGCAGCCTCTAACCCGTCTTGAGCAATGGCCAAGCGTAGTGCTTTCCACGCAGCCTGGAATATTTGCACAAAAAACTCGTACCCTTCACAAAACGCACAAGATACTTGACTGAATGAGCATTCATTCATTATGATCCGTTCGGGTTTGCGCCCATTGACTACATTCTGCTGAGTCGACGAGCGGGCCTACCGCAACATCGGATCAACCCATGAAAACTGTTATGATTCTGAACGTCTCTAGACTTGTCTACTCGCCCGTTCCACCCAACTCCAGGAGATGCTTCAGATGAGTAATGTCGCCGTTCCCGCCGCACCCCAATCCCGCACTGCGAATGACCCGGGGCCGCAATCGGACCGTACAGGCCAGAAGACCGGCCACCAGCGCATCAATAAAGTCGCCGTACTTGGGGCTGGGACCATGGGCGCGCGCATTGCCGCCCACTTTGCCAATGCGGGCGTGCCCTGCGTGCTGCTCGATATTGTTACTCCGGATGCAACGCAGAGTTCCGACAAAGCCGCGCGCAGAAAGATCGTAGCTGGCGGGCTCGATGCTGCGGTCAAATCCAAGCCAGCGGCATTTTTTGAAAAAGGTTTGGAGCGCCTCATCACTATCGGCACTTTTGACGATGACCTGAAGCTGATTGCAGACGCCGACTGGGTCATTGAAGCCGTTGCCGAGAACCTGGACATCAAGCGAGGCCTGCTCAAAAAAGTTGAAGCCGTGCGCAAGCCCGGCAGCCTGGTCACCACCAATACCAGCGGCCTGCCCGTAGCCAGCATAGCTCAGGGCTTCAGTGAAGACTTTCGCCGCCACTGGTTTGGCACGCACTTTTTCAATCCTCCGCGCTACATGCGCCTGCTGGAGATTATCCCCACGCCGGAAACGGATCCTGCGGCCATTGAGACCGTTGCGCATTTTTGTGATGTCCGCATGGGCAAGGGAATTGTTACCGCCAAAGACACGCCTAACTTTATCGCCAACCGCATCGGCACCTTTGCCGGATTGAATGTTTTTAACGTCATGCAGAAGATGGATGTCACCATCGAAGAAGTGGACGCGCTTACTTCCAGCGGCGGCTGGACCAAAGCGGCGACCTTCCGCACCATCGATCTTGTCGGTCTTGACGTGCTGAACAGCGTGGTCACCAACTTCAGCAGAAACGTGCAGGATGAGCGCTCCGACTTGAAGCTGCCGGATTTCTTCAAGCAGATGCTGGAGAAGAAGCTGCTGGGCGACAAGGTGAAGTCGGGTTTCTACAAAAAAGTCAAAGGCCCGCAAGGCGAAGAGCGGCTCGCTATCGACTGGAAGACGCTGGAATATCACCCGGCGCAGAAGCCGAAGTTCCCCGCGCTGGAGATGGCAAAGAATATTGAAGACATGGGCGAGCGCCTGCGCACGACCTTGGTCGGCGATCCGCGGGATAAGGCAACGCAGTTCATCTGGACCACGCTCTCCGACCTGTGGATCTACTCCGCGAATCGCATTCCGGAAATTGCCGACACTGTGGTTGAGATTGATCAGGCGATGCGCATGGGCTTCAACTGGGAGGTTGGGCCGTTTGAAGTCTGGGACCTGGCCGGAGTGGAGCAGACCGTTGCTCGTATGAAGAAGGAAGGCAAGCCGGTCGCGGCCAATGCGGAAAAGCTTCTGGCAGCCGGCGCGAAAAGCTGGTACAAAGACGATCCTTCATCGCCTTCCGGCCGCGCGTATTTCGATCTGCGCACCGGGCAGTACAAGCCGGTGCAGGTTGCTGAGGGAGTATGGTCTGTTTCTACCGCCCAAAAATCTCAAGGCGTGGTGAAGAAAAATGCCGGCGCATCGTTGATCGATCTGGGCGATGGCGTGGGCTGCATCGAGTTCCACACCAAAATGAATGCCTTGGGCGGCGACATTGTGCAGATGGTCACGCAGTCGCTCAAGACCAGCGGCATCGGCGACCAGTTTGAGGCTTTTGTCATTACCGGGGACTCGGCGAATTTTTCCGTCGGCGCCAATTTAATGATGCTGATGCTGGCCGTGCAGGAAGAAGAGTGGGACGAAGTTGACATGGCCATCCGACAGTTCCAGGGCATGACGCAGGCTATCAAATTCTGCTCCCGCCCCGTGGTCACCGCTTCATTCGGCATGACACTGGGCGGTGGCTGCGAGATCAATCTGCACTCCGCGGCGCGGCAGCCTCATTCCGAACTCTATATGGGACTGGTTGAAGTCGGCGTCGGTTTGCTCCCTGGCGGCGGTGGCTGCAAAGAGATGTTGCTGCGCGCTCTGGACAACGCCAAAGCCGTCAGGCCGGACGGGCGTGGCGAGTCGGTTGAGGTGATGGAAGGGCTGAAGCGGATATTTGAAACCATCGCCATGGCCAAGGTTTCCACCTCGGCATACGAAGCGCGTGCCCTCGGGTTCCTGTCCGAAGGCGACCTGATCTCCATGAATCGCGAGCGCATCCTGGCCGACGCAAAAGATCGCGCACTGGAGCTGGCGCGGGCTGGATACAAGGCGCTGGTGCCGCGCACCGACATCCCCGCGCCGGGTGAAAACGTATTGGCGACTTTACGGCTGGGAATCCATCTAATGAAGCAGGCGGAATATATCAGCGACCATGATGTGAAGGTCGCGACCAAGGTGGCCGAGGTGATTTGTGGCGGCAATGTCACGCCGGGAACGCCGGTGAGCGAGCAGTACATCCTTGATCTGGAGCGCGAAGGGTTCAAATCGCTCTGCGGCGAGAAGAAGACTCAGGAACGCATTCAGTTCACTTTGAAAACCGGCAAGCCGCTGAGGAATTAGTGAAAAAACGCGGCTTGGTCATCTTGGGTGTGGTGGTTCTGGTGGGAGCGTGGCTGATGGTGATCGGCTACGAGTTCCTGGAGAAAGAGAACGCCCTTTTCCAGAAACGGGTGAAGGCGGCGAAGGAAGAGCAGCGCCGCTGCGAGGCGCGGTACTCGAAATATCGCAACTTCGACCAGTTTCGCACCAGCATCAGGGTGCCGTACTCCTCGGACCTTCCGCTGGAGCGATGGATGAAGCAGTTCGGTACGCTCCGGGCGGGTATGAGCGAATCGGAAATCGAGATCATCATGGGCGCTCCGGATTACGCTCGCTGTGATGTAACTAAGGTGGGCGACAAGTTTGAGGGTTCAACGTGGATGTATGCGATAGCAGTTCCGCAGGACGTGGCAAATAGCAGCCAGAACAGTGGAATTCAGATTGTGTTTGGACCGGACGGAAAGCTGATAGATAAGAACGCGATGAACATGCAGCCAAAAGCAAGTCCAACGCCGTCGCCCAGCCCAACGGCGGCGCCCGCGGGTGCGTCTTCACCGGTTGCAACACCGGTGCCCAGTGCGACCACCACGCCGAGCGCGACACCGGCGATGGTTCCGAGCCCGACACCTGCAAACGCGCCACAACAAGCAATACAGTCGCCGACGGTTACACCGTCTCCAACGCCGCAGATTTAGAGGCGAAGGCAGGAATCGACATTTGCGAAGATTTGAATGCGAAGATTTGAAAGAAGATTTGAATGCGAAGATTTGAAAAAGGTCGACTTTGAAAGTAAGAGATGTGATTAAGAAAATTGAAGATGATGGCTGGAAGCTGGCGCGTACTCGACGAAGCCATCGATAATTTCATCATCAAACGAAGTCGGGAACAGTGACGATCGCTGGCCACCCCTCGGCAGAAATTCCGCTGGGGACATTGAATAGCATTTTGAAACAGGCGGGGCTCAAATGAAATATCTGGTTATCTACGAGAAGTCTTCAAATGGGTGGGGAGCTTATGTTCCCGATTTGCCTGGGCTAGGTGCCGCGGGTACAACTCTGGACGAGGTAAAACAGTTGATTCGTGAAGCCATGGATTTCCATCTTGAAGGCATGAGGGAACATGGCGATCCGATTCCTGAACCCAGCGCTGTGACCGAATATGTTTCGGTGAGTTGATGAATCAGCGTCGGCGAGGGTGCCTGCGCTCCACGTTCGTTAAAGATTGAAAGCTGAGGCCAAAAAGCTAAAGCTAATGGCCAAGAGCAAGAGCCAAAAGCCAAAAGCCAAAAGCCAATGGCTAGAAGCTAGGAGCCGTTTTTATGCGTGATGTCGTCATTGCAAGTTCAGTTCGTACCGCGGTCGGAAAATCCGGCAAAGGCACGTTGCGTGCCACGCGTCCAGACGATCTGGCCGCCGTCGCCATCAAAGGCGCGTTGGATCGTATTCCGCAGCTCGACAAAAAAGAGATCGAAGACGTGATCATTGGCTGCGCCACGCCGGAAGCCGAGCAGGGCATGAACGTGGCCCGCATTGCGTCGCTGCGCGCTGGGCTGCCGGTGGAAGTTTCCGCCATGACCATCAATCGCTTCTGCTCTTCGGGACTGCAGGCCATCTCGCTAGCGGTGGATTCGGTTGCTGCCGGGCGGGCGGAAGTTGCCATCGGCGGAGGCACCGAATCGATGAGCATGATCCCCATGGGCGGAAACAAGGTCTCGATCAATCCCTGGCTGGTGGACCACTATCCTGATTCCTATTTATCGATGGGGCTTACCGCGGAGCGGCTGGCAAAGCGTTTTGGCATTTCGCGCGAGCAGGCGGACGAGTTCTCGCTGAACAGCCATAAGAAAGCCATCGCAGCCATTCAATCAGGCAGATTCGAAGATGAAATTGTGCCCGTCCCGGTGAGCTTCACAACGCCAAACGGCTCCAAACCCAAACGTATGGAGATCGTCTTCAAAGTTGATGAAGGCCCCCGTGCGGACACGACCATGGAAGCTCTGGCGGGTTTAAGGCCGGCGTTCCACGCCAAGGGCACGGTAACGGCAGGGAATTCGTCGCAAACGTCGGACGGCGCCGCCGCTACAGTCGTTATGTCAGCTGATAAAGCGAAGCAGCTCGGCCTCAAACCCATGGCGCGTCTTCTAGCTTTTGCCACAGCCGGGTATTTGCCGGAAGAAATGGGCCTGGGACCGGTGTTTGCTATTCCGAAGGTTCTGAAAATGGCTGGCCTGAAGCTGGAAGACATTGATGTGATCGAGTTGAACGAGGCGTTCGCGGCGCAAGCGCTGTCTGTCATTAAGGAAGCGGGGCTTGATCCCAACAAAATCAACCCCAACGGTGGAGCGGTTGCTCTCGGACATCCTCTGGGATGCACCGGCGCCAAGTTAACTGCAACGATTTTGCGTGAGCTGAGGCGCCGCAACGGCCGGTACGGAATCGTGACCATGTGCATCGGCGGTGGCATGGGAGCGGCGGGGATTTTTGAGAACGTGCAGTAACCGCGAAGATTTAACCACTAAGGACACGAAGGAACACAAAGGTTAATAGGCATGTCAGAAGCGGCAGCGAAGCTCGCAATGAAGCCAACAACGGCAAATGAAATTAGCCATGGTGTGATTAGCGCTGCTTTGAAGGTTCATTCTGCATTGGGTCCGGGATTGCTTGAAAGTGTGTATGAAGCTTGCCTGGCACATGAACTCCGAAAAATGGAACTCAAAGTCGATACTCAGGTTGGACTCCCGGTGATCTATGACGGGATAAAGCTGGATCTGGGATACAGGATTGACATGCTGGTGAACGATCTTGTGGTGATTGAGTTGAAGTCTGTCGAGGAAATTTCTCGAATACACGTCGCTCAAGTTCTTTCTTACATGAAGCTAAGTAAAAAGCAACTGGGCCTAATCATCAATTTTAACGTCTTACACCTCAAGGACGGCATTAAGCGGCTGGTGGAAGGGACAGGTTGGAAATGACCTTCGTGTCCTTTGTGGTTAAAAAAGAGGAGAATCCATGGCAACAGTAGCAGTCCCGAACAAAACCAAACTTGCAGGCGGAAGCTTTCTGATTGAAGAGCACGCCACAGACCAGGTCTATACCCTGGAAGACCTGAGCGAAGAGCACCAACAGATTGCCCAGACCACGCAGGATTTTGCTCGCAATGAAATTCTGCCCAACGTGGAGAAGATTGAGCACAAGGAATTTGCGGTGACGCGCGGCCTGATCCAGAAGGCGTGCGAAATTGGTATCGCCAACGTCGACATTCCGGAGCAATACGGCGGCTCAGACATGGACAAGATCTCCTCGGCAATCATCGCCGAGCATCTCTCCGTCTCCGGCAGCTTCAGCGTGGCGTTTGGCGGGCACACCGGAATCGGCACTCTCCCCATCGTTTATTTCGGCACGCCCGAGCAGAAGGCCAAGTATCTGCCCAAGCTGGCGACCGGCGAATTGATCGCCGCCTATGCGCTCTCCGAATCCACGTCCGCTTCCGACGCCATGAATGCCCGCACCAAGGCCGTGCTCTCTCCCGACGGCAAGGAGTGGGTACTGAACGGCGAGAAGATGTGGATCACTAATGGCGGCTTTGCCGACGTGGTGATCATCTTTGCCAAAGTGGATGGCGAAAAGTTCAGCGCGTTCATTGTGGAGCGCAGCTTTCCCGGCTTCCAATCTGGCGCAGAAGAGAAGAAGATGGGCATCCGCGGCTCCTCGACAACGCCGATTATCCTGAACGACTGCCGTGTGCCAAAAGAAAACCTGCTTGGCGAGATCGGCAAAGGCCACGTCATCGCCTTTAACACCCTGAACATCGGCCGCTACAAGCTGGGCGCGGGCGTGGTGGGCGGAGCGCGCAACTCGCTCAACAACTCCATTGCTTATGCCAAACAGCGCAAGGCTTTTGGCAAGACGCTGGCCGACTTCGGCCTGATCCAGGAAAAGCTCGCCAATATGGCGGTGGGCGTTTACACCGGCGAATGCATGTCTTACCGCACAGTGGGCATGATTGATTCGGCGATGTCGGAGATCGATAAGAACTCGCCGGACGTTTACAAGGAAACCGCCAAAGGAATTGAAGAGTACGCGGTGGAGTGCTCCATCTTGAAAGTTTTTGGCTCGGAGATGCTCGATTATGTCGTCGACGAGACGGTGCAGATCTACGGCGGCTATGGTTTCGTGGAAGAGTATCCGGCGGAGCGCGCCTATCGCGACTCGCGCGTGAACAGAATCTTTGAAGGCACCAACGAAATCAACCGCATGATCATCACCGGCTGGCTGCTGAAGCGCGCCATGAAAGGCCAGTTGCCGCTTATGCCTGCTATCAAAAAGTTGACGGAGGAAATCATGTCTGGGCCAAGCTCAGCGGAGCCGCTGGAAGGCCCGCTGGCGGCGGAGCGCACGCTGGTGAGCAATGCCAAGAAGGCCGGGCTGATGCTGGCCGGAGCAGCGGTGCAGAAGTACATGGGGGCGATCGAACAGCAGCAGGAAATTCTTTCCGCGATTGCCGACATGGTGATCGAAATTTACGCCATGGATTCCGTTGTGCTGCGCACGCAAAAGCTGATCCAGCGCCAGGGTGAAGCGAAGTCCTCTCTGGCAATTGCCATGGCCCAGGTGAGCTTGACCAACTCCATAGACAAGATCGAGGCGGCGGCGAAAAAAGTTGTTGCGGCGGTTTCAGAGGGCGACATGCTGCGTACGCAACTGGTGATCCTGCGGCGGCTGTTCAAGCATGAGCCGTTCAACGTGATCGCGCTGACCCAGCAGATCGCTGCAAGGCTGATTGACGCAGGAAAGTACGTGAGAGCTTAGTACAAGATTAACCACAAAGGACACGAAGGAACACAAAGGTTCTGAGCTATGAAGTCACACCTTCGTGCTCCTACATGTCCTTTGTGGTTCAGGTTTCCGATGAATACTGAATGCAATCGCATCGCATATACGCTCGCGTCCGCCATTAACGGTGATGCATGGTACGGGGACTCGCTGCGCAAGATCCTGGACAGCGTAACTGCCAAACAGGCAGAAACACGTCCGATTCCCAATGCCCATTCCATCTGGGAGCTCGCGATTCATGTGGAAGCGTGGGTCAAGTTCTGCCTGGGTGCGGTCCAGGGAACGCCCATTCCCGCCTGGTCCACCATGCCTAAGGAACAGGATTGGCCGCTTGTTGGAGAAACCAGCGAGCAGGCATGGCAACAAGTCGTGAACTCATTTTTCTTCACCCATCTGAGACTGGTGGAAGCGCTCAAGACCTTGGATGACGACCGTCTGGAGGCCACCGTGCCTGGCCGGACTTACAACTTTTACCATCTGTTCCAGGGCATGATTCAGCATGCGGTGTATCACGGCGGGCAGATCGCTCTGCTGAAGAAAATGGCAGCGTAGAAAACTAAATCCCGAATTACGCAAATCCAGACGAGCCTTGAGACTTGGTTATAGTCAGATTTTTCTTGGAGCAGCCTCGAAAGGACTTTTTATGGCAGCAGAAAACGATCAACAGCAACGGTGCAATGCCATTGTTGAAGCTTTGCAAAAAAGCAGAGATAGTCTTCAGGAAGCGCTGGATTTGGCCGGAAAAGAACCTCGTTTAAGCACTGACAATGTGCGTGCGATTCAGCAAGCCGTGGTGAAAGCAAATGAGGTTTACAGTAATATTTGCGGTAGTATCTTGTCCGCTAAATTTAAGCAGGGTTTGGATAAGCCTCTCAAGGTCGGTCCTCCGCTAAAATTCAAGAAAACGGCGCCTCAGAAAACTTCCTAAAGCAACTGACGGGCATTACAAGCTAATCGTGGGTTCAACAACTCCGTTTTAATCGCCCTTAGCGAACACCGGCGCGGTCATCTCCTGCGGGGGATCGCCTCCGGCAATCTGTTGCGCGATAATCATCTCTCGCGCGGCGGGACGCAGCGTGGGCAACTTCGATCCAAACAAGGCAGCACCCACAATCGCGACAACACCGCCAAGCCCAACGGTCATGGGGGCGCCTAACGTGTGCGCGAGGCTACCGGCGAGAAGAGAACCCAGCGGAGCCATCCCCATAAAAGTCATGGCATAAACAGACATTACGCGTCCGCGAAGGCGGTCTGGAACCATGCTCTGAATCAGCGTGTTGGATGAAGCCATCTGGATCATCATGCAGAATCCAGCAGGGACCAGCAATACCGCGGAGAGCCAAAGCAGCCGCGAGAAGGAAAACGCGAGAAGGGAGACGCCAAAGCCTGCACATGAAGCAGCTACCCAGACGCTTAGTCCCTTCAGGGTCTTTCTCATCGCCAGAGTTAGCGCGCCGCCGAGCGCGCCGACTCCCGAGCAGCCCATAAGCAATCCCAGGGCCTGGGCGCCGCCATGGAGTATCTTGTCGGCGAAGAGCGGCATGAGTACCGCGTAAGGCATGGCCGTAAAACTAACCAGTCCCAGCAGCAACATCAGAGCGCGGACCGGGCCGCTTTGGGCGACAAATTTGAAGCCCTCAATAATATTTTCCAGTGGCGAACCCTCTATTGCCAGCTGCGGACGGTTCATCTTCATCATCGCCAGACCGGCAATGACGGCGAGAAAGCTAATGCCATTGGCAAAGAAGCACCAGCCTTCACCAACGGCGGCAACCACAATGCCCGCCAGCGCCGGGCCAATTATCCGTGCGCCGTTGAACATAGACGAATTGAGGGCAATGGCGTTGACCAGGTCGGCGCGGGAGACCATGTCCACTACAAACGCCTGCCGCGCCGGCAGATCAATGGCGTTGACCACGCCGGTAAGGGCAGCCAGCGTGACCACCTGCCAGATATGTATGCGGTGCGAGAGAGTAAGCCACGCCAGCATAAAAGTAAGCAACATCATGGCGGATTGCGTGCAGATCAGGATCTTCCGCCGATCCAGGCGGTCAGCCAACGCGCCGCCAATGGGCGCCAGCAGGAACACCGGAATCTGGGAGGAGAAAGCGACAGTCCCCAGCAGCAGGGCGGAGCCAGTCAGGCGATAGACCAGCCACGCCTCAGCGACCTGGTCCATCCAGGTGCCAATCAGCGAAATCAACTGGCCGGCAAAAAACAGGCGGTAGTTGCGGTGGCGCAAGGCACGCAGGGATTCAGGCCATCGGGAACTAAGGCCACTGGTCGCGGAGTGAGAAGGATCGCCTGGCATTCTGCCCATTAGATGCATTCTACGGCGCGCGTCCTAACCTGTTTAGAAGCGTGCTATTAGACATGATTGAATGGCGATTCAGGCACATTGAAAAAAATCCGCGTAATCACGGACAGGCCAAAAGCATGCAGGATTACGGCGTGTTCAGGGCTAAGAGTCTGCAAAAAACCCAATAAAAATCGCAACTTTCTGCACATTTAGCTATTTACAGAACAGCTGCTGAAACGATATGGTTGTACTACTCGCGTTGTGCTCGTGGATACTACTCTTCCGGGTAACAGCGTTCAGCGCGTGAGTGAACTGTCGTTAACGCGCCTGTTCTCCCATCCCTCGTTTCAGGAGTTAAAAGACACTATGATTAGGAAATCAGTTTGCCTGGGCTTGCTTGTTGCCCTCGGCATGGTAGGAAGTTCTTTCGCCCAAAACCTCACAGATGCTGCCCAGGCCCAGGTAGGAACCAGCTCGGATTCATCCACCGGCGCAGCCCACGCAATTCCACCGCAAATGATTCACAGCGTGCCTTCAGAATTGGTAGCTGACGATTCCACCAACGGCCCCAGCAGCATTGCCGGCAATCCGGGCGGCGTTCCCAACGTTATCTCTATACCGAATTTCACCCGGTCTTTTTCATTTGGCGGAAAAACCTTCCCCTATACGATGGTCGGCAATGACCCGTCACTAGGGCATGTGACCACCATTCCCACCAAACTGGTTGCCGTCTCTCTACGACTGTTGAATGCGGACGGGACTGTTTTTGACACTGTGGACGCAGGAGAATTTGTCCAGCCCGCACTGAACTCACCAAATTTCCAGCGGTTTAAGTATGAGCACGACGGTAGCGCGGGAATCCCCGGCGAACCCACACAGTTCTCAGATGCGATCCAGCGTGCAGAGTTCGCTAGTTCGATGACTCCCAACTGGCACACAGAATTGAATGCCAGCTTAGTGGACAGCATCACAATTACGGTCCCAAAATTTGTGAATGTTCGCTTTCGCGGACAGATCGTACGGGCCATTAATTATCAGTCCGGCCTGGCCGCAGATGGCCACCGCTTTGTGCTGATGTTCAACCTGTTCTTTAACCAGCAGCTTGGCATTATCGTGAACAACGAAATTGACGCCGGAAACTTCACTACGGATTCATTCAATCTCCCGTTGTTGCCCAACACATTCCTGTTCTCGTTCAATCCCAACAACCCGCAACAGCGCGGCAGCTGCTGCGTGCTGGGTTTCCACACTTATTTCACTGACGGCGCAGTGCCGGAAAGCCGCTGGATCACCCAGTTTGCGAGCTGGATTTCCCCGGGCATTTTCGGCGGCGGATTTGAGGATGTAACCGCAATCAGCCACGAGATTGCAGAAACGTTCAACGATCCTTTCGTCAACAACGCTACGCCTGTCTGGCAGTTCCCCGGCGAGCCCGGCGTTTGCCAGGGTAACCTGGAAACCGGAGACCCGGTGGAAGTCCTGGCGAATGCGACTTTCCCCGTAACCCTGAAAAATAAGGGCGTGTCTACTACTTATCATCCGCAGACAGAAGCCTTGTTGCAATGGTTTGCGCAGACGGTTCCATCAGACGCAGTTCACGGTGCGTATAGCTATCCTGACCTAACAGCGTTACCTGGACCTGCAACCCTCTGCCACTAAAGATAGTTACCTGATACGGATGGCACCGGAGTTTTCCGGTGCCATTTTTTGTCATTAACGCGATCATGGCATCAAGAACTCGGACGAATTCAGGTTAAACCCGCAAAACATTTCATGCTGATTAACAATCATTTCGTACCGAGCGGTTCAGGTGCACGACCAACCGCAGCCGGTCGGGGTAAAGTGAATTTTTTCACGTGCTCTCTATTGCAGAGCTGGCCAGAGTAGGCGTATGTTTACAAGGCCCTGCAACTCTGAATTTGTTTCTAGGAGAGTATATGAGACCCTCGCTCAGATTTTCTTTTCTGTCGCTGGCCCTGCTGGTTGCGTTTGCTTTGACAGTCAGCAGCTATGGACAGAAACCGTCCACGGACCCTGAAGCTTCCGCAGCAGTGTCCAATGGTCAAGCCGGTCTTACGGCGCCGGTGACACCGATCAATGTGAACCAGACACAACCCGGCCAAATAACAATTGGTTCCGACACGGTTTTTGATGCCGTCACTGGCGCCGTAGTAGGCGCTGGCGGTGGATCCGCCAGTATCAACACAGCGGCCGGCAGATCCCAGACAGGCAACGATGACAACCTGGTGAACGGAGAAGTCCGGCACACACCGACAGGCGGCACAATCGATGGACTCGACACGGTTGCGACCTTCGACGGCGCTTTCGCTGCTCAGGCAGGTCCCAGCCAAGGCAACATATTCCGCTTTACCTTCATGGGAAACCATCCTCTGGCCGGCGACACCACTGTCATTCCTGCTCAGATCGATGAAGTCTCGCTCACTCTTCTCAATGCCGATGGAAGCGTCTTGACGACTGTGCCTTTCGCGCCTTTCGAGCAGGCGACTCTGGAGTCTCCTAACTTTGAACCGCTCGACTACCGGTCTGGCCGCAACATCCAATACGCTGATGCCATTCACCGTGCGCAGTTCTTCAATCGGATGGAAAAGGATTGGCACACGGTACTGGTTCCTCACGTGGTGAACAAGGTATCCATCACGGTGCCGCGGTTCGTGAACGTCCGCCTCTCCAACGGCAATATCATTCAGGCCCGGTCCTATTTCATCGGAACGGCCGCTGATGGCAGCACGTTCGTGTTGATGCTTAACCTCCTGTTCAACTTCTTCTTCGACAATGAAGTAGTGAACCAGATCAACGCGGGCAATTTCACTACCAAGTCACTGAACATGACCCTGTTCCCCAACACCTTCCTCTTCTCGCTCAATGTCAATAATCCGAACACTCCTGGAGGGTGCTGCGTACTGGGTTTCCACACCTATTTCTTTGATCCGAGTGCAACCCCGCAGCCCCGCTGGGTTACCCAATACGCGAGCTGGATTTCGCCCGGACTCTTCGGCGCCGGATTCCAGGACGTAACCGCACTCTCGCATGAAACGTCAGAGGCGTTTGCGGATCCGTTCATTGACAATATCACGCCGCTCTGGCAGTTCCCGGGCGTACCGGCTAATGCAAAGGTATGTCAGGGCAATCTGGAAGAGGGCGATCCCATTGAGGTGTTGCCGAACGCGGTATTCCCTATCACCGTGAAAGAGTCAC
>JBARMK010000073.1:0-3120 GCA_049802395.1 Candidatus Angelobacter sp.
GGCTTGGATTTTTGCGTAAACGGCCGGTTCAGAAATTCGACCATAGGGGCCATTGCCGCAAAACGCGCGGCCAACCCGGTAACCAGCTTAGGCGTAGTGAGCAGCTTGATGTCGAGCCGGGCTTCCAGGTACCACTGCTTGCGCCGTAAAAGCCCTTCCGCCGGATGGTCCACGGGGAAGCCTTTGGGCATGCGGCTGAGCTGTTCACCCTCCAGTGCGCCAGTCAGGCGTTTGAGTTTTTTGTCCGCCAGGATCGCCTGAAATTCCTGATAGTGCTCTTGCAACAAGGTGCGGTAGGCCAGCAGTTCATCGCGGTCCGGGCCCCATACGCCGCCGAATGCCAGCAGCTCTTTTTCCGTGAAGTGAAGATAAAACACAGCGCCTTCGCGCTTTACGGCACTGCTGCGGGGAAATATGGCGGCGATGTGCGTCTTATAGGGTGTCTTGTCCGGCGAGAAGCGCGTGTCCCGGTAGATGCGGTAAACAGCTTTCTCCGGTGGCGTGATATATGCCGGAGCGAAGCGGGCGAACTCTTCATTCAAGCTTGCTATGAATTCCAGCATAGGCGCCTTGATCAGCGCCTCGTACTTTTCCTTGCGCGGCTGGAACCACTCACGGCGATTGTTGCGCTTGAGCGAGCGCAGGAACGAGAGGGCGTCAGAGGAGAAACCGGGAAACGTAGACTTCATGATTTTGGGAACGAGAGATACTTGTGCCATTGAGTACTACCTTTGTGTCGCCCCGCCGGGGCTCGATTTTTATGTCACGTTACCCAGGCCTTCCGGCCTGGGCTAGGCTCTTTCGCGCCTCCGGCGCTTCGCAGGTCGCGAATCAAAATTGATGACATGGCCGAGGATTTTTCCCGTCTTGATCAGCGCCCTCAGTGTTGATCAGTGGTGAGATTTACCGCTTTCTCCGCGATCAGCTTTTTTACCCGCTCTACGAACTGGGCCACCGGCACCGTGCCTTCGGGCTGTTGCTGGCCGCGGACACGCACGTTCACCGTTCCCGCCTCGGCCTCTTTTTCCCCGACCACGAGGACGAACGGCACTTTCTGCATGGCGTGCTCGCGGACTTTGGCGTTCATCTTTTCATTGCGATCGTCGAGGTGTACGCGGATGCCGGCTTCTTTCATCTGCTCGGTAACTTTCTTGCCATACTCGGTGTGTTTCTCGCTGATGGGGACCACTGCCGCCTGCACCGGAGAGAGCCAGACGGGAAATGCGCCGGCGTAGTGCTCGATCAGCACGCCGAAGAAACGTTCTATCGACCCATAAAGCGCGCGATGCACCATGAAAGGCCGCTTGCGCGTGCCGTCCTCAGCGACATACTCAAGCCCAAAGCGTTCAGGCAGGTTCCAATCGAATTGGATCGTCGAAAGCTGCCAGGGCCGGCCAATGGCGTCCACCAGCTTGACGTCAATCTTGGGGCCGTAGAACGCAGCTTCGCCGGGAATAACTTTATAGGGGATGTTGCGCCGCTTGAGAGCGGTCTCCAGCGAGCGGTTAGCCGGCTCCCACATTTCCGCACCGCCCAGAAAGTTCTTCTTATCGTTGGGGTCCCAGGTGCTGAGCTCAACCTGGTATTCGCTGAAGCCAAAGGCCTTGAGCACGGCCAGGGCGAAATCCATGCAGCCGACGATCTCGTCTTCGATCTGCTCCGGCGTACAGAAGATGTGGGCATCGTCCTGGGTAAAGCCGCGCACACGCAACAGTCCGTGCATCACGCCGGAGCGCTCGTAGCGATATACAGTGCCCAGTTCACCGTAACGCTGCGGTAGATCGCGGTAAGAGCGCAGCGAGTTCTGGTAGATCAGGATGTGCCCGGGGCAATTCATGGGCTTGAGGCGATAGTCGGCGTCATCCAGCTCCATGGGCGTGAACATATTCTGCGCGTAGTAGCCTTCATGACCGCTGGTCTTCCACAGGTTCACGCGGAAGGCGTGCGGCGTGTACACGAGCGAGTAGCCGCGTTTGAGATACTCATCGCGCATCCAGTCTTCCATCTCTTTGCGGATGAGCCCGCCCTTGGGATGCCAGAAGATCAGCCCCGGGCCGGCCAGCTCCTGAATGCTGAACAGATCAAGCTGCTGGCCAAGCAGGCGATGGTCGCGCTTTTTGGCTTCTTCAATGGCATGCAGGTGCTGCTCAAGATCTTTCTTGCTGAAGAATGAAGTTCCATAGATGCGCTGAAGCTGGGGGTTCTTCTCGTCGCCCAGCCAGTAAGCGCCGGCGATACTGGTCAGTTTGAACGCTTTGATTCGTCCGGTGGAAGGCACGTGCGGACCGCGGCAGAAATCAACGAATTTGCCGTTTCGATAAGTAGAGATGGGCTCGCCCGCCTTGGTGAACTGCTCAATGAAGTGCACCTTCATGAAGTCGCCTTCCTGCTTGAAGCGGTCCAGGCCTTCATCGCGCGGGATGAACTCGCGCTCAAATTTTTCGTCGCGGTTCACGACCTCCTGCATGCGCTTTTCGATCTTTTCCAGGTCTTCCGGGGTAAACGGCGTGGGGCGGTAAAAATCGTAGAAGAAGCCGCTGTCGGTCGGCGGGCCGTGGCCGAGCTTGGTTTCAGGAAACAGCTCCAGAACGGCAGTCGCAAGCACGTGGGCGGAAGAATGACGATAAACTTCCAGCGCTTCAGGATCGCGGTCGGTCATCAGGCGCAGCTCCACGTCCTGTTCCAGGGGCTTGGAGAGATCGGCAAACTGCCAGCCGTCTTTCGAGGGCTGGGCATGCACGCTGGCGGGGGCTTTGGCTCCTCCAGCCGATTGTTGCGTGCTCGGCGCTGATTGCTGACCGTTTGCCGCAGACGGCTTGATCTTCGCAACCAGCGCGGCATCGGCCAGGCGCGGGCTGATGCCATGAGCGACCTCAAGCGGCGTGGTGCCCGTAGGGACTTCTTTTTTGCTTCCATCGGGAAGCGTGACTTGAATAGTACTGGTTTGGGGCATATGTGATTTTTGGACCACAGCCGCTCACGGCTGCGGTCCAGATTGATCTTTCAGTCTAGCGAAGCGGCAAACAAGGGGTCAAACGCCATCGTGGAAACGATACAATGCACTTCGGTTTGAATCTTTTTGAGTGTCAGCAAAACGATTGGTACTGCTTTGCGAAGATG
>JBARMK010000074.1:0-12341 GCA_049802395.1 Candidatus Angelobacter sp.
AGTCTTGACTGTCGCCTTGGTGGAGCTGAAATCGGTGAACACTGGCTGTAACAGGTACGGCGTGGAATACACCTCACCACCACCTGCTGCTACGGTCGTCAATCCGGCGGCAGGACCAAATCCCAGGCCATTCACGTTCCCGAAATTCATGGCGAAATCAGCGCCCGGCGCGACCGTCAATCCGCCGGCAGCTGTGCCCAAAGTCAGGCGAACGGCAGTCTGCACCGTGTTGAGCGGAGCGGCAGCACTAAAAGTAAACGTCGCAGTCTGGAGGACCTTATTATTCGCTACGTCCGTCATCGTGAACGTAATTACAGCGCTGTTGTCAACTCCAGCAAATGCGGTGGCGCCGTCGTTATCCGGAAGAAAAACCCCCAGACCGGCAGTAACAGTATTGTTGCCCATGGATGCAATCACGGTACTTGGCGCACCTTGAATGGTTGACATGGTGCCGTACCCGCCGGAAGTATTGCAGGCTGCAGTACTGGGGCAGTTCTGGATTATTTGCGCAGCAGGATGGGCGAAATTAGTGCTTACGTAGATTGTCAACCTGGCATTCTGGCCGCCACCCAGGCCTTGAAACTGGACTTGATATTGCGAGAAATAAATGGCGCCATTGCTGAGCGCGACCACGGTGAGTCCAGTTTGCGGAGTACCAAGGCCAAGGGCGTTCATGCTGCCAAAAGTATTGATATAGGTGCTGCCCACCAGCGTTCCGGTAATACCGCCCGGTGAGGCGAGCAGTGAAAAACTGGGAGCGCCGCAGGCTGGCCGGCTCAATATCGCGAATACAAAAAAAAGAATGATGAGAGCCGGACGCAAGCGACCACACGATGCCTTACACACCTTCCTGCGGGACTGATCAGCGGGGAGGCTTCGGTCTCGATGGTCTTCATGGTCTCTTGCTCTCATCATTCCAATTACACAACTTTGTATCCGGAAACGAGCAGTTCTCGCTTACTGGACTGTTAAAGTAAAAGTTACCGTGGCCGATTGCGCGCCCGTGCCGACGGTTGCGCCGTTGGCTGGAGTGACCGCCACACCGATGAATCGAGTCTGGGCCGTGCCGCTAGCTAAACCGGCGCCCACGATGGTGTCAGCAGTCGCTGTGCCCATTGCAGTAAAAGCGGCTGCGCTGGCGGGAACGGTGCTGGAGTTCGCTGAATCACGCACGATAAAAATGTTGGAGACACCGAAATTGGTGGTCACCTGCGCCGTGATGGTTGTGCCTGCGGTCGCCGTGTGACTGGTAAAAACCGGCGTCAGGTTGTAGTCAGACCAGTAAATTGCATTGCTGGTTCCCGGAGTTGCCGGATTGAACTTGTTGCAACCGCCCGGGTTGATGCCCAGGGCGTCCACCGTGCCAAAATTCATGGTGTAATCCGGTGAGCTGCCAGTGGGCGTCACCGCGCAATGCGCGGCGGCGGAAGTACCGGTGCTCAGTGTCAGCTGCACAGCTTTTTGGATCGTGGCCGACACTTGCAACGTCGGCTGAACCGTAGCAGCATTAACCGCCGTGGTGCCAGCAAATGCCGATGTGGAAAGGGCCATCATTCCCAGCGCGAAGATCGTAAAAAATTTTTTCATTTGAACCTTCTCCTCTGCTCGAATCCGCGGCCCTCGCCTTAAATATCGGCTATGGGCCTGAAAACTTACTCCTACATTGTTAAGCCTTTACTTATGATTGACAACGGTACTTCCGTAATCCATTTGGAACACGCCGGACCCGCATGTTTACAGGGCTTTAGAGCATTTGGGGGAAGGTTGAGTACGATTGTACCCAGGGTATTCGTGGGTACAAGCGGGCATAAACCCTAGCTAATCCGATTGGTAACTCTCTTCAGGGTAGGGCCTGTCGCAACCCGGCGTTGCCGAAGGCGAACTGGCAGCACTCACAGAGCATCCAACAAAATGGGGGTCTACAAGAAATAGAAAGGGAGGACAACGATGAACAGAATCACACATTGGTTTCTAGCCGGCTTGATATGCGCCGGAACCATAGGAGTATCCGCGGGGCAATCCGGCGGAAGCGCGCAGCCGTCTACAGGCTCGCAGCGCATGCAAGACCGTATTACGCGCGAGGTGCGTCACGAACTGGTGATGCTGCCAGAGCTTACGATTTTTGACAATCTGCAATACAAAGCTGACAGTGGCTCAGTTACGCTCCTGGGCCAAGTGCGTAATGCCATCCTGAAAAGCGAAGCGGAAAACGCGGTGAAGAAAATTGAAGGGGTGGAGAAGGTAGACAACCAGATTGAGGTACTGCCGCCCTCACCCGGCGATGACCGCATTCGACTGGCGGTGGCGCACGCAATATTTGGCCAGGACTCTCCGCTGTTCCGCTACGCGATGGGTTCGGTGCCGCCCATTCACATTATCGTTAAAAATGGCCACGTCACGCTGGAGGGAGTAGTGGATAACAAAGCGGATAAGGATTTGGCGCAATTGAAGGCCAATACCGTGCCCGGCGTCTTCTCCGTCGATAACCATCTGCAAGTGCAAAAATCCTGATTTTCGGGTGGCTAACCGGCAAAAAGCGAAGCGGAGGAATCTAGCTCCTCCGCTTTCATGCATACCTCGAGATTCGGCTGCGGCCTCGATCAGCGCCGCGCGACTTTGCCTGAAGTCAAGCAGGTGGCTCCGCGTCCATCATCAGAGGTGCGCAGGTTGTTCGCATGATCGGAGCAATAAGCATTCCCTTTGCCCACAATGGGCTCAGCCACAACATGGAAACCATTGGCCGGCTTGTGTTCACACCCCGCGAGCATAAAGCGGTAACCGTTATAGACGCCCTTGGCAAACTCAGCATCCATGAATTGATAAACACCCTCTTCGTCCAGGCCTTTGCCCACGTTCACCAGATCTGAAATCTTGCAGGTAAAGCCGATTCCAGGATGGTTCTGGGCGTAAATATTTTCCGCTATGCCAATCAAGCGGACCGCGCGCACCGGCGACATTTTCGGCCGATCATCCACCACTACCGCGTCGGCTTCCTGGGTTACGCCGGTGGCCGTGAGCAAAGCAGGCCCCCACCAGGACCTGTCCAGCATCCTGGGATCACCAACGGGCAGAGTGGCGTTCAACGTAATCGCATTCAATCGCCACGTACCCTCCTGGCGTTTCATGTTCAATGAGATGCGCAGACCAGCGGGAATCGGCTGATCTACCCCGTTGCGAACCAGATGCAATGAGAGGTCAAAAATATCTTCATCGCCACGCGGCTCTTCATTATCGATCTGGGCCTCATATCGTTCGTGTTGCTGAGGATTGTTTAAGGAAAAAAGAATAGGACCAAGATCGAAAGCCTGGAAATTGGCGCCGGCGGAAGACCTTGCCTCGATAAATGTTTCCAGCGGACCCGTGCCGGGAGCCGAATCTTTGGTCAACTCCTGGAGCTTGTTCTGCATGGCCACGGTCAGATGTTTCCGCAAGTGGGCTTCGCCACCAGAGAACATTTCAATAACTGCCTCGCGCGGCGACTGTGCCGCGGGATGCCGCTGCCCCACAGAAAAGCTTCCAGGTATCAGCAATAGGATGATAGTCAGCCGGGATCTACCGTCGAACATACCGCGCGCGCTCCTGCAACCAGGGTCTTAGCGCAAGCGTAGCCGTCTGGGGTCTGGCAGGCAACAGCAAACATCAGAATACAGGTAACGTTGGGCCACTACCCGAGATGTGTTTACGGCGTTGTTCTCCGGATGAAAACGCTACCTTCAGCGGCGATCGTTGCCATTGGCGGAAAGAGCCGTGACAGGCTTGGGGTCAGAGATATTCATGCGCGTGCCGCAAACGGAGCAGTACACCCATCCCGCGTGCTCCATCACCGAGGGGACAGTCCTGAACTTACGCGAGCATTTGGGGCATTCCACATCAATGATATGAACCAACTGAGAACCCTGTCTGGAGAAATTTGGTTGTTGATAGCCTAACAATCTGTGTCCTTCATGACAACCGGCAAAGTCTCAAGTTTTGTTAATAGAGATTTCATTTCGTGACCCCGTTGCTAGCCACAACTCGGGCCACAGCCAGCATGGCAATGGCCTGGGCGGAGCTATCATGCAGTTTTTGCGCCCGCGTGAGCGCGTTGATGGAGTCAACCTGGGCCGCAGCCTCGCTGATCTCCTGCACAACCGCCGCGGCATTTGCATCCGGTGTGCGGGCATCCCATACTTCGTCCGCCGCGCTGAAAGCCAGGTCAAAGTATTTCCGCGCCTGCTGCTTGTCACCGGAAGTACCGACGGCAAACCCATTTGCAGCGGCTTCGCGCGCGCGCGTGGTAGGCGGCAAGCTGCGCAGCCGTTCAGTTTGATCAGTGCCCTTATTATCCATGGCGGCCAGAACGGAGACGCTTTCCTGCTCCGGACGCTGGATCTCGCTCTCCTCGCCCGGATTCTGGGCTACGGAGTTGGCCACCACATCGGACTGAAGCGTCTTCTGGTATTCCTCTGCTCCCAGCGCTTGCTGCATGGCCCCGGTGGTAATTCGGATGGAAAGCCCACGAAGCGGATTGCTCTCCAGCTTTCCCAGCCAATCCAGAAGCTGAAGGCCTGCCTTTGCCGCCACGTCTTTATTCATCGAGCCGGAAGCCTGCGCGTACATTGCCGCCAGGTTCTCCGCTTCGGCCGCGTTTGCCTGAGGATCCGGCAGGGCGTTGAACATTTTTGTGAAGTGGTCCTGCGACCACGCGGAGCTTTCGCCCTGGGCTTGCATGGCAGCCATAAGCGCTCGGGCTGGGACAACACCCTTATCCAGCGCGGCGTCCAGTTTGCGCGAAACGGGATCGAGCGTTTGCTTGGGGCAGGTTGTAACAGCTCCAATCAATGATTGCTCCGCCCGCAGGGCGGAGCTTGCCGGCAGGTTCTCTACAAAGCTCTGGGCGGCGGTGCAGTTGGCCTGCCCGCTTGACATCATGGAAACGGCAGGCGTCTGGCCCGTTTGAATCAACTCTGACTCAATCCTCGCGCCTTCACTCCAAAACCCCTTGGCCATCTTTTTATCGATGGTGGAAACAACTTCAGCGGCAGTGGAAAGCACGCGCAGCCGGTCCTGCTGGTCAGATTGCGGCAATGCGACCGCCATTTTTACCGTATCGAGCACAAATTTTTGTTCGGGAGAGAGCTTGCCGGTCGCGGTGTGTGCGGACGCCTGCGGTTTTCCCGATTTCTTTACATTAGCCCGCTGCGCCGTCCCGCTTACACTAAGGCCAAGGACAACAACAGCAGCCAGAAGCCGATAAATGCTCTGCACTGCTCTAATACTCCAGTTGAATTTAAATTTCACTTCGACCAGGAAGTGAATGCTGATCTGAGCCTACCGAAGCATCTACTCCGGATCAATCCTGCGCGGGAATTTCCTCATGAGAGGGAGTAATAGAGAATTAAGGTAATGTCTTAGTCCTGAGGTTTCAGGCGAAGGGACGCCATGCATGCTATGAGTTTGGCTTTAGCCGCCCTCGGCTGCGCGTAGTTCCGCAACTATTTCCGCTGCGGCTTTGCGGGCCGTGTCCCCTTGATCCGGGGGGAAAGAGATTGCCCCTACGCGGGCGTGCCCCCCGCCGCCATAGCGTTCACATATTTTAGCCAGATTAACCATATTCTTGTGGTCAGTCCAGGGGTTGGAACCGACTGAAACTTTTACCCGGAAGCTGCTGCTGCTAAGCCCCACGCTATACACCGATTCCGGGTGCAGATAATAGGGGATAAACTTGTTGTAGCCTTCCAGATCCTGGTCGCTGATATCGAAATAGATCGTACCCTGCCGGCATTCAGAGCGCTGGCGGATAATTTCAATCGACTTGCGATGGCGCGACAAGAGCGGAGGAATCACCGCAGCCACAAAGGGTTCTTCCAGCACCTGCGCCAGCGGCTCGCTCACCAGATAGGGAATCAACCGGGGAAGAAAATCTGGATCGATGGTGGATTCTATCGCCATGGTCAGCTTCATGGCCGGTTCAGCCATCTCCACCGCTTCCTGAGGGCTCTTGAATTGGGCGCCGTCAATAATGTCAGCCCAGCGGACCAACTCCTCTACCGGTCGCGGATCAAAACCGAATTTTTCCTGGGCTACCTGAGCCAGGAACTTGGTGCAGGACTTGAAGTCAGGATCGTAAAACTTATGGGTTTTGTCGCCGTTGCGATAGTGTTCGGCGTCTTGCGAGGTGAGGAAAGCGCTCTGGTGATGGTCAAACCACCAGGTGATTCTGGGTGAAGCAGAGTACTTGAAATCTACGATGGCATTTTCGTCGCCATCAAAATCTGCCTCATTGAACAAGGCGCCAGCACGATGCACCAGCCCGCTGAACTGGAACTCCGCGTCCGAAGCGATACGTTCACGATAAAAGCGCGAGAACAGGGCCGCAGATGCCGTCCCATCAAAACATTTGCCGTGAAAGAAAACTCTGACTCTCAAATCGATTGTTCCCTTATTCACAAATGATGCGATTGGTAAAGCTAACAGAAATGACGTTCCCGGACGAGTTCTATCAAGAGACGAAGCGGCAGTTCTAAACTCCCTAAACCCTGCTCGAGAGGATTTTTTCCAAGAATACAAGGACAAAAGGACAAAAGGAGGCATGCCTGGCCGTGCGTTTAACGCTTAAGGCCGCTATTTGTAAATGGAGTACTGCTGTGACGGCTTCTGCAATTTGATCGTAATTTCCATGTTCGGTTGATTGACGTCAATATCTTCTCCGTAAGTTTTGAATCCCGGTGCAATTACCTGGAGGCGCACTTTTCCGTAAGGTATGCCGGTGGCTTCCGCTTTACCATCTTCGTGAGTCTTGAGCTCAAGCCCTTCCTGCATCTCCTGGCCGTTCTTCTTGAGCAGGTGCAGCACGACCTCGGCATTCTTCACGGGCTTGCCATTCGCATCTCTCAAAACCGTCATATTGATGGAGGCGGACTGCGGTTGCGGTGCGTTTTTCTTCCCAGCAACGGCATAAAGAGCGAAAAGCAAAACGACCAGCCCCACACGGGTCATTCGAGTTAAAGCCATCATAGCTCCATTTTACAGCCATTCTCGTTTGGTGACCTGCAATCCAGGATTCTGTTGTCCAGGGAGTTTGCCCTTAACGTTCGAACGAATCGCCCTCGGCAAGGCGTGCTTTGAACGACCGGATCACTTCGCTGAATCTGAAGAGCTAGAGGCTCCAGAAGTCGTATTACTTTCGTTTGCGACGGGAACCGCCTTTTCTTGACTGTCCCTTCACACCCAGAGTACGGTTGAACTCTCCCCAGCGAAAGTTAGAAGCTCCTCAGGTTATCGTACAAAAAATTGACCACCAGCCATTAAAGAGCCTGGGCCTTCCATTGAGATATCGCTCATGGATTGGCCGAAGGATTTTTGAGGGCGAAAACGCTATTTGGTTTAAAACCAGTAGCTTAGAAAAACTTTAGAGTACTGATGCCTCTGCCCCGTGCACTGGCGCCAGACGGACTTTGGTAAGTTGCCGCCCGCTTAGGGGTGAACTAAAACACTTAATACCCACTGGCAGATTGTGGCCGAGTGGAGATGGAGAAAGCCTTGATGAAGCTTGGCGTGGTTCGAAATGGCCGGCGTACGAGACAAGATGCTGTACAGCGGGGCTTTACCCTGCTTGAGCTGATCTTCGTGCTTTTGATCTGCATCGTCATGACTGCCATGGCGGTTCCGATGGTGAACAACACGCTGACCGGCTATCGTCTGCGCGGCGCGGTTTCCTCAATGACCGGCGCCATCCAGGCGACGCGTTACCAGGCCATCTTCAACGGTTACCAGTTCCGCATTGTGTTCACGCCGGCCACGCTGACGTATCAGGTACAGAGCGATCCAAACAGGGTGGGCATTTTTGCAAACTTCTGTCCCAACGGCGGGGCAGCCTGCCCGGTTCCGCTCGCGGGATCGTCCACCCCAGTAACACTTAGCGCCGGTCCGACATTTACCTTCAGCCCGGGTGGAACAGTTACATCCACCACGGCTGTCACTGGTGTAACTACGATTGTCGTAACTTATAGCGGCAAAACGGAAACTATCAATGTATCGAGCTATGGAAATATCAAAGTCACAGAACCGTAGGGCCAACCGCCACGGCGGTTTTGCTCTGATTGAAGTCATGGTCGCAATCGTGATCCTTGCAGTGGGACTGCTGGGATTGGCCGCGCTCATGGCCCAATTAAGCGGCACCACGTCACAGTCGCGTTACATGGGCACGGAGGTCATGCTGGCTTCAACGAAGCTGGAAGACCTGAACCGTCTGGCCATTGGCGACCCAAGGCTGGCTGCTGGTGGCAGCCTGGCTGCAGACACAGCGGGGTATTTCGACCAGGTACAGATCTCTTCGACCAACGGTGGTATTCCCATCGTGACGCCGAACGCACCGGCAGCAGCCAGCAACGACATGCTTCTGTTTAAACGGCGGTGGACAGTTGAGCAGAATCCTGCTGGATTCCCTGTGGGAGTCTCCCGCGTCACGGTGTTGGTCTCCTTGCTTGACGGAGACAAGTTGTCACGGTCAGAAACTTTCCAAACAAGCATGGTGAGGCAATGAAAACAGCATCCAGTAAATCGGTTGCAAAACACGTGACGCGGCCATCGCGAAAACAGCTCTTCGGCTTTACCCTGGTGGAACTGATGGTAGCCATGGCAGTGTTCATGGTCGTCGGGGGCGCGGCTGTCAGCCTGATCCGCAAACATGTTCCGCTTTACGCCACGGAGCAGAACCAAGCCACCCTGAATGTGGCCATGCGCAATGCTGTGGCGCAGATGCAAACCGACGTGGTGAACGCAGGGAGCGGATTTTATCCTGGTGCAAACATGCCGTTCTTCCCTGTTGGGATAACCATCGCCAACAACGCAGCAGGTTTTGACAGCTTGAATGTGATTATCGCCAACGATACGATTCCGCCAGCCCATCCCAGCGGAAACCCGGCGGGAACTGCGGGGGTCGATTTGTCGGCCGCGGGAGGCAATCTCTATCTGGTATTCAGCGTCACGCCAGCTCCCACCGCGGCGCAGTTGAATACATGGGCCACCACGATCTTCACACGCGGGACTGAGCTGCTGCTGATCCAGGGGGGCACAGATTTTAGTAACAGTAGCCCCAAAATGACCACGGTTGTTTTGACCTCAGCTGTTGGTGATGTTCAGGGAACCTCCATCCACGTGACTCACGACCTGACCACCGCAGCCGGTGTACCTGCTGTCCTTCCCGACCCAATGAAGATCATTAACCCAAACGATGACTATAAGTGTATAAGCACGTTTGATCCAGCCCAGGACTATGCTATTGGGCTCACCGGAACCACCTACAGCATCGACACCACAGATCCCACAAATTCCAAGCTGGTCCGGACGCCGCTGGGCGTTGCCGCCGGCGCAAAAGACGTTATCGCCGAACAGATCGTTGGATTCAAAGTAGGGGCGTGGAGCAGTCCCTGGAGCCTCGCTGTTGTGCCACCTGCTGAAGATTATAGTTTTAACGCGGCAGTGGATTACAAGAACGATTGGACTACCGTTCGAGCAGTCAAGATTAACTTGATGGCCCGCACGCCACCTAACAGCGATCCCACAAATAGCAGCTTCAGAAACAAGTTTGACGGAGGTCCATATCAGGTCCAATCCATCTCCGTGGTTATTAATCCCCGAAATCTCAGTATGTAATTTTTTGAGGAGGGCGACAAATGCATCGTGACAAGATTATCAATTTAAGGTCTAAGAGGCGGCAGTCCCGGCGGAGCGAGCGCGGCGTCGCCCTCATCACCACGTTGCTGCTCCTAATGCTGTTAACAGGGTTGACGCTGACCATGGCATGGTCAGCAAGGTCAGACATGCTGATCAACGGCTATTACCGGAATTTCCGCGGCTCCTTCTACGCCGCCGATTCAGGTCTGAATACCATACGCCAGGCGGTGGTCAATGAGTTCGTCCCCGGCGCCTCCCTTCCTGTGGTGTTTGCTGCCGGAGTGCAGCCTATTCCGCCCGGTACCGAGGGTGCGATAGCGGCTAAGATCAATGCCGCTTATGGCGCTTATCAGAAAATTAACGGGACGGGACAGGCGACCAACTCGTGGCCAGGAAAATTTCGCCTTCCGACCGCCACTTCTTTCACGTTGACAGAAGCCAATTGCACGGTCACCGGAACGCCGGCTGCACCGGTTGGTAAGCCCTGGACGTGCACGAATTTGCCGCCTAACACAACTTTGTTCACGTATGTTTACAATTACTCGACCGTGATTCAGGGACAATCGCAGGGCGGAGAGAACTCAACACTTGCAGACCGCGGTCAAATTACATTGACTGCAACCGTGGTCAACGCAAGCTCCAAGACCAGTTTCGCCGCATGGGGCATGTTCATTGATCAATACAGTATCTGCGACGGATCAACTCTGGTTCCGGGCACGATTTCCGGCCCGGTATTCACGAACGGTTCGTGGAACTTTGGAGCCGGCACATATAAGTTCACCGGCACGGTAGGCAGCGCCGGCACCAAGGCGGGCTATCAGAACGGTGCATGCCAGCAGATCGCAGGTCCTTCAGGCAACGGAATTACACCTACGTTCCAACAGGGCTTTAACCTGGGTCAGCCGACCGTTCCACTTCCGACCAATGACTTTAACCAACAGCGCGCAGTGCTGGATGGTAAAGGAACAGCCGGACAACCAACACAGGCCGAACTCAACAGTACTTTGCGCGACGCCAAAGGTAACCCATACCCAGCAGCCGGCAAGCCAGCTACGGGGGTATTTTTGCCGGTTTCAACCGCCAGCGGCACACCCACCCTTACAGGTGGCGGCCTCATGGTGGAAGGCGATGCTTCAGTAGTACTTACGCCATCCGGTACTGCCGGACAGATCTACCAGATCACACAGGGAAATACCGTGACAACCGTCACGATTGACCCGACGCCAGTTTTACCGAAATTCCCGAACGGCACTACCGTGGTTAAGGTCAACGGCACTGCTCAACCCACGATCTCCGGTGTTCCCACAATGTTTGATCCGGCCACCGGCAGTCCCCAGGGTTATGACACCATGCTTTACGTGGATGGCAACATTAGCGCCCTGTCCGGCCCGGCGCAGGGCCAGCCTGCCATCAATGACGGCACAGCTCTCACCATTACGGCCGCCAAGAACGTGACAGTAACAGGCGATCTGCTCTACAAATCGGAACCGGTCACTTTGGCGGCGAGCGGCAGCACACCCGCTGACACTCTGATTCCCGCCAATGATCATGGACAGACTCTGGGAATCTTTACCTCCACGGGCGATATCGTCCTCAACGATACGCAGGTCAATCCTAAAACCGGCAAATTTGACGGCGTGATGGAGATCGATGCTTCACTGGCGACGATTTCTAACGGTGGGACAGGCGGTCTGACAAACCCCAATGGTGCGATCAATACGCTTACCATCGTTGGCGGACGTATTCAAAACAATATCAAGAACATTAACACCGCCACACGCAATGTTCTATTTGACGTCAGGTACGCCGGCGGCAGTTTCTCACCGCCATGGTTCCCTTCCACCAACGTGAGCCTGGGTGGCCTGAAACAGGCCAACTTCAATACACCGATCATTCAGCGCTTGTCCTGGCAAAATCAGACGGCGTATTACTGAGTTCGCAAATTTACGGATTCAAGGGGCGGCCTAAAGGCCGCCCTTTTTTACGCGCTATCAAGCCGGGGCAACACAGCTTGCGGCCTGATCTGGACCATCACCGTCGAGGCCAGCACGGCCACAATCCCCGCCACCTGCAAGGCACGCAGTGTTTCATGCACAAAGCTAACCGCAAACAGAATGGCAAACACCGGCTCCAGGCAACTGATGATCACCGCCCGCGTGGGATCAAGATATTTCAATCCGCTAAAGTAAAGGATGTAAGGAAGGAACATGGAAAGACAGGCAAACGCGAAAAGGAACTCCCACTGGCCTGAGCTGTAATGCTGCTCCACCAGCCGCCAGGGCGGGTTCACTACCAGCCACAGGGTCGCGGCGCTGGCCAGAACATAAAACATGATGGTGAGCTGGTGGTTCCGCATTACCAGCCCTTGCGCGGCGACATTGTAGAAGGCATAGCCGAACGACGCGAGCATGGCCGCAGCCACGGCCGCCGTACTGAGCCTTACATTGGAATAAAAAACTCCAATCGCCAACGCGGTGCCGGCCATCGCAACCACCGCTGCAACCGTCTTGCGCAACGTAATCTTTTCTTTTCCGCGAACGACCATATACAGCAGGACCCAGATCGGGGCGGTGTACTGCACGGTAATTGCCAGCGAAACGGTGGCCTTCTGCACCGCCAGATAGTAGAAGTAATTGGAGCACGCAACGCCCAGGGTTCCCACCAGCAGGCAGAGCGTCAGATTG
>JBARMK010000075.1:0-17271 GCA_049802395.1 Candidatus Angelobacter sp.
GTATCGATGTTGTCGCGTTCGAGCGGGGCAACAATTCCGGTATGAACGGTAAACTTCTGCATAGCAATCAGTCCTTGTAGCGCCAGTTGCGCACATCCACAAAACGGCCGCTGACCGCCGCGGCGGCAGCCATGGCCGGGCTTACCAGATGCGTCCGTCCGCCCGCGCCCTGCCGGCCTTCAAAGTTGCGGTTGCTGGTGGAGGCGCAGCGCTCACCCGGTTTCAGCCTGTCGGCATTCATGCCCAGGCACATCGAACAGCCTGACTCGCGCCATTCAAACCCTGCTTCCGTAAAAATTCGGTGCAGGCCTTCGAGTTCCGCCGCGCGTTTTACCTGTTGCGATCCTGGCACAATCATCCCATGCACGCTCTGGGAAATCTTGTAGCCTTTCACCACCCGCGCCGCGCTGCGAATATCTTCCAGCCGCGCGTTAGTGCAGGAACCGATAAAGACCCGGTCGACTGCAATATCTTCAATGCGCGTGTGCGGGCGCAGTCCCATATACTCCAGTGCGCGCGCAACGCTGTTGCGTTCGGAGTCGTTGGCGCTGCCGCCGGGGTCAGGGACTTCGCCGGTCACCGGCGCTGCCATCGCCGGGTTAGTCCCCCAGGTTACGAACGGAGCAATCTGCGCAGCGTTGATTTCGACAGTGGAATCAAAGCGCGCGCCACAGTCGCTTTCTAGCGCGGACCACTCCTTCTCTGCTGTCTTCCATTCGTTGCCTTGTGGCGCGAAGCGACGGCCCTGCAAATAGTCGAACGTCGTCTGGTCCGGCGCAATCATGCCGGCGCGAGCGCCCGCTTCAATGCTCATGTTGCAGATGGTCATGCGCGCTTCCATGGAAAGCCCGCGAATGGCTTCGCCTGCGTACTCAATCACATGTCCGCTGGCCCCGTCGGTGCCGATCTGCGCAATCAGCGCCAGAATCAGATCTTTGGCGGTCACGCCCGCGCCCAGCACGTCTGAAAATCGCACCAGCATCGCCTTAGGTTTCCGCTGCACCAGGCACTGCGTGGCCATCACGTGCTCCACTTCTGAAGTGCCGATGCCAAAAGCCAGCGCGCCAAAAGCTCCATGCGTGCTGGTGTGGCTGTCACCGCAAACAATGGTCATACCGGGCTGCGTCAGTCCCAGTTCCGGACCAATCACGTGCACAATTCCCTGCTCGGGCGCATTCAGATCAAACAGTGGAACGCCGAATTCGCGGCAGTTTTGCCGCAAGGCCTCCACCTGCGTCCGCGCCAGCACATCTTCCAGCAGCATGCGGTTACCGATCGTAGGAATATTGTGATCGAGCGTAGCAAAGGTCAGGTCCGGCCGGCGTAGTTTGCGTTTTGCCTCCCGCAGGCCTGTGAATGCCTGCGGCGACGTCACTTCATGCACCAGATGAAGATCGATATACAGGATGGACGAGCCCTCAGGGCCATCACAGACCACATGCCGGTCCCATATTTTGTCGAATAGAGTGCGCGCAGTCATTTTGATCACAACTTATACGCCATGGTATGAAAAACGCCGGTCGAGCGCTTCCACAAAGCTTTGCTCCACCAGGTCACCCATCTCACGGGTGTTTACTACATGCTTGCCCGGTCCGGCCATGTCAGGAGTGCAATACCCGTCATCCAGCACCTGACGAATCGCGGTTTCCAGATCAAGCGCTTCATGGTACCGGCCTGCAGAAAGCCGCAACAGCATGGCTGCGGAGGCAATTGCGCCCAGCGGGTTCGCAATACCTTGCCCAGCGATGTCCGGCGCCGAACCATGCACCGGCTCATAAAGATCCACCGCGCCGCCTATAGTGGCCGAAGGCAACATGCCCAACGAACCAGTGATGGCAGCGGCCTCGTCGGACAGAATATCGCCGAAAAGGTTTTCCGTGAGCACTACATCGAAGCGCATCGGATTCGTGACCAGATGCATGGCGCATGAGTCCACATACATGTGGTCCAGCTTCACGTCAGGATATTCCTTGGCCACCTGCGTGACGGTGCAACGCCATAGCTGCGAGGTCTCCAACACATTCGCTTTATCGACGGAAGTTACTTTTTTGCGCCGCATCCGCGCCTGCTCAAAGGCGACCCGGGCCACGCGTTCGATCTCTTCCGTAGAATAGCGCATTGTGTTGAACGCTGAATCGCTCTTAGGATCAAAGCCGCGGGGTTGTGCAAAATAGAGTCCACCCAGCAGCTCGCGCACAAACAAAATGTCCGCGCCTTCCACCCGCGACCGCCTTAACGGGGAGCAATCGGCTGTCGCCGGGTATGAAATCGCCGGACGCAGGTTGGCAAAGCCGCCCAGCGCAGTCCGCAGGGCCAGCAGGCCCGCCTCGGGTTTTTGCTGCGTCGGTAAATGGTCAAACTCCGGAGCTCCAACCGCGCCGAGAAAAACGGCGTCGCTGTTCATGCAGGCAGTAAGCGTGCTTTCCGGTAGCGGCGTACCGTGAGCGCGAATCGCGGCGCCACCAATTGTTTTTTCGTCGCAAACAAACTCGCAGTCAGAAAAGTGGGTGAGCGCCCGCAGGATGCGAACTGCTTCACGCGTCACTTCAGGCCCAACACCGTCACCGGGAAGTATTGTCAATTTAAAAAGCATGGGTTCGGCCAATTCCTTATTGCATAACATTGTTTAGCTTGCCGCGTGAGCAGCCGCCGCCTGCCGCGTGGATACAGGCACCAGGGAGAGCAGGTCCTGGTCGTAAATTTTCTTCTTGATCTCCGCCAGCTTCATGAACCGTATGTAAACGGAATCGAGTTCGGATCCCGACGCTGAATAGCCAAGCTCCGCCAGACGCTTGCCCAGAGCGTGACGCCCAGAGTGCTTGCCCAGCACTAATTTGTTGCCGGGAACGCCAACCGATTCGGGGGTCATGATCTCGTAGCACAATGGGTTTGCAATAACGCCGTGCTGGTGGATGCCTGCCTCATGGGCAAAAGCATTGCGGCCAACAATGGCCTTGTTGGGCTGCGGTGTAAAGCCCACAATTTCCGAAAGCAGGCAGCTGGCCGGATAGATTTGCTGCGTGTCGATACCGGTCTGGTACGCCAGCGTTGCCTGGCGCACGCTCAATACCATGGCTATTTCCTCGAGCGAAGCATTCCCGGCGCGCTCGCCGATGCCGTTGATGGTGCACTCGACCTGGCGGGCGCCGGCATTGATGGCTGCAATCGTATTGGCCACCGCAAGCCCCAGATCATTGTGGCAGTGAACTGAAATCGTTACCTGTTCAATCCCGTGCACGCGGTCACGGATGGTCCGAATGATGGCTGCAAACTCCTCCGGGATCGAGTAACCGACGGTGTCGGGAATGTTGACGGTGGTTGCTCCCGCATCGACTGCGGCCTGCACAAACTGGCAGAGAAAATCCAGATCAGAGCGGGTAGCGTCTTCCGGAGAGAACTCCACATCAGGGCAAAGTGATTTGGCATACGCCACCGCATGGTAAACCTGGTCAAGCGCCTGTTCGCGCGTGATCTTCAGCTTGCATTGCAGATGCAGGTCGGAGCTGGCCAGGAAAACGTGTATGCGCGGACGCCGTGCGGTTTCCAAGGCGGCCCAGGCGCGACGGATGTCAGGCTCAGTAGCGCGGGCAAGTCCTGCCACCACTGGTCTGCTGAGTTCCGCGGAGATGAGGTTCACGGCGCGGAAGTCGTCTTCTGATGCAATCGGGAATCCGGCCTCCAGCACGTCAACGCCTAGCTCATCGAGTTGACGGGCCATGCGTAGCTTGTCATAAACGCCCATGCTGCAGCCGGGCGACTGTTCGCCGTCACGCAGCGTCGTGTCAAAGAAAGTGATACGGCGGTTCTCCATGGAGTCCTTTCTTCCGGAACAGCAAAGATTCATGTTGGTCTCTCCGAAGACAATAAGTCAAAGTTATAATTCTTCTGATATCATTAGTTTTTCTTATTCTATAAGTGGCAGCAGTTAGTGAAGACCGGATATTAGCGATGGACTTCTTTCAACTGGAAACCTTCCTGGCGGTAGCGCACACCGGCAGCTTTTCCGCCGCGGCGGCGCAGGTGCGCCGCACACAACCAGCGGTCAGCCAGATGGTGCGTAAGCTGGAACAAGAGGTGGGCGAGCCGCTGTTTGATCGCTCCTCGCGCGACGGCATGCTCACCGACGCGGGCAAAGTCCTGGAAGAATATGCGCAGAAAATGCTGAATTTGCGCCGCGAGGCGCGTGCGTCTCTCGAAGAGTTGCGGCAGTTTCAGCGTGGGACGCTGGCTATCGCCGCCAACGAGTTCACCGCGCTCTATCTGCTCCGCGTCCTTGAGGACTTCAGGCGCTTCTGTCCCATGATCAAAATCGCAGTGCATCGGTCTCTGGCCAGCTCGATTGCCGACCAGGTTGCCGATCACACGGTGGAGATTGGAGTGTTGTCCTTCCGTCCAGAGAGTTCGCTGTTGCAATCGATTGCGGTCTTTTGCGATCAGTTAACGTTTGTGGTTCCTCCCGGTCATCCCCTGGCCAAAGAGAAGAGCGTAAGCATACGCCAGCTTGGGGCCGAATCCTTTGTGGCCCACAACGTGGTCTCGCCTTACCGCATGAAGGTGCAGGAGGCTTTCAAGCGGCACAAAACACCGCTCAATATTGGCGTGGAGATGCCGACCATCGAAGCGATCAAGCGCTTTGTCTCCGCCGGCAATGGAGTGGCCCTGGTGCCGGGCATCGCCGTAGAGCCGGAACTCGCGCGCGGCGAATTGTTAGCCGTCCAGGTAAAAGAGCTCACGCTGGAACGCAAGCTGAGGCTCGTCCATCGCAAAGGCGGACAGCTCTCGCACGCCGCACGAGCGTTCCTGCAGGTGGCGGAATCGATTGCTGCAAAGATAAAAGGACGGTATCTATTTCAGCCGGAAAGATGAGGAGCCCACTGCCGATGAGAAAGGTCGCCCCGCGACGCGAAAGGCGGGGTGAGTGTATGCTACTGAGATGGAAAAGAAGTCTCCCTTTGACGACAAGAAGAACCGGTTTGAAGAGGTGATCCGGAAGTCCCAGGAACGCCGCAACGAGCTCAACAATAAGGTCAAAAAGAAGCCTCTCGACGATCTTGAACTGCCTCCCCGCGATGAGGAAACGATTGAGCCGGACGAGGAAGGGCCCGCGGTTTAGCCCGCGTTGTGCGCAGAACTAAACTCTGCTCTCCATACGCAGAAACGCGGCCGGAAAGGGCCCTGGCTGAAAGAGCCATCGGCGCGCTTAGTATTTGGGGACCTTGGGATCGATTCTGTCAGCCCACGCCAGGATCCCGCCTGCCAGGTTCGTGGCCTTGGTGAATCCCGCCTGACGAAGAAAACCGACGGCCCGCGCGCTGCGAGCGCCAGACCTGCAATGGACTACCATTTCCTTGCTGGGATCAAGTTCGTTCACGCGGCGCGGAAGATCGTTCAACGGAATCAAGAAACCGTTGAGGTTGCATATCTGGTATTCATGCGGCTCACGCACATCCAGAATGAATAAATCCTCCTTGGCGTCGAGACGCTGCTTCAGTTCTTCCACGCTAATTTCAGGAACTCCATTGCTCACTGGCTTTTCTTGTCCTCGCAGTCCGCAGAATTCTTCGTAGTCAATGAGTTTAGTGACAGTGGGGTGCGTTCCGCAAACCACGCATTCAGGATTTTTACGGAGCTTAAGTTCGCGAAACTTCATCCCCAGGGCGTCCACCAGCAGCAGCCGGCCAATCAGGGGCTGGCCGCTTCCCAGAATCAGCTTGATGGTCTCGGTGGCCTGGATCAGTCCAACCAATCCCGGCAAAATACCCAGCACGCCTCCCTCAGCACAGGAAGGAACCAGCCCCGGCGGAGGCGGCTCGGGATATAGACAGCGATAGCACGGGCCGTCTTTCGCGCCGAAAACGCTGGCCTGGCCTTCAAACCGGAAAATCGATCCATAAACGTTGGGTTTGCCTGTAAAAACGCAGGCGTCATTGACTAGAAATCGCGTGGGGAAATTGTCCGTTCCGTCCACGATGATGTCAAAATCCGCGAAAATCTGGAGCGCATTCTCGCTTGTAAGCCTGGTCTCAAACAATATGACGTTAACAAAAGGATTGATGGCGGCAATTTTTTCCTTCGCTGATTCCAGCTTGGGACGGCCTACGTCACTGGTGAAATGGATCACCTGGCGCTGCAGGTTGGTGAAATCGACGACGTCAAAATCTACCAGCCCAATGGTCCCAACACCCGCCGCGGAGAGATACAACGCCAGCGGCGAACCCAACCCGCCTGTTCCGATACAGAGAACGCGCGCGGCCTTGAGCTTCTTCTGGCCCTCCATTCCTACCTCCGGCATGATCAGGTGCCGGGAATAGCGAAGAATTTCTTCATTGTTCAATAAGGGCAGCTCGTGGGGCGCCACTGTGGTCGCCATGGGAAAATCCTTTCTTCTTGCTCAAGAAAATTCTAAATGTGTTTTCGGAAGTAAGGTCTTTAAAAAGCCGCCGCAGGCGCGGCATACAGTGAGATCAGCGGCCGGAGGCCCGCATGGAACATCGGGCCATTTTAGGCGTAAGCCATTGCGGCAATGCAGTGGGTGAAGTCACTCAAAACATTATATCGCTTATGTGGCGTAGAGCAGAGATTGCTGGTTGGCCACAATTTCAATTGGCTCGGCGTGAAATTTCTTGCCCTCTTCTGACCCTAACAACACAAAAGACGCAGTTGTGGTGGGCGTGCCCGCTTCCACACTGGTAATTACATAGGAGCAGTCGAACCAGTGGGCCTCCGCCAGGTCGGTGGAAGAATATTGGGGAGAATGGTCAGGGTGGGAATGATAAAAGCCAATAATACCTTCGCCGCGATTGCGTGCCAGCCTCAAGGCGCCAATCACCTGGTCCGGGTTGATACTGTAACGGTCGGTGGGGGAATCAAGGCGCATGTTCTTGCAGGTCAAGGTCAGGGTGACCAGCCTATGCCCGTCGATAACATTACCTAAAAGGATGCCGCAGCATTCATGAGGATAGCTACGCTTGGCTTCCCAGCGGATAAGATCGTAATCAGCCTTGCTGATTTTCAGCATACGGAACTCTCCTGGGAAGTGGCGGCTTCACCAGTCATCCGGCCAGACGATATCCGTCGAAAAAGCTACAAACCTAGTGCAGAAGAAAGGCACCCATAATAGATGATCCAGAATGGGATTGCATCAACAATGCAACATTTTTTGACATCTTTTGCCAGTTGCACCAAGCGTGATGCACTATTTTGCACTACTTGCTGTGCAAGAGCGGACTTCCGCTCTTGTTTTAGATGCAGGCCAGGGGTTTCGCTCCACCGACCAGCTTTCTTACTCGTACAATTTTCTTGTTGACATCCGACAAGAGCGTTCGTCTATTCTGTTGTCGACATTCGAGGGGAGTTTCATGGGCAGCCAGATTGACTTGCTGCAAGGGACCTTGGACCTTTTGATTCTGAAGACCCTTGCACTGGAACCGATGCATGGCTGGGGCATCGCCCAGCGTATTCAGCAGATTTCCAAAGATGTGCTGCAGGTAGGGCAAGGATCGCTCTATCCTGCGCTGCACCGCCTGGAGCAGCGCGGCTGGATCGGGTCGGAATGGAGCACTTCCGACAATAACCGCCGCGCCAAGTTCTACTCACTCACGCGGGCCGGCCGCAATCAACTGGAGAAAGAAATGGGCGAATGGGAGCGGCTCTCCGCTGCCATCGCACTGGTATTGGAGCAAAGCTGAGGAAGTCATCATGCTGATCAGAAAATTACAGACGCTTTTCACCCGGTTCCGTCGCCACGAAAATGATGCGAACGAAGAACTCCAGTTTCATGTGGAAAAAGAGACGGAAAAGAACATTGCAGCTGGGATGTCGCCAGAAGAGGCCCGCCGGCGCGCCCTGATCGCCTTCGGAGGTATTGCTCAGACCCGGGAATCATTGCGGGAAGTCCATCGTAGCCGCTTCCTCGAGTCCGTCGCGCAGGATCTGCGCTATGGCTGGCGCATGCTGCGTAAATCACCGGGCTTTACCCTGGTGGCGGTGTTAACTCTTGCGCTGGGCATTGGCGCAAACACAGCGATCTTCAGCTTCATTGATGCCGTACTGTTTCGTTCCATGCCGGTTGCCAATCCACAAAGCCTGCTGGTTTTTGAGTGGCAGGCGAACCATCTTCCGGAAACGCGCGGCTATCGGACCTTCGGTGAATGCGACGATCAAAAAGATAAAGCCCATCCTTCCGGATGCTCCTTGTCCTTGCCTTTCTTTAAAGAGGTCCAGTCACAAACGAACGTGTTCTCGCATCTTGCGGCGTTCAGCGGTGGTGAACAGCTTGACCTGGGCGGGAATGGTCCAGCGCGAATGGTCCGGGGCGAATTTGTGTCTGGCGATTATTTTGAAACTATTGGCGTTCACGCCCACCAGGGGCGAGTGTTTGTAGCCAGCGACGATACTACTGAAGCCTCACCGGTCGTCATCTTGAATTACGGCTTCTGGCAAACCAACTTTGGCGGCTCAGCTTCAGCCATTGGCAAGACCATCAGACTGAACGGTATCGCTTTCACGATTGCCGGCGTCACGGACCCGAAATTCGATGCGCTTTCCCTGGCCAACAAGTATGACCTGTGGGTCCCGTTGGCGAAGCGCCCCAGTCTGATTCCCCGCTGGAACGCCAGACAAGACCAGTTGGACTCATTCTGGCTGATCATCATAGGCCGGGTAAAGCCGGAAGTGCCTGTCACACAAGCCCAGGCTGCGGTCAGCCTCATCTTTCGCAATGAAACACTCAAGGGAGTAACGAAGCCAATCTTCAAATCCGAGTATGAGCCTGGGATCAGGTTGGCCTCCGCCGCCCATGAACTCGGAGGCTCGCAGAAGGACATACTTCAACCGCTGTACGTGATGTTGCTGTGCGTGGGCGTCGTGCTGCTGATTGCCTGCGCCAATGTGGCGGGCTTACTTTTGGCTCGCTCCGCTTCGCGGCAAAGAGAGATAGCTGTGCGCCTGGCCTTGGGCGCAAAGCGTGGACGGCTCATCCTGCAACTGCTTACAGAGAGCCTGATGCTCTCGAGCGCCGGTGGAACTCTGGGAGTTCTGCTGGCCGTCTGGGGGGCGCGTGGACTTATGGTCTTGGTGTCCGCCGGCAGTCCGAATCCTCCAGGCTTTTCCCCGCAGCTCGATTGGCGTGTGTTGGCTTTCACGGCTGTAGTTTCGCTTGCGACCGGGATCATCTTCGGCCTGGCCCCGGCGTTGCGTGGATCGGACATCGCCCTGACCGCCTCGCTCAAGGCAGGTGACGGTGGTCTTTCTGCCGGCCCACACGGAAAACATCGTCGATTTACCATGGGCGGCGCGTTAGTTGCTGTGCAAATGGCGCTTGCCATTGTTGTTCTGGTGACTGCGGGCCTCCTGGTTCGCACGCTAAGCAATCTCAAAAACCTCAATCCTGGCTTTGATGCGCACAGTTTGCTGCTCTTCGGGGTCGATCCGCGTTTGGCCGGTTACAAAGGACCGGAGGTTGATAATCTTTACCGTGACCTGCAGGAAAAGTTCGCGGCCCTTCCGGGAGTGACATCGGCAAGCTATTCGTGGCGGCCTCTTCTTGGAGGTGGCCTGAGCACCACCAGTTTCAATAGACCCGGTGTTTCTCCGAACGTGAAAGATGAAGTGGACGCGGACGAACTCTCAATTGGTCCCAAATTCTTCGCCACTTTACGAATTCCTATTCTGGCAGGCCACGATTTTACTTCCGTAGATTTTGCGGCGGCAGCGGCAAACTCAGGCGAGAAACCGGGTTCGGCGCCCACGCCGGTAATCGTGAACCATGCGTTCGTGAATGAATACTTCCCCAATCGCAATCCAATAGGCGAGCGTTTTGCGGACGCTGAGCCGGCCCAACCCGGTGAACCGAAGGACCCGGGCTATGAGATCGTGGGCGTGGTAGCGGATGCCAAGTACAACAGCCTGCGTCGGGTGATCAAACCAACTTTTTATCTGCCCAATATTGGTGGCGAGGCTTTCTTCGAACTGCGCACCGCAACCGATCCCACCGCAATGGTGCCAGCCGTCCGCAACATTGTGAACCACGAGAATGAGGACCTGGCCCTCTTCCGTATTTCCACGCAGACTGAAGCCATCGACCGCCAGGTCTTCGCCGAGCGCCTGACCGCGCAGCTTTCCAGCTTCTTTGGGCTGCTGGCGCTGGTGCTGGCGTGCCTGGGGCTTTACGGTCTGCTCTCGCATGAGGTCACGCGACGCACGCGCGAAATTGGAATCCGCATGGCGGTAGGAGCGCAGTCACACAACGTGATTAGACTGGTGCTTATGAAGGCCGCTGGATTGATTGTTGCCGGCGCGGCAATTGGCATTGTAGTTGCGCTGGGCGTGACCCGCTTCCTGACCAGCTTCTTGTATGGAGTGAATGCCGGAGATCCATTGACGCTAATGGGAGTCGCGGTACTGTTGGCAATGGTCGCGCTGGCCGCATGCTATATTCCAGCGCGCCGGGCTACACGGGTGGATCCCCTGGTGGCACTACGCTACGAATGACTAAAAACACGGCCTTTGTTAGATCCACTGCGCGGGTGGCTTATTCTCTGCTTGTCTGGCACCCCGACATCGGCTATAGTGCGCATATTCATGTTTACCTCTCGCCCAAATCCGGCACAGGCAGCCTACCCGCTTCCGTGTATCCGCGCGACGGTGGGGTAGATATGACTGCATAAGGCGAAACAGCACTCATATTTCAGGCCCGTTGCCCCCGCAAAGGCATCGGGCCTTTGTTTTTGGGAGAAAGGGAAGCTCACATGAGCTCGTCAAAGAAGAAATCACACACCGGCAGCGCTGCCGGAATGCATTTGAGAAAGACTCGCTCGCAGAAGAAGATCGCCGTATTAGGCTGCGGCAAGATGGGGACGATCCTGCTTGAGTCGTTTCTTGAACGCAAACTGGTTACGCCGGAAGAAGCTGTTGCCACGGTGCAGCACGGCGACCGCTGCGCGGCGCTCTCGCGCGAATTGGGCGGAGTAAGCGTTGGCACAGACAATCGCGAGGCCGTGACTGGCGCGTCAATTGTGTTGCTCTGCGTGAAGCCGCAGGTCCTGGGTCAACTGCTGGAGGAGATTGCTCCCGCGCTCGATCCCGCTACGCTGGTTATCTCGATTGCCGCTTCCACCACCACCAGCTTCATTCAGCAGAAGCTGGGCCGGAACGTGCCCGTAGTTCGTGCCATGCCCAATACTCCGGCGACAGTTGGCGCCGCGATGACCGCGGTTTCGGCGGGGCCAGCGGCCAGCACTGAACATGTCGAAACAGCCAGACATCTCTTTGAAGGCGTGGGCCGTGCCCTGGTGGTAGATGAAAAGCACATGGACGCCATCACGGCGCTTTCCGCAAGCGGGCCGGCATTCGTGTTTGTAATCCTGGAATCGCTGGCCGAAGCGGGAGTGAAAGTTGGCCTGCCGCGCGAGATGGCTACAACCCTGGCGGCGCAAACGCTTTTTGGGTCGGCGAAGCTGGCGCTTGAAACCGGACATCACCCGGCCCTGCTGAAAGACGCGGTAACCACACCCGCCGGCTGCACCATTGAAGGCCTGATGGAGTTGGAAAAAGGCGGCCTGCGCGTGACCTTGATGAATGCCGTGATCAAAACCACGATTCGGGCAAGAGAGTTGATGACAAGCTAGATGCTCTAAGCCGTCGATTGCTGTTCTGTTGGAGCATAGTACTTAGATAGCATCTCCCCCGAAAAAGACAGATTCGTGAAAAGGAGCTTTTCTATGCGAAAAAAGATTTTGGGAATATGCGTGTTGCTGGCAGTCCAAGCAGCAGCCTGGGCTCAAACTGGGGGAGATGCAGGGTGGAGCAAGTATTCCAACGATCCGGGCAAGTTTTCCGTAATGCTACCCGCCGTGCCAGAAGAGAATTCGGCAACCGACAAGGGCGTTCTGTTACACACGTTCAAGGTCATCCAGCGTCCCCGGATGTACATGGTGATCTATTCCGATTACCCGGATGCCGACCTCACACTGGAAACCTCGGTCAGACTTAAGGCGGAGAGGGATGGGTTCCTGAAGGGAGTGACTGATGGAAAGCTCATTTCCGAACGTGAGTTCAAGTTCAAAAGGGGAAGCACTGAGCTGCCCGCGCTTGAATTCACCTGTGAGACAGCGAACGTCACTTACAAAGCCCTGGTAATTCTGGATGAACGGCGCGTATATTTCGCCTGCGCGGGGAGCATCAAGGGCAATGATTCCACCAGCCAATTTGAGCGTTTTTTGGGCTCTTTTACCCTGAATTGAACCAGAAGCTTTGCAAAAGAGCCCCCGTTGCTTGAGGAAGGAGTGTGTTGTAGACTTTAGTTCTGATGTTACTTTCTGTCTCCAACATGGCCATGTGCTGTCGCGCAATGGCTATGTGTGCGTTCACGCCGAGGCAGAAAGGTTCATAGCAAGTTTTTATTCAGTAATCATGAACCCGCTGCCTCTGGCAGCGGGTTTTTAGTTTTGGGCAGAAATTCTGCCGGAATATGAAGCAAGACTTGAGGAGAAGGAATTATGAGCACGAACCTGCGCTACGAGTTGCGGTGTCGCGAGTGCCACACCCTGTGGGGCGCCCAGCCGATTTCGTTCTGTCAAAACTGTTTCGCTCCGCTGGAAATCGCCTATGACTGGGACCGCATCCGCAAAGAGATCAGCAAGGACGAGATCGCACGGCGTCCCCCGAACTTATGGCGATATAGAGAGTTGCTGCCACTGCCTGATAGCTATGACGCTTCAACACCCGCTGGTTTTACTCCGCTGGTAAAAGCCTCGTCGCTGGGGGAAACGTTACATAGCCGGTCGGTTTACATCAAGAATGACGCTGTCTGCTTCCCCACGCTCAGCTTCAAAGACCGCGTGGTGGCGGTAGCGCTCACGCAGGCCCGGAATTTTGGCTTTGAAGTAGTGAGTTGCTCTTCCACCGGCAACCTGGCGAATGCAGTCGCCGCGCAGGCCGCACGTGCGGGCTTTAAAGCCTGCATCTTCATTCCTGCCGACCTCGAGCCCGCCAAAGTGCTGGGCACACAGGTTTATGGAGCGCAGATTGTCCGCATTGATGGCAATTACGATCGCGTAAACCGGCTCTGCTCGCAGATTGCGGACAAGCATCGCTGGGGCTTCGTGAACGTGAACTTGCGGCCATATTACGCGGAAGGCTCGAAGACCGTGGGCTATGAGATCGCGGAACAGCTTGGCTGGAGGCTTCCTGACAATGTCGTGGTTCCCATGGCTGGTGGATCGCTGATCACGAAGATTTACAAAGCCTTCAAGGAACTGATCGAGTTGGGCTTTGTGGAAGAGAAACCCGTAAAGTTTTTCGGCGCGCAAGCCACCGGTTGCAGCCCGATCAGCGCAGCCGTTAAGGCAGGCCGCAATGAGATCGAACCCCAGAAACCGCAGACCATCGCGCGATCACTGGCCATTGGCAACCCTGCCGATGGTTTCTATGCCGCCAAAACCATTCTCGGCAGCGGCGGCTGGGCCGAGGATGCAAGCGATCCTGAGATCGTGGAGGGCATGACGCTGCTGGCCGAAACCGAAGGCATATTTACCGAAACCGCAGGTGGCGTGACCGTTGCCGCAGCACGCAAGCTCTATGCCCAAGGACGCATCCGTCCCGACGAAACCACGGTGCTCTGCATTACCGGTAACGGGTTGAAGACCACGGACGCGCTGGCCGGCAGGTTTGAAACCGTCGAGCCTATTGCGCCCAAACTGGCCACATTCGAACAGTTTCTTGAGACACAATTTGCCGGCGCGCGTGCAGCGGGAAAAGGAGCAGCATAAATGAGCGTTACAGTTTCCATCCCTAGCGCGTTTCGCCGCCATACGGAAGGCGCCGAGAAATACGATTGTGTGGCTACGGATTTGAACACCTTGCTGGATACTCTCGGCAGCCGCTTTCCTGAGCTCAAGCCCCACCTGCGCGACGAGCGGGGCAACGTCCGCCGCTTCCTGAACATTTATGTCAACGATGAAGACATACGCTTCCTGGGAAAGGATTACGAATTCAAGGAAGGCGATGAGGTGACGCTGGTTCCGTCCATTGCAGGAGGGTGAATCTTCCTTCTGGAGCCCGAATTTGCGCGAAGCGAACCTGGAGCCTAAACCAATTCGCGTCATTTTTGTGTTGATTCGCGGCTAAGTTCTCAGTCGCAAGCGGAAGTCTTTACCGTTTGACGGGACTTCAGAAAAGATTTTCTTCGCATCTCCGTGTTTCCATGGTGAACGTTCCCTGGCCACTTCGCCCACTATCAACAATGCGGGAGCGGGAATCCCTTTTGCTAAGGCCAGCTCTGCCAGCGTCAGAAATCGCGTTTGTTCATTGGCGCGGCCTGCATTGGAAACCACTGCGCAAGGCGTCACGGCAGCCAATCCTGAGGCCGTAAGTTCGCGCGCGGTGCGGCTGTAATCCGGACCCGGCATATAGACGGCGTAGGTAGAGCGTGCTGGGTCGAACATGGTCCTGCTCAGCAATTCATTGCGATAGTTATGCGCGGTGAGCACCACCAGGGCTGAGGCTGCACGGCGGTCAGTGAGTGTAAGGCTGGCAGCAGCGGCAGCGGCGCTGGTAGCAGTAACTCCGGGGACAATTTCAAACGGAATGCCGGCCCGGCGCAGGGCATCCAGCTCTTCACCCAGGCGGCCAAAAACAGCAGGATCGCCGGACTTGAGCCGGACAATCGTCTCAGCCTCTCTCTCGCTGGCATGCCACACCATCAGCGCGTTGATCTGCTCTTGCGTGCGGCTTTGCTGCCCGCACCGCTTGCCAACATTCACGATTTGCGCCGAAGCCGGGCAGAGATCAAGGACCTCCTTGGGGACCAGATCGTCGTGCAACACGATCTGCGCCGCGCGCAGCAATGATGCCGCGCGCAGCGTCAGCAGGTCTGCGGCTCCCGGCCCCGCGCCAACAATGTAGACTTTCGCTGGCATGGTTATGCGCTTTTCTGCCGGCTTATGGAACGATCTTCAAGCCATTCTTCAACCGCGCTGACGAGCCGGTGAAGCAACTGGTCGGCGTTGCCGATCATGTTCAACCCTTCATGCTGATGCTCTTTCAGTGCGTGCCTCAACTGGTTCTCTAACTCTGACTTTCTCAAGTGGTCCATGGTTCCCTCCCAAAGTCTGTTGATCTAAAATTTTCAACGGCCTGCACAGCGCCAGCAAATGCAAGAGTTCCTTGCGCCGCTCCGTGCGTGGCAAGACATTTCGTATCGTTTCGCGCATGCGCCCCAGCCATGCCGTCCACGTTTCATATTCGGGGCCGAATTCCTGTTCCAGGTTTTTGCGCACATGCTGCGCGAGGGCCGGGCTGTGACCCCCAGTGGAAATGGCGACTTGAAATTCGCCGCGGCTGACGACTGCCGGCGCGTAGAAATCACAATAAGCAGGATCGTCAACGGCGTTGGCCAACGTGCCCGCGGCACGGGCTTCGTCATAGATGGCACGATTGGTCGGCTCGCTGTCTGTAGCCGCGATGACCAGAAAGTATCCCAATGCCATACCGGGGCGATATTCCGCACATACATGTTTGAGCCGGCGCTGTTCAGCCCAGAGCTGGATGCGCGGCGTTATTTGTGGCGCGACCACGGTCACATCAGTAGCGGAGCGCAGAACGCCTTCAATTTTTTGCTCCGCGATCAGCCCGCCGCCCACGATCAGGACTTTGTGACCTTCGAGCTTTAAAAAGATTGGATAGAGCGCCATAGCTGTTTAACCTTCCAACCCGTGCGGGATCCTTCCCGGCGATGGGTCGCGCAATACAGGCGGCAGATCCTGTCCAGCCAGGAAAGTGCGCAGCGCGACTTCCGAATGTCGCGCGAAAAACTCGCGCAGATTTTCCCCAGCCCGGCGTGTCTCCAGATAGTTGCGCAGCAGCCGCTCGATTGCATCCGGCACTTCGTTCGCAGGACAGCGATAGCCAACGGGTCGCGCGAAGCCAGCGTGTTCGCCAACCGCGCCACCCAGGCAGAAGTAATAAGCGTCCTGAATGCGGCCTTCGGCCTTGATTTTCTTGCCTTCCAGCCCTATATCGGCAATGCGGTGCTGGCCGCAGCTATTGGGACAGCCGGTAACATTGAGCTTCAATTGCTGGTCAAACTCCGGCAAACGCACTTCCAACTCTTCCACCAGCCAACGAGTGAAGGCTTTCGTTTCAGTGATGGCCAGCTTGCAGAACTCACTGCCGGTGCAAGCGACAGCGCCCCGCCAGAATGATGAAGCCGCAACGTGGAGTCCTGCTGTCTCCAGGCCCAACACCACGGCCGCTGTCTGTTTCCGCGGCACGTTGACGATAACCAGATTTTGCGTGTTGGTGGTGCGCAATTCGCCATTGCCGTAGCGCTCAGAAAGATCGGCGGCAACCCGCAACTGCTGTGGCGTAATGCGTCCACGCAAAACCGCCGCTCCGATGTAAAAGAGCCCGGGTTGCTTCTGCGCGTGTACGCCTACGTGATCGCGAAAGACATCGTCCGGCGGCTGCTCAGCAACACCTGGATCCAGCTTATAGCCGAGCTTGCGCTCGATCTCTTGCAAGAAAGATTCCGCGGTCCAGCCGTGTTGAAGAAACAGATACTTTAGGCGAGCGCGTTCACGATTTTCCCGCAGCACGTCAGCTTCACGAAAGAGTTCGCTTACGGCTTTGCAGACGGGAATGACCTGCTCCCAGCGCACAAAGGCTTTGAGCCGAACAGCCAGGTGCGGTTCGGTTGAGAGCCCGCCGCCAACACGTATGGAAAAGCCTGGTTCCCTCTTTCCTTGTTGCTCACGGATCGCCGGGGTAAAAGCCAGATCGTTGATCTCAGGATAAGAACACCAGTCAGGGCAGCCGCTGATGCTGATCTTGAATTTGCGCGGCAAGTTGTAAAAATTTGGATTGTTGACCAATAGCCGCGTCACCTCGTCGACCAGAGGCGAGGCATCGCAAAGCTCGTGTGCATGAAGTCCGGCCAGCGGACACCCGGTAACGTTGCGGGTAACATCCCCGCAGGTCGCCATGGAGGTCAGGCCGGTTTCAAACAGAGTTTCGAGAACCTGCGGAAGATCCTTGATGGTGATCCAGTGCAGTTGAATGTTCTGGCGCACCGTGATGTCGGCGATGCCGCCGGCATATTTGTCTGAAAGCTCAGTTATGGCGCGCACCTGGCTGGCGTTGACAAAGCCATTCGGCAAGCGGATACGCAGCATGAAATAAGGTGTCGCTCTACCCTCGCCGGCAGCGCCGCCGATTGCTCCGGCTCCATCTCCCTGCGTGTATACACCCCACCAGCGGAAATAGGTCTTGATC
>JBARMK010000076.1:0-18146 GCA_049802395.1 Candidatus Angelobacter sp.
AGCGTGCCGCCGGTATGTCCGAGGCCGCGGCCACTGATCATAGGAACATAAAGCCCCGCGGCGGCAACGATGGGAGCAATCACCAGAGAAGTTTTATCGCCCACGCCGCCAGTAGAGTGCTTGTCGACTTTAGCGGCATGGAGCTCGGAAAAGTCCAGCACCTGGCCAGAGTTCAGCATAGACTCAGTCAACGCCGCCAGCTCAGCGCGAGTCATGCCGCGCCAGACAACAGCCATCAGCCATGCGGACATCTGGTAGTCGGGAATAGCGTCAGCGGTATAGCCATTGACGAGAAACTCAATTTCACTGCGCTGGAGCTCGCCGCCATCACGTTTTTTGCGGATCAGATCAGTTACAAGCATGGGATTTGTCAGGATAGACGGAAAGTTGCCGGCAGTAAATCAGCGATGTTAGACTCTTGAAATCCATTCTCCCCCTGGAAGATTACTACAACGTCTTTGCCGAATTCAGCGATGACCTGACGGCATGCGCCGCAGGGCGAACAGGGAGCCTGACTTCCATTGACAATGGCTACGGCTCGAAGCGCGAGTTTGCCCTCAGTCTGCTGCACCGCGGTAAAGATGGCGGACCGCTCAGCGCAATTGGTAAGTCCATAGGAGGCATTCTCCACGTTGCACCCGGTGAAGACGTGGCCATCTTGAGTGAGGATGGCGGCGCCGACCTGAAAGTTAGAATAGGGAGCGTAGGCGCGCGTGAGGGCCTGCGTGGCGAGCCCAAGGAGCATGGCTCGCTCCTTGTCGGTTACAGGAGTTGACGACATGGATGACTCCGGCGAAGGAAATACAGTAACACGGGGCAGCGGTTGCACGCTCCTGCGTTTCACGGCTTGCAAACGGGCCACCTTTTTCAAAACCCTTTATCGAGTTATAACTGAGCGGCGGGACGTTAGCGAACTAGGAATTCCAGAATTTCATAAACAGCAGGCAGCATGGCATTGACGCACGCCAGATAGGCCATCACGGTAAGCATGACTGGTAAAACCAGGTTACGATGTTTCACTGTAAGAACCGGTGCTTCCCTTCCCTCCAACATTTTGCTCAAGCGCATAATCCGCACTTCCAGCGCAGAATTGCAAGCTGGCTGCACCAGATGAGAAGCGAGCCCCTCTGTCGACGCAAATGGCCTATTTAGTCGCCCAACCTTGATCAACGCAGATGACAAATCAAGCACAGACGAGCCCGTCGCCAGGGCATGCTGGTCAGCCGCGATTTCAGAGGCTCGACCCCATTCTGCATCAACGTTGTTAGAAGTATTGATCCAGCGCGGGGAACGGGTGATTTTCAATAACAGTCGCTTCAAGTTATCGAATGCCGAGACATGCGCTATCTCATGCGCCAGCGCAGCACGCAACTCTTCAGTAGAGAGAATCAGGGTAATGTCCTTCGAAATGAAAATACGTGGGCGGAAGATACCCGTGACCGCCAGAAGTGACATCCCGTTATCGAGGCGATACACCGGAACATTGATGCCATCCACAAAAATTCTTTCGGAATGCCTGCACCATATCTTTTGGGTCCGTGACGTCGTGAGAAGCGTACGCCAACTGCAGAGGACCATGCCGGCCAGTACCAGCGCACCTAAGAACGCCAGTCCTGCCAGACGAAGCCCCATGCCTTCTCTCGTGGAGTATGGTTCAAATTTGAGAAACGCTGGGAGAACCAGCCCCAGTGTTACCGCGCAAGCGAACCCGAACGGCAGGAGCCGAGCAGCAAACAGTGTGTTCGCTAGCGTTGCTGGCGCTGCCATACGTGCACACCATCGCACCAACAACGTGACCGGAAGAGACAACACCCAGCAGGAGGCAAGAACGAGAAATAGTACGGAGAGGCATAGGCAGATCGCGAGCGTATAAAACATGGCCTACTCCGGCCGGCGCAGCGAGCGCCGCTTGGCTTTCACCAGTTGATCTAACCGTTCGAGCAATTTTGCATCCGTGTCGCTGACTGCGTCAACGAAGTGTGACAATACGGCGCTCTCATTCTTGCCATCATTCAGGAACATCCCGAACAAATGATGGGTGAGGCGCTCCTGATACTCTTGCTCCGTTAGCGCTGGAACATAAAAAAATGCTTTGCCTACTTTGCGTCGCTGCAATAGACCTTTTTTATAGAGGCGATCCATTGTGGTCATGACCGTGGTATAAGCAAGACGCGGTGTAAACTCCATGTGGAGCTCGCGCACGCTGATCTCCCCCAGTCGCCATATACGTTCCATCAGTTCAGATTCCAAACTGCCTAATTGGCCCAGAGAAGCGTTACGCGGTCCAAATTGTTTTTTCAGCCACATAAATAAGTCTGACCCAGATATGAGATGTCCCTCTTTCCGAGTAGCTGGCGCTTCGGAGGCGAATCACGTGTGGTCAATGCCGTTCACGAACAGATGATTTTGCGCTCGCGTAAAAATGTCAAGACGTTCCTGACATATTGGCGAGAGAAGTAAGCGTCTGCTACATCCTACGCTGCACCTTCTAATGCTCGCTTTATTCCAACTTGAACCTGCGACCCTCTGCTTAGAAGGCAGATGCTCTGTAAATGACGGCTGAGGGTCATGATGTTACGGCTACCAAATGAACATTCCCATAAATATCGCGAACCGAATAGATATCACAATATCCACTGGTGATACCCACCACACGTAGCGTACTGTCTGTTTTTTGTTTTGTCAAGTGATCTCTGATTAGCCATTAATATGAATTAAACATAGTTGATAGTTGTATGAATACGGCTCCAGAGAACTCTTATCACTATAGGTTCTTTAGCTTTTGCTAACAGATCTCCACTCTGTAAAACATAAAGCATGCACAGGATCCAGCTCCAGACCCTACTTTATGTTTCGCCAACTCTTACACTATATTTGCAAATCTATATAATTCCCCGAGTCATTCATCCACGCCTAAATCTTGGTTCACGCATCCTCGCGTTCTCTCTATTTTCGTTATCCGTAAACACTATAGAACTACGGCCATTTGCAGCCCCACCCACCGCGCTTCGACAAGGTTCGTATCTAATCCCCACGTTTTCTTATATTCCAACCGTCCAGCCAATTGCTACTTAAGCGGCGAGTGTTCGTCTTGTTTCATCGACGCATCTTAAGCCAGAGCACGATAACTACACCACCGCTACCAAACACCATGTTTAGCTACAATTACCCTATAGTAGATTATCTGCAATGTCTGGTCTTAATCCGCGCTTCCCCCAGGGCAGATAGCATTCAGTGCCTCTGCTTTCGCTGTAATCCTAATCCGGGAGTAGTAACGTGACATCTTAATGGATTGGTGTCCCGCGATCGACATAATGGTTTCATCTGGCGCTCCCGACTCAAATAGCTTCGTGATGACCTGATTACGGAAGTTACGTGGCTGTAGCCACTCCAGCCCGGTCACCTTGCGCATCGAGCGGAAGGCAGACCTCAAAAAATATGGGGACGCCGGCTTGCTCACGTCATAGGTTCCGCGCTTCACGCGAAAAGGAAACATATAGTGATCGGGACGCCAGGCTCCTAAGGTCTGTGCCCGCTGCATAATTCTTCTTACCTGCTTTGTCGCCATAGCATTCAGGGGGACAACTCGCGCCCTAAATTCATTCTTCACCTTGGTATCCGGAATATGCATCGTAGGTGGTTCCTGGTCCAGGTGGATATGCTTCAACTGCAGGCAGCGCAACTCAATTCCCATGGCGGAGGTATTGTTCGTCAATGAGACTGCCCAATATGCCACGCTCCAATCCGGATTGCCCGCCACCACGCGAAAGAACTTTTCTTCTTCTTCCGCGGTCAGGACTTTGGGTGGTGTCCAATTCGGCAACGGCAGCGGCCTATAGTGCTTCTCGATCAGGTCCCACAGGTCTGCCATCTTCAGTATCTGCGACAACGTATTCAATTCATGGTTCACACACGACGGCCCCGCTGAAAGCCGCCGTTGCCGCTGATATTCCAGCAAATGGCCAATATGTATTTGCGATAACAGCAGCTCTCCAAACCCTTTCTGCAGATTGCGGATATACCACTCATACATTTCGATGGTTCGTGGCTTCTTACTGTGCAATCTTTTGATTTCGAGCCAGTGATGGGCTGCTTCTGCAAAAAGTAGCGTACGAAACTGCAACGGGGTGTTCACTTTCATGGATCTGCACCTGATTTCATGCAGGTTCCGCGCGCGCTTGGGAAGGGCCGAACCTGCTTACTTGGGTTCGGCTCTAAGTCTACGTGTTTCGTAGTTTATTCGCTACAACAAGATGTAGTAGAGTTCGCCTTCAAAGGCCAAAGGTATCGCGCTTATCGGCTGAGAGGTCACAAGTGTGCCAGCCTATGCTTTCGCTGGTGAAACCGCGGGTACTGGCGCTATCAATGGCGTATTCACCGGTAAGAGTTCCAACACACTGTCAGGCGTGATTTGCTTGCCGGCCACGTCATGAGCCGCTTGTATGGCGATAGCCGCCAGATTCCCAAACGCCAAGGTCAGGGATTCTGCCTCGGATGCGTTTGCGCCTCCAATCCCTACGCCCGCGAGAATTTGTTCGATGAACAAAGCGGCGTCAGTTACGGTTTTCAACATCTGCTTCAGTTTGTCTGTGTCCGAAATCGGCGTGCTCGTAATTACAGGATTGCTTGCCAAGATTCACCTCAGGAAATTGGATTTGACTCCTAACCTTTAGCCGCAAACCGATCAAAGCGGCCATCTATAGTCTGCAAAGATTTATCCGCCGCGTTCAATTTGTAACTTGAAATGCCGGTCGCAACGCCAGGATCGCCAGTACCGGATCCCGAACAGTTACACTGTTCGCGGCGACTCCTGGGCCTTTCCCCATCAGAGCCTGGAGAGCATTTACCAGCGTGGGAAGCTGCTGCAGATAAGCCACCACGGCCGCCTGCTTTTCCGCCAGAGATACGGTCTGATCTTTTCCCACTTTGGCCACGGCATAAGCGGCAAATGCTTCCACCGTTGCCCCCTGAATCTGGCGGGCCTGCTCCACCGCCTGCTGCGCCGCGCGTGTCTGGGGCAGGTAGAACTTTGCCGGATCGAACGCCGGGTCCTGCGGATCGGCCGCGCATGCATGCCGGATATCGGCGTCAAAATGGTTATAGCCGGCCACCGCGCAATCAATCAAAGCTTTACTCGCCGCCAGCGATGCATACGTCGTGCGCTCCCATGAGTTCACGCACCCTGTAACCATCGCCGTAGCGGGAATGATTACGCAGAAAGCCAATGCACCGCTGATTTTCGTCCAGTTCGCGGTCCTCGCCTGGTCTGCGGGCAACGGCGACTGCTTCAGGTACAGCAGTACAGACTTTATTCCGATGACCATTGCCGCAGTGCCCACCTTGGCAAGCCCTGCCCGGGAAAAATTAAAGCTGGCCGGATCAAGCGTCATTGTGGCCAGAGCCGTAACAAATGAGCTGAGCACAAACACACCCAGCCCCTTGAACCAGGTTTGTAGGTTCATTGGTTTTGTCCTCTTTTCAGTTGGAATATTTTTTTGTTTCGATGATTGCGACCTTCGGATGGTCTTTGCCTTTGGGCCTTTCTAACTTTGGGCTGTTGACCGTTGGCCGCTGGCGCTTGATATTTGGTTTGTGGAAGAGCAGCCCGCTCGTAAATGCTGGTCGCACCCAAGACTGAAGCCCTGGGCTAGCTGGCTCAAGCGCTTGCGCGCTTGAGCCAGCCATGCAAATTCACCGCCTGCGCCGGATTCACCGCCGCCACGTGCCGATAGTGCGCCTCGCTCAACTGGCACAGTAGTTGATGAAAATTCGCCGGCTCACATCGATTGATCGCCGCCAGGCTCTTCTCACCGATCGCGCCATCTTCCACCAAACGCAGCTCCGCAGCCTGTCCGCTCAACAAAAGATTTGCAGCGCGCTGAGCATAAACGGCAGCCTGGCGCACGCCCATGTTCACCGCCATGTCAAAAAGCTTGTTGGCTGCATTCTGATTTTCCACTTCGGCCAGGCGCATAGGGTCCCAGTAATCGTGCTCTTCAATTCTCTCCGCTTGCGCCAGCGCGTCTTCCGGCGGGCCGGTAAAGAACTCTTCCCCCAGCTCAGGATGGAACTTTGCCGCGATGCCAAAGCGCGTGCGCCCGCCGGCGTCCACGGTCACCCTGCCTGAGCGCGTGGAATCTTCATGCTGCAACACAAACTCGAATGCCGGCTTGAAATCGGCCATGGCTTTACCTCCATAAGCGAAATTTGATTGGAAAGTCGCTGCCCACATTTATTTCGCAGAATTGATTGAAACGTTTTCCCGTTTGTTGTCACTTTTGTAAGTAGCGTTAAGTTTTTTTGAGGCCACGCCTAAAAAAAGGGAAACAACTGAATGTTTCGTTCATGTCGATTGAGCGTGCAATTTGCTCGTCGGCGTGGCAGGCTTAAGCAAAGATTTCATTTTCGGGGAGAGCGGTCAATGAACCAAACTGATACCGGGCATTACGAAGTGGTCAAGGGTGAAGATGTCACTCTGACAATCGTAGCGAATAAAGTGAATGAAGACGTTGCCGTCTCGCTGGATGGAAATACTCTAAATCCAGCATCCAGCCGTCCATTGGTTTACAACTTTACCGTCACCAAAACTACGGGCGCGCAATTCATTGATATTCAATGCCACTTCACCGCAGCGGACCCCAGCGATGCCTTCTATCAATTTTCCGTCCAGGGCTCAAAAGGGGGCGGCAAGTTCAATGCCAGCAGCGTCAGAAAGACTGACAGTGAGTGGGAAGCCGACCTGCAATTCACCTTGCCTTGATGGGCTGCGACTTTTACGAGGGAAATAGATGAAAATTCATTTTTCACGCATCGCATGTTGGGTTCTGCTTGTCAGCGGAATTGTTCCTGTCGCCGCCTCGCAAGCGCGCTCTGGCCAGAACACCGTGACCGTCGAACAATCCGGTGGGACATCCGGACCGCCGGCTGTAGCGGAGCCTCAGGCAACTCCGACGCCCGCAACCATCTCTATTGCTCCTCCTGCGGAGGCGCCGGGCATTGTTCAAACGGCCGCCAAAATTACCGCCCAAACAATTGTCTCCCGCAGAAAGGATCCGGACGATGCCGCAGGACGCTTTGGAATCGCGTCCAACAAAATTGCTCTGTTCGCCATTGCGGCTGCCGTAAGCCCAGCACAGGCAAAAGGGGTGTCCTATGTTGCACCTTACATCGTGGCTGGGGAAACCAAGCGCACAGACAAGCAGATCGGCGCCAGCGGCTCAGGTTCTGGTTCCACGAGCGCTGCCGACAAGCCGGGCATTCCTTACCTGCTGGGTCTGGCGCTTGAACATGGCGCGATTGCCCAGAACATCAACGGCTCAACCCTCACCCTGTCTTCTTCGCCGTACGCTGTCATAGCCGCGCTCAAGAAAGAGGACACGGCCGAAACTTACAACACGTACAGCGGCTTCACTCGCATTGCCGTGTCGGCTTCTTACAATCTGCAAGACCAGAACGATCCGTTGGCCAGCGTCAGCCGCAAGCAGTTGAGCGAGTGGACCGTGAAGTTCCGTCTTTTCGGAGACCATTCAGCCCGGAGCAAAGAGGCTCACGATCTGTTCGTGGCCAAGGTCCTGCCCTCACTGGAGAAGCTGGCCAATGACAAGGCCAAAGCGCTCTCCCGGAACCTGGATAGCTACGCCAAGGTTTTTGCTTCATTCTCAGCGCAAACCGGCCAGTTGATTAAGGATTACCTGACCAACAACAGCAGCGACAACGATACGACCGCCGAAGCCAAAATTGCCGACATCATCGTCAAATCCGTGCAGCAGAACCTCTATGGCGCGATCGGCACAATCAACCTCAGTCCGCAAAATGTCCAGGAGCTCTCTAACTTTCTTGTCCAGTACCAGGCTGATCTCACCGAATACTCGCACTCGGCCGATCTTCTAGACCAGGCGTTGAAAGAGCTCGACAAAAAAGCCACGCTCACGTTTGGTTATTTCAACGAACGCGGGAGTGGAACACCGAACTATTCCGTCGCCAAACTCATGTATGAGAAAAAGCCGGGCGGATTCATGCAGATTGACGCCAACCTGAGCGCCTCAGCTTATGGCAATCCCGATCGCACTAAGAACCAGCAAACTTTCCGCGATGCGACGGCCGCTTTGCAGTTCCAGCAGAACCTAGGGCGCAGCCCATTTCTCGTCAATTCCGATGACAAGAGCCAGATCAGCCTGGCTTTTGCCGGACGCTATGAGCGCCTGCAGGAAAACCGCCACGTCCCGGGCAAGAAAGCCGATATCGCCATAGCCAACTGGAAGCTTGAAATTCCCATCGGCGCGGGCGTCAGCCTGCCACTTTCCATTACTTATGCCAACGCCACCGAACTGATCAAGGAGCAGGATGTGCGCGGCAATTTCGGAATCACGTTCGATCTGGACAAGCTGCACACTCTGGTCTCCCCCAAGTAAACCGCTCAGGGCATTCAGCGGACGGACAGCTTCTGGTTCCCCGTCCGCCTGAAATAATCAGCCGGTCTTTTCCGAAACCCCAGACGGTCCGGGCAATGGCCGGTTTTGCTGGGAATCAGAAGGTGCCACAGGGCCAGTTCGATTTGAAGGCAAAGCTGAACCTGCTGCCGAATGAGTATCCGCAGGCCCGGGCCGCTGAAGATGTTTCCAACTTTCTCCGCTCTTGATGGCGTGAATCGCCGACTGCGACACGCCGAACTGACGGGCAATCTCAGTCACGTACAGCTTGTCTTCCGCGAGCAGGGCCAGGACCTGCTGCACCTGGGCGGTGGTCAGCTTGGCAGCAGAAGCTTGTTCTCCTTGCCTTGTTCTGCCCTTGCGGCGTGCATCCGCGGAATTAGCGGCTGGAGTGCCGAGGAAAAGATGATCGGGATTAACACAGGCACGGACATCACATGTGTGACACACGTAATTTCCGAATGGAATCCTGCCGCGGAACAGCATCCAGGAGACGCGGTGGGCGACGGCCTGCCTGCCTTCGAAAAGGAAGCAGCCGTAGCCACTTTCATTTAAATAGCCCTGCCACAGCCAACAACCGGTGACCGGGTCCGGGCGCACGCGGGCCAGGAATTTTTCCTTAGGAGTAAGCTTCATCTTGGATCGCGCCTCTGTTCGCAGTCGGGTGTTCGGTTAGTTGGGTGGCGCGGTGGCGCGCCTTCAGACCAGATGCTTTCCGTTCGCGGCGATGCCCTTGCGGTCAGCAAAGTCCGTCCACATCAGCTTGTGCTGGTACACGATAATCGACATCTTGCGGTAAATCCCCAGCAGCACAAACAGGTTCGCTGCCGTAACCAGGTCAGCAAAATGAAATTGCATGGGGTTCCCCCTTGGAAATGAAAATGCCCGGTTCGCCAAGGCGTGGTTAATGTTCAAGCTTGCTAAATGAAGGTGATAGCTATCGAAACATTTGGGTTAGAATTATAAATCTTCATGTCCTTCAAGCAGTCCATCAAGCGCTACCCTCGAATGAAGAAGGCGGCTCAGATTCTTCGCGGCGATCAGATCCTCGCGCTTAATTATCCGGTCAGCTTGAAAGCACGCTACGAGGGGAACCCGCATCCACAGCTTTATGAATTGATCTCCGCCGGACATCAGAAATATAAGGCCATGCTAGAGTCATTTCTGCCGTTTGAAAGGCAGTTAAGAAATCTTAAGCATGTGAAGTGGATAAACGGCTATTTTCCAGCGCTGGATGCAATTTCATTGTATTGCTTACTGGCGCAATGGAAGCCGAAGACGTATCTCGAAATCGGCTCGGGCAATTCCACTCTGTTCGCTCGAGAATCGATTACTAACAACTGCCTCAAAACGAGAATTGTTTCGATTGATCCTCACCCACGTGCGGAGGTGGATGATATGTGTGATCATCTGATTCGGACTCCAGTGGAGAAGGTTCCACTCGCGATCTTTGACGATCTCGACCAAGGTGATGTCTTATTTGTTGACAACTCGCACCGGTGCCTTCCCAATTCTGATGTAACGGTTTTCTTTATGGACATCCTACCCCGATTGAATCCGAGGTCTTTTGTCCATCTTCATGACATCTGCCTTCCGTGGGATTATGCAGATGCGATTGCGCAGGATGCCTATTCGGAGCAGTATCTCCTCGCCACCGCCTTGCTCATGGGCAACCGGTTAAAGACGATTCTTCCTAACCTGTTCGTCAGCCGCACGCCAGAGCTTCTTTCCATCTTGAATCCAATTTTCGATTCTCTAGGAAAAGTTGAACGCGAAGGATGCTCATATTGGTTTTTGGTGGAATGAGATTATTTAAGTTGCTCAACGGCAATGTCCAATGAGTATTGGGGAGATCCAGTAACGCCAGCCACCGTTGTCGAATATGAAATGGTCGAGGCAGCAGCACATTTAATGACCTGGGTGCCCTGAGATATTCCGTTCGTGGATGTCAAGGGCGCCGCCGCGCTCGTAATTGTCATGGCCGCACCATCATTCCAGTTCAGGATCAGCGACACGGTTCCAGCGGTGCCAGTTGTGGTCGTCTTTAGGTAGTAGGAAACTGAATAGAGCCCGGCACTACAAGATGTGGTGACGTTTGTTGTTGGTACAGATGCTGTTTGACTTGTTATGCCCACTGTCCAGTAGATCGGCGTCAAGCCAATCCCTGCTGTGCCGACGTTGTTGTAAGTGGTCGCCTTTGTGCTTAGCGACATTGATGAGGCTGTCAGCCCGCCCAGAAAAGTCGCATTGCCGGATGTGTCGAGAAGGAATGCATCTGACGATCCAGTCACATTTCTAATGTTGAACTTCTGCGAAAGATCATTTCGCACCCCGAAGGACCAGGTTTGGCTCGCATTCGAAATCGACATTCCTTCATTTGCAGCCAGCGCTGTCCGTAACTGCAGGTCATTAAAATTTCCCCCGCCCAGAACATCGAGAATGGATGTGGGAGTGAAATCTCCTGTCGATATACCGGTCTTCGGAGCGAGCAATTTGACAGCACTACCACTCGGTGCTCGCAGTTGGATATCGTTGGTCTGAACCAAGTTGAAACCGGCCAAAGCGGATCCGGCAGTGATGTAGCCGTTGCCACTTAACCTAACATTTTGTCCGTTTGCGCTGAGGGCGTAGTCATTACCTAATGTCCCATCAAATTTGCTCTTGTGCGATACCTGCGTCACCTGCCCCGCGGTTGCAGCCGTCACAGTGAACGCATCCCCGCCGGTGTTGTTGCACACATTGTCAAAATTCACGTTCTCATCCCGGGGAGCGTTGTCACCGGTGTTGCCCCAGGCCATCTCGCAGCCCTGCTGGCCGGCGCTGTTGCCGTTGACCACGTTGGCGGTGAGGGAATGATTTAAACCGGAGCGGGAGAGCAGCGCCAGGTTTCCCCGGCGAACGATCAGGCCGGCGCTGCCGGTCCCGTTTTCTCCGGTCTGGGCCCAGGTCAACGTACAACTGCTCACACTGCGCGCAACGGTGGAGAGAATGAAATTTCCGTTGAACGCCGTTGCCCCGGCATAAGTGACGGAGGCCACGGTGAACGGCGCCGCGCCGCTATATTGATTGCATGGCGCAGACAGTGTGGCCGTAACTACGTTGGCGGCGCGCGAAATGCTAGTGAGGGCCTGCGACGGCGCCATCTGGATGATGTTGCCTACGGCCTCGGAGTCACGCAGGCTATCGCCCATTTCAATGCTGACGTCGCCACAATTAGAGAGGGTGTTGTTCTTGAAATGGACGCGCGCGGTGCCGTAAGCGCCCGAGGTATTCGATCCCGCGGCAAACAGGCAGTCGGCCGAAGTGTTGCCGACCCAGTTGTCTTCGGCCCAAAGGTCATAGGCCTCAGAGATGGCGCCGGTAGAATCGGTGCTGAGTGGGCCGTTGCCAAACAGCACGGCAGAACCGGCAAGCGTGCCGTCAATCCGATTGCCCCGCACCCAGCCGTACTGCGATTGTCCAAGCGCCTCAACTCCGTAGTTGTAGCAGTTGAGCAGTTCGTTGCTTTCCACCCAGAAATATTGTGTGCGCTCAAAGAAGACGCAGCCGGTGCGCTGGCTGCCGGTGGGAGACTGATTGAGCATGTTCCCGTCAATCGTAAGACCGGAGATGGCAATGTGATTGTCTCCGGTGGCCGGATGCAGGTTGCTGATCGCGAAGCATGAGTTCACGCCATTGGCCAGCTTGAGCGTGGAAACACCGCGACCCGCGCCTGCGATCACCGTATTGCTGGGTACCGCCCAGCAGGCGCTGGTGGTGATGGCAACTCCGCCAAGCAGAAGCTGGACCGGTTTGGTTGACGCCGCGAACGGATTGGCCGCGCAGCTCTGCGCGCCCTGAATGCCGCGGGCATCGACCGCGCCGCCGGTTGCGGGCAGTGCCACGATGGCGGCGGCAATTTTGGCGCAGGCGTCGGAGCCAAGTTGGGTATCGGCCTGGACCACATTGTTATACGCGGTAGCGCTCATGTTGCCGAACGCTCCGGTGGCAAACGATCCGGTTACGCTCAGGTTTCCATTAACGCTCAGGTTGCCGTTCACGGCGCTGCCGATGGGAGCAAACGGGCCGACGCTGGTGGGGGCATACGCGTCAAAATTAAACGTACCGCCGGAAAAGCTGACCTGCGGGTAACGCAGCACTTCTTTGCCGACGCTGGTATCGTTGATGGTGACCCGGTAAAAAATGTTGGAGGGCGCAGTCACCGCGGGGTTCGGCACCGAAAAGCCAGTGACCGCGCCGTTGGCAACGGCCGCACAAAACGCGCGTCGCAACAATTGCCCGCCACCGCCAATGCCGGTGCTGATAGGGTTGTCATTCTGGTCAGTCGCCAGGAAACATAGCTGACCAGCCGACAGCTTTTGCTGATTGAGATCGGTGATGTTGGTGGCTGTGACGGTGGTCCAGTTCTGGGCCTGGGACATCAGAGCGAAAAAGATGATCCCGACGATGAGGGTGAGTCTCTTCATTTTTGCTCCAAAAGGAAAAACGGAATTGCTCGGACGGATCTCGACCAGCCGAGTGTAGCTGGAACACCGCCATCGTTTATTGCATCTTGAACTCTGACTTGACACTTCATGTCTGCTGATTCGCCGTGCTGCGAGCCTGGACGGTCAACATGATGGGTAACGTTATTGGCCGACGACCATATAGAAAAAGTTGTAGGTCACACCAGCAAGGGGCGTTCCGGCAAGCCCGAAGGTAATCGATGTAGTGCTGGTATTAAATATCGCTGCGCCTACGCTTGGACCGTTTCCGTCACCTCTCACGATCACGCCAACCGGCGAAGATGGGAATGCGCCATCATGGAAAGTCAGCTTGAATGCAGGATTGTTGCTTTGTCCCGTCCCTGAAGCAATGATGCTGATGACTCCCGCTGAATCTGTGCCGCTCACGGAAGTGACCGTAGCCGTGCTTCCCCAACTGCCCAGGCCAAGGCCCGCAATGGTCCAATCTCTAGGAACAACCGCGCTACCTTGATTGGCACGAAATCTGTTGTATGGAGTTGTTCCGCCCAGCGTCTTGTTCGTGAGCGTATCTGTTGTAGCGCGGCCAATGAGTATGTCAGTAGACGCCGGCAGGGTGAGCGTTCCGGAAGCGGCAGCCGCCGATTGAACCACCGTGTTTCCTGATGCCGATCCATCAACCTGCAGTTTGCGCGATTCAAAAGTGCCCGAGCTGTTGCCTACGGTTCCGTTACCGGCAGCAACAATTCCGGTGGCCGTTCGCGAGAGCCCGGTGTCATTGGTTCCAAGTTGCAAGCCCATGCCGCCGCTCAGCGCCAGCATAGTTGGCGCGGTCCCGATCCCGAAAGCCAGCCCGGAAATGCTCGCGTTAGTTCCCGTGAGATCGATCTGCAGAGTTCCGGTATTGAGCGGATCAGACGTGTTGTGCAATCTGAGCGTCGATTCCGTAGCCGTCCCACTGGGCATCACAGTGAGCGCCTGCAAAGCGTTCGTGCCGATCGCCTGAACGCGAAGACCCAAAGCACCGAAGCGGTTAGTATCAATCTGAAGATTTGCCGCACCCGGCACCTGAAAAACCGATGCAGCGACGGTATTCGAGCCGGCGTTGATGGCGCCTGTCTTCAACGTGCCCACGGTACTCACGTCCAGCGTGGTTGCACCGCTTGAGCCGCCGAGATGACTCACAGTCAGTGTTGATGGCGGATTCGCGCCAGCGCCAAGAACATCTTGCAGTCCCCAAGTGTCATTATTCGACGCCGTGCCCGTCCAGTAGTTTCCCAATAAATTCAATGTGGGCGAATTTACATTGCTTCCCGCAGTTGCGGGAACGGTCGCCGGCATCTGCAGCGGCGAATTGACTTGAAAAAACGAGCCTGGTGAGCCGCTGTGGTTGAAAATCAGAAATGAATTCGGATTGGTTCCGGCCGCGAGAAAGCTTTGCGCTGTCCAACCGTCCAAAGCAGCGGCCGTTCCATTCCAATAAGAGCCATTCCATGATTGAATGCTCGATCCAAAGTTACTGCCAGAAGTCGCTGTTCCTGTCGCTGGTAGAGTTAGGTTGCCGATGAAAGACGGGTTGTTGATCGTCACGCCCGTTGAGTTCACCGTCATCTCATTTGCCCCGCCCGCCTGGATGGTCCATCCAGAGGGCCCATTCACAGCATTAGTATTGGCGCTAGCACCGTTGATGCCCAGCCCGTTCACGTTCAGCAAACCGAAATTTGCTCCACTGAACGAACCTGTGACTGAGAGATTTCCGTTAACGCTGAGATTTCCGTTAACCGCATTTCCTGCCGGCGAAGAGAATTGCCCGAGATTAAGCGGAGCATAATTATCGAAGTTGAAGGTCGCACCGGCAAAGCTCACCTGGTTGTATCGCAGGACCTCCTGCCCTGAGTTCACGTCTTTGACCGTGACGCGATAGTAGATTCCTGCTGGGGTTGTGTTGGACGGATTTGGGACAGTGAATGCCGCAGCAATGCCGCTACTTACCGCCGAGCAGAAGGCGCGCTTCAGCACCTGTCCACCTCCGCCGACGTTAAAGCTGATCGGCGTGTCATTCTGGTCAGTCCCGAGGAAGCACAATTGTCCCGTTGCCAGCTTCTGCTGGTTGAGGTCAGTAATGTTTGCAGCACTCACGGTGGTCCAGTTTTGTGCTTGCGCGTTCACGGCAAAGAATGCGCGCCCCACGCAAAAACATAACATCGCGATACGGGAAAGTTTTTTCATGCTGGCTCCAAAACGAAAAAGCCACAGAAAATTTCTGTGGCTTCCATTTCTTTTGTATGATTTGCGGCTGCCGCACCTTGACGTTGGCGGGCGAATACAAGCTCAAATAAAAACAGCGCCCCGGGAGGGTGTCTCTGTTTTTTCGGCGGTGGCGATCTTCAAGAATGTCTGCAAGCAATCAGCGCGAAGGAAGAACTTGGCGGACTTTGCCGCTAAAAGTTACCACCTTCGCGCAGCTGAAGCCGCTTTGGTACCCTCTTCGTCCGCAGTCGTGGAACTCTCCTGCATCTCGCGCGCTGCCTGTCCCTGAGATTCTGAAGGTCCCGACGTTTCTGACGTCATCGGCACATGCACAGAGTACGTTCCGCCGGAATAATTTGTCCATCCTTGGGGTGTTTTCATTTGCACAAAATCCCTTCCTTGCAAAGCCTTTCAAGCCAGCCACATTGGATAGCTCTTCCACCTTCGGCGATTCAACTTCAGCAAACCAATGCCGCTCTTTAGATTAGGTGCGGATTCCACACGCCGTGCTTGCTCTAAACCGAATGAAATCTTCAGTCTAGGGGCTGCCAACCGACCCACCTTAACCGATAACCATGATATCGGCATTTCGTCGCCAGCACAGGCTTTTTTCAGGTGTTTCACATTACCTAAGTGAAACCCCACAAGTGCCTGGAAGTTTGGATTGAAATCCACGCTTTACTTAAAATAACAAATCTAAATTTATCATCCCACCAGAGTGACCACAACATAATTAAAACATTTAATAACTTCTGTATAGGTTTATAAACCTTAGAGCTTTCTTATTTAAGAGTCATCTGGCCAACACGAACCTTTATCTTTTTGCCGCCCTCAGAATCTCACACAACTTATTTCGGAAGTCATAGCATTGGGTCAATAACTCGCGGAACAGCTTCTCACGATCATCCTCAAGAAACCTGACAAGCTTTGTCCGGGGGGAGGTGGATCCGAGATCGACGACTGCGATACGCAACCTGGCACTCTCAAAGCTCGAGTCGGAGCGGGTGTTGTTGCAATCCGGATGCCCTAGCGGTACAGCCAGCAGCACAGTGTGCTGGTCGCCATTCGCGAGCGGCAGATAGGATTCAGGACTGCTCCGCTCTTCCCCGGGTTTCCTTGCGATATAGATAAATGGGTCATTGTCCTGTTGTTTAAAGCATGCTCCCGAGAGTCCCGAACCGAACGGAAGCCAGAAGTCCCACATCTCTTTTGTTGGCTCATCACCATCGCGCACTCCGTCCACCAGTTTGAGTTTGCGATCGTCTTCGTCATACGTCAGCAAAGACAAGGCAAAGTGCTCTTCTGGATCATCCTGTTTGTATTCAACCGCGATCTTCGTGTAAAGATCCAGCAGGATATTGCGCACGTCATCGCTTCGTTCTCCAGCTAAACGCATTTTTCGATGCTCGAGCAACTGCCGCCGGTATTCCTCGGTTTCCTTCTCGATCGTCAGGTAAGTAGCATTTCCAGAACTGCTCGGGAGCCGCCAATCCAGAGAGTAGCAAGAGCCTACGGGTGGTCGCGCGATGGAAAGCTCCCATGTCTGCGCAGAAACATTGGCAAACTGTGCCCCCGGGGCCGCAATCTCCAGACTCTGCTTGTTCCAACTGCGCGAGGGCAAGGTCCACGGAGATTCAGCCGGGGGATACATCTGCAGCATGCCGTCACGAATCACATCCTTCTCTAGTATGGCTCCATCGTCTGTCAGGAAAAAATTCGGAAATGGAGGGCCGGGCGTTCTACTGGGCAGAGTCAGCCGCAACTTAAGGTTCTCCACCGGAAACCAAACTACTCGAGCCAGATACTCTGTCGCGTGCTGAAAAGGTCCTCCATCTACGTGAACGCGTTCTTTGGGCGCATATAACTGTTCAAATTCCCAACTAGAAAAAGCGTCCCCATTGAGAATAGTCACGCTTAATCCCAGGCTGAGCGGCGGGCCCCCCGGCTTCAAAGGAGCCGGGAACAATAGATTCCGGGCCAGCTTCCTCCCTCTCTCCTTGGCTCGAAGCACAAGATCAGAGTCAGCTTGCTTCTCTGAAAGCACCGGCTCCGTCTTTTTCTCCCACTTGAAGCCTGCGCGTGAAGAAGCCTCGTCCAGTTGGGGGCTGCCATACTGTCCGAACGTGGACTCATAATGAAAACGTATTCCCGCCAACTCGCCGGATAAGACAGACAGGCCTTTGATCTCATACTTCACGGTGGAGATGCCGTCATCGCGCAGTTCTTTATAGACGAGCAAAGTCGAAGCAAAAACCTGTAAGCGGTTGGCCGCGTTGATAAACGCGTCTTCCGGAGCGGCTGCCGGGGCCGCTGCGACAAGGCTCGATTCCTGGCCAAAAAACCCGTTGGGCCAGAGCTTCCTGCGCGTTACGTCCTTCTGAATGGGCAGTTCTCTCCAGAACTTGTACACACCACTTTGATTCTGCCCCCCGCAGGCCTTCCAGATATAGTCGAAGGAACTCTCCAGCTTTGAAGGTTTTGGTCCGTGACGAAGAATCACACGATCAAAATATTGCGAATTGCCATTTCCAAACCTCACATCAAATCCGCGTTTTGTCGCGGATGGGCGAATCTGATCTTCCAGCACAGGGCCGGGCAGAAAATTGAAAGCACCCATTTTGTAGAGTACGCAAACAACAAGCCGGTTCAGGATGGACGCCTTGGGTCCAAACAAAGAGGCGTCCTGGCCGGTGAGAAATACTTCCGGACCGCTGTGGCGTTGCCGGGGCCTAAGAATCTCGACCAACGGTGTGAGCGGGAGCTGATAAAAAGAGTTTGTAAGAACCTCGGGCGATTGGTCAGCCGCGGAATGCATTTCCCGCAGCTGCTGCTTCACATCATCGATTCCGCGGGCCGTGGCGAACAAAAACGCGATCTCTGCGTGCCGGAAGCGCCGGATGCATAATCGCATCAAGTCGGAAAATGCACCATCGCCAAAGCCGGAAACAAGCCATCGAGGCCGCTGGGGGGTTGCACGAAAATTGCTGTCGAAGTTGTCTTCCGC
>JBARMK010000077.1:0-5090 GCA_049802395.1 Candidatus Angelobacter sp.
AACAATCGCTATCCCCTGGCGCGGAGACACCATACCCGGGACTACGGCAATGGAAGCGACCGCTGCTGCGCCCAGCAACGCCGCCAAGGTCCCAACTAGACTAATGCCACCATCGGTCCCCGCCGGAACGGATTTTAATGTTGTGAGCAGTATGGTTTTGCCAGGGAAGGCCATGCCAATTTCACTCGAACTCGTATCCGCTGCGGCTTCAGCCAGCGCAGCCAGCGCAAGCACCGGCCAATGTAAAGGTGCAACAGCAACCACCAGCGCTGCCATTCCCAGATTGGCCATGGCTTGCGCTGCGGTTCGTCCCCCGGGAGGCTCGGCTGCGCGCAACTGCTGTTTTCGCTCATAACCTGCCCGGGTTGCGACCAGCGTCACGGCAAAGACCACCAGCAGCGCCAGAAACATGCGCAGATCGCGTATCGCCATGATGAATGCTACGGCTGAGCCTGCCAGCGCTCCCGTGAGGTTGACTCCGCCGGCCAGCCATGCCATCAGCGCAAACGCAGTAGTAATGGCCAGCGCGGCCAGAAACCGGCGTCCATTCATAGGAAACTCGGTATGGAAATAAAACTCGAAGACCGCCACGATGGCGGCGGCAAAAAGGAGCGCCAGAGCGTCGGCGGTCTTGACTTGGCGCGAGCTTTGCAGTCGATTTCCTCCTAAGGGCGGCAGCCGCTCTTTGGCGGCATTAAGCCCTTGTAGCGCATCGTACACAAGAAAGGCCTGCTGCAGGAACGCTGGCCGAAAACAAAAGGAGCGAGCATGCCTGCTTCAGTGTGGACTGGATACCTGACTTTTGGATTGATTTCAATGCCGGTAAGGTTATTTTCCGGGGCCCGCCCCACGCGCATCTCCTTCCACATGCTGCACCGTGACGATCATACCCGGGTGAAGCAGCAGCTCTACTGTCCCAGTGACGAGCGCGTGGTGGAGCGCAAAGAGATCGTAAAAGGCTACGAGTTTCGCAAGGGCGAGTATGTGGTGATTGAGCCGGAAGAGATCAAGAAAATTGAGCCCAAGACCGCCAAAGCCATGGAAATTCTGGAATTTGTGAAGCAGGAGGAGATTGACCCGGTGTACTTTGAGTCGTCGTACTACCTGGCGCCGGAGGAGGCTGCCGCAAAACCTTACGCTCTGTTGGTCCGGGCCATGCAGGACACTGGCTATGTCGGAATCGCCAAGCTGGCCATGCATAACCGCGAATACACAGCTTTCCTGCGTCCGTACGAAAAAGGCTTGATGCTTCATACCATGTATTACCAGGACGAGATACGGGAAGCACCTGATTTCGGCACCAACCGCACTACATCGAAAGAAGGCGAAGTTAAGGTAGCGCACCAGTTGATTGAAGCCCTGGCGGCAAAGTGGGACCCGACCAAGTACTACGATACTTTCGAAGAAAACCTGAAGAAGCTGATTAAAGCCCACATGGAAGGCAAGGAAATCGTTGCTGTGCAGAAGCCCAAGCCCTCGGCTGCGCCCGCTGATCTGATGGCCGCACTCAAGCAGAGTCTGGCGCAGATGGAAGGTAAAAAGAAAGGTCCACAACGGGTTGAGGCCGCACAAAGAGAGTCAGAAGTGGGGGTTCAGGAGAAAACTAAGGCAGTTGCGGGAAAGAAGAAGCCGCCCCGGCGGGCTGCGTGACCACACGGCTTTGAACGCACAGCTTACAGCCAACCTCAGCTTCCGTTCCCCTGTGTTTCAAAGGTGTTCAGCCCGGCTGATAGGAGGTATCGCCGGTCTCAGCTGCTGTACAATAAATCCTTCGCAATAATTGATACTTTCAGCGTTCTAATCGGTAGAACCGGCGGAGTTTTGATGAGGTCACGTTTCAGCAGGTTGTTGCTGCTTGCAGGTTCAGTCGCTGTTTTGCTGCTGGCCGTGGGTTGCAATGACACTTTGCGACAATTTATTACCCCCGTTCCTGCGCCCACAGGCGATCCTGGCACTTTGGCGCACGCGATCACCGTTTCCACCAATCCTGCAGCCAATGCAGTCCCTGCGCCCGTTTCAACGAGTGGTAGTGACATGCATATTGACGTTTCCGGCGACTCCGCTGCTGGTATCGTGTCCGTCGGCTTGAACCCAATTTTCCTGGGGGTAAGCGCGGGCCGCGCGTTCGTCATTAACAACGGCGACGCTTCGAATCCTCCAACGGTCTCAGTTTACCCTGCCCTGTCGCCCCTGGCTGTTACCGTTAGTACTGTCACGCTGCCTACTACAGGTCCGAATGCTGTGCTTACGCCTATTGCCGGAGGGACCAGCAGCACCGGGAACATTTATATTGCCAATAATGGAAGCAACAACGTAAGCGTGATCGGCGGCGGCGTGCTCGCGGTTTCAGCCACTGTGCCATTGCCGGCCGGTGATACTCACCCCGTGATGATCGCCGGCAACGCTTCCAACAACAAGATTTTTGTGGTGAACCAGAACTCGGGCAGTGGAAACGTTACCGAGATTTCTACCATCGACAACACGGTGATCAAGGACATTCCAGTTGGCTCGCAGCCTATATGGGCGGTCATGAGCACGGATGGGCTTTTTGTTTTCGTGGTAAACCAGGGCGATGGCACGGTCAGTGTCATCGATACGTCGCTGGATGCTATAGTTGCTTGCACCGTTGGGCCCTCATGTCCTTCCGGGAATGCAATCAAAGTAGGGCTGACCGGCTCTCCATCTCCGAACTTTGCCTTTTATGACCCCACGCTGAAGCGCGTTTATGTGAGCAATACCGGCGAAGGCAGCATCAGTGTCATCAACGCGAACAATATCACCGCAAGCAACCCACCGGCCAAAGTGAAAGACATACTTGTTTCCGGGAAACCAACGTCGGTCACCGCGTTAGCCAACGGCACTCGCGCGTACGCGGTTTTAGGGAATTGTCCTGCGGGCGTGAACCACATTACGTTGCCGGGCACCAATACTGCGAACAATACCTCGAGTTGCACCGGCAACCTGGTAAGCGTGATCGATACTGTAGGTCTGCAGGAAACCGGTACCATCCCAGTCGGGTCTGGCGCCGTTTCGATCGCCTCTTCTTCTGACTCCTCACGGGTTTTTGTGATCAGCGCCAACGATATAACAACAGTTCGCGATGATGTGCATGCTCCGAACTGCACTGACACCACCTGTCTGCCCGGGTCGCCACTACCTGACAGGACATTCCCAACGCCATCGATCTCCATCATTAAAACCAGCACCAATTCGGTGCTGGCGACGCCAGTAAATCCCGGAGTGGTCAACAGTCCGTTGCCCACGTTTCATCTTCCGCAACAGGACCCCAATTGCGTTGCGGCCGTTGACCCGAATTTCAATGACGATGTGGTTTTGCCCTGTCCTCTGCAAACACCATTCCAGGTAGTTACGTTCCCCTAATCGCAAGAAACAGACCGCAAAAAAAGGGCGGCCTGATCAGCCGCCTTTGCTCTGAAATTTGTCGCTGCTGAGGAGAAGTTAACCCGGCCTACTGTCTGCCCTCCGCCTGCGGTTGTAGCGCATGGCGATATTCATAAAAACGTTTCCGCCGTCGGTATCAAAGCACATCACCAGAGACTCCTGGTCTTCACTGCTTTTTTCGCCAACCTCGTCCACGTGCACTACCGGCGGATAAATCTTGAAGCGAAATCCCTGATCATTCAGCGTGGTGATCGCGCTTCCAATCACCATATTGGCCAGTTCGCATACGGTTTCACGCGCCACCTCGTCGCTCTCCGGGACCGGTGAACCGGTGAGATAGCTGGCTACTTTGGCTGCGGTTGGCGTATCGATATCAAAAATGATCCGGCCTTCAATGTCGCCTTTGATCGTCACCATGGAAGCGATACCCTTGCGACGATATGCTTCTTCTTCCATGGTCAGGTCGCCGATTCGCGTGGGGCACTGCAGCGTCTCTGCCAGCACCGCGTCAGCGGCATTGATGAATGGCTGAATAAGCTCGATTTTCATCGTGTCAGCTTTCCTGGGCTGCCGGCGTGGCTACAGCCGCGTCATCGCCCATTACGTATTTGATCACTTCGTACAGAATTTCTGATTTCACCGGCTTCTGCACAAAGTGGCGAGCGCCTTTTTGCAGCGCAGCCACGATATTTTCCTGGTAACCGACGGACGACACCATGACAATGCGCGCGTCGGGATGAGACCGCACGATGCGCTCGGCGGCTTCAATGCCCTCCATCTGCGGCATGGTGATGTCCATCAAGACCATGTCCGGCATGGTGCGGTCATATTCAGTGATGGCAGTGCAGCCGTCGCCGGCTTCGCCGACCACCTGGCCGCCGAACGCCTCCACCATCTTCGCCACGTTCTTGCGGGCGAAAACCGAATCATCCACCACCAGGTAACGGATCGGCAGGCGATCTTTGCGAAGCAACGTAGGTAACGTTTCCATAGACTTGTTCTCCTTGCAACTCCAGCTAAACTTGTACGGTGCGGGCAATCTTTTCCGGATTGCACTGTATTGCCAGCGTGTTTGCCAGCATATCCAGCGGCACCACCCGCGTGGCATTTCCTCTTTCAATCGCCGCCTTCGGCATGCCGAAGACGGTGCAGGAATCTTCGCTTTGTGCGATAGTCAGCGCGCCTGCATCTTTCATCAGCCCCAGGCCCATGGCGCCGTCATCGCCCATGCCGGTCATCAATACTCCAATGGCGCGGCCCCCAAACTCCATTGCCACCGATCGAAACAGAATGTCGACCGACGGCCGATGCCCGTTCATGCGGTCCTCGTCGCTCAATACCACGGTGTTTCCCAGCGGCATACGCCGGACCTTGATGTGGCGGTCGCCCGGACAGATCAGCGCGCGTCCCGCAATCAGCAGGTCTCCGGATTGCGCCTCTTTCACGTCGATGGCGCAAGACTCATCCAGCCGGCGAGAAAACATCTCAGTAAACCCCTGAGGCATATGCTGCACCACAACGATGCTGGCAGGGAAGTCCCCAGGTAGTTGCGCCAGCAAATATTGCAGCGCATTGGGGCCGCCGGTAGAAATGCCGAGGGCAATAATCTTAGTGGGCTCACGGCGCGGTCGCAGCGCATGCTTGTTCGGCTTGGGCCGATCCAGCAGGACGGGCACCGTGGTATTGCG
>JBARMK010000078.1:0-17483 GCA_049802395.1 Candidatus Angelobacter sp.
ATCTACTCCTTCGGCACGGTTTCTGATGTTTCTTCTGACCGGCCGCTCTCATTCCCGCGCAAGTCGACCGCCGAAACCGAGTAAAAATATTTCATCCCCGGCTGAATTCCCGGATCGGCGAACCGCGGTGTTTTGACCAGTTCGGAATTGATCTTCACCGGCGCCTCATTCGCCACGTGGCGATAGACGTTGTATCCCGCCAGGTCAGGTTCGGTGTTCGGTGTCCAGGTCAGGTCGATGAACGATTGCTGTGGCACCGCAGAGTACACCGCCTGAACTTCTGACGGCGCGGCCGGTGGGAAAGAATCATGCGCGAACAACGTCACAGCCGGTGAGTCGTCGCCCTCCACCTCGCCTTTACGGCTGCCGTCGTGCCAGAGCGTAACCGGAGTGATCCAGTATTGATAATTCTTTTCCCATTCAATTCCGTCATCGACAAAGACCATGGCTTGGTTGCCGGCGTTCAACTGCTTCACCAGCACGGCATCGTTCGCGCCTTCCTGCTTGCGCATGATCCGATATACATATTGCACGTTGAGCCGCGATTCCTTTTTTGGCGCCCAGGCCGGGTCCAGGTGGATTGCAATTCCCGCAGGGACAGGCTCCGCCCGGACGTTTGACGGCGCTGGAAGCGTCAGCACCAGTGGGACGGATGCGCGGTTCGGCAAGCCAAACGACTTTTCGTTGCGACCCTGCGCCAATACGCTATAGACCGCGAATTCGGCGTTCCCGCCAGATTGCAGCACGTCTGTCAATGGGTCTTTGGCAGTGACCTGAGCGCCACGCTCTTCTTTCAAGGTAGGTTCCAGCGGCAGCTCGGAAATGGTCTGGAAATGCAGTTCGCTATTGGGGCCGGAACTCAGCGCGCGCTGCACCAGCATTTTGCCCGGCTTGCGGATAAGCTCCCCATCGGTGGTTTCCGTGGGTGTTGTCCACGTTAGAGTGACGGTATCTCCCTTGCGCAGCGCCTTGAGATCGCCGACGAACTTGGGAATGCCAAGCGATGGAGGTTGCGGCGCGCCTGGCACACCGCACCCGAGGAGGGTGGCAAGAGTCAGGATGGCGATAGTTGAATAGAACCGCATTTCTGAGATCCGAACTCTTTCTGAAATCCCGAAATTCCGCATTGCGGTGAGGGAGCCCCTGCCGATACTAGGATTTTGAAGTTGAAATCTTACCAACAGAATTGAGGTTGGCGCATAGAAATGCGTGTTGATCGTACCTTCAGGGCCTCGCGGCTATAGAGTCCCCTTGCTGCGCTCGGGATTGCGGAAAATTACAGGATATATCGTGATAGATCCTGGTCTTTCACAATATCGGTCAACATTTTTTTTACGTAGTCCGCATCTACGTTCACGTTTTTCTCTTTCATGTCGGGCGCATTGAAGCTGATTTCGTCGAGCACGCGCTCCATGATGGTATGCAGTCGGCGGGCGCCGATGTTTTCCGTGGCTTCATTCACCTGGAAGGCAAAGTGCGCGACTTCATCCAGGGCTTCTCGCGTGAATGAGAGCTTAAGGCCTTCCGTCTCCAGCAGGGCCGTGTACTGCTTCACCAGCGACGACTTCGGCTCGGTGAGAATAGCAATGAAGTCGGTCATTGTAAGCGACTTCAATTCCACGCGGATCGGGAAGCGCCCCTGCAACTCAGGAATCAGATCGCTGGGCTTGGAGACGTGGAACGCGCCCGCGGCGATGAAGAGTATGTGATCGGTCCGGACCATGCCGTAGCGCGTATTTACCGTGGTGCCTTCTACGATGGGCAGAATGTCGCGCTGTACGCCTTCGCGCGAAACGTCAGGCCCGTGTCCACTCTCGCGCCCTGCAATCTTATCGATTTCATCCAGGAAGATGATGCCGGACTGCTCCACGCGCTCCACCGCGGTCCGCGTGACCTGGTCCATATCAATCAGCCGCGACTCTTCTTCCTGTACCAGATATTCAAATGCCTCGCTAACCTTCATCTTCCGCTTTTTAGTGCGTTGGCCGAAGATATTGGGCAGCATGTCCTTGATGTTGATGTCCATCTCCTCCACACCCTGGTTGGAGATGATTTCAAAAGCCGGCGTGGAACGCTCGCGCACTTCCAGTTCCACCGTGCGTTCGTCCAACTTGCCTTCACGCAACTGCTGGCGCAGTTTTTCCCGCGTGCGTGAAGATGAATCGCCTTCTTCAGTTGCCAGAGCAAATCCGGCGGTGGAAGTCGCGGGAGCCGGAGCGCTGGGGAACAAAAGGTCCAGCAATCTTTCTTCTGCCTGCTGCTCGGCTTTTTCGGTCACCTCTTCCAGCTTTTCTTCGCGCACCATGTCGATAGCGATCTCCACCAGGTCACGAATCATTGATTCCACGTCCCGGCCCACGTAGCCGACCTCAGTAAACTTTGAGGCTTCAACCTTCAGAAACGGCGAATTAGCCAGCCGTGCCAGCCGCCGTGCGATCTCGGTTTTCCCCACTCCAGTCGGCCCGATCATGATGATGTTCTTGGGCATGATTTCTTCCGCGATGTCCGGTGGAAGTTTTTGCCGCCGCATTCGGTTGCGCAGAGCAATAGCCACAGCACGCTTGGCATCGTGCTGGCCTACGACATACTTATCCAGCTCAACCACAATTTCTTTGGGGGTTAGGTCGTCCAGAATGACGTCACTCTCTTCCGCCACACTGGGTAAATAAATTGCCATTACCGCTCCTTTTTCTGAAATCCCGAAGCGTAGCGAGGGACCCCCTACGCTCTTCTGAAAAACTGTATCGGCTATTGCTTCCCCAAGCAGATATGAACCTGATAGGGACCCCTCACCCGCACAAGAATTCCATGCCAGAACACCTCTGGATAAATTGCGGGTTCGGGATTTCAGAAACACGCCTGTTGTTCATTTCCGGTCCTTCAATCGAATCACAAACTTCAATCCTGACCACGTCTCGTCAATGGCGCAGACCTTCACATCCACAAGACCACGCTCCAATCCGATTTTTCGTACTACGTCTTCCGTAAGATCGGTCGGCCGCCCGCTGGCTTTCTTGGGCCATCCTATCCACAACATGCCGTCGGGCACCAAAGCGGCGGAAAGTCGGGGAAAATCTTTTTCCAGTTCCACCAGACGCTCCGTGAAGTACACCACGACGTTGGCCTTTCCGGAAAGCCGGTCTGAGCTTTCCGCGCCCTCAGGAAGTTTTCCCAGGTCTTTGACAAAGCTCACTGGATGGTTGCGCAATACCACTCGATGTCCCGGCTTGATGCCGATCTTTTGGATCAGTGGCGTTCCTGAATAGCCTGCCATGGCTCTTATGGTGTTGGGGCGGTAGCGCCCGCTTTTTCCTGCGTTCCTGCAAGCTCTTCCACTGCAAAGTTCTCGTTGGTAAAGATGCAAATCTTTCCCGCAATCTTCATCGCCTCTTCCGCGATTTTGCGCGCCGGCAGCTCAGTGTTCTCCATCAAGGCGCGGGCCGCCGCCAGAGCGTACGGGCCGCCGCTGCCGATGGCCGCTACGCCGCCGTCAGGTTCAATCACGTCGCCGGCGCCGCTGATCAGAAATGTCAGGCTGGTGTCCGCTACCAGCAGCAGGGCCTCAAGATGGCGGAGCATCTTGTCTGTGCGCCATTCCTTGGCCAGTTCCACGGCCGCGCGCCCCAGGTTCCCGTGATACTGCTCCAGCTTGGCCTCAAACCGGGAGAAAAGAGAAAACGCATCCGCGGTTGAACCGGCAAAGCCGGCCAGTATTTTCTCGTTATAGAGCCTGCGGATCTTGCGGGCCGTGTGCTTGATCACGTTTTCGCCCAGGGTTACCTGGCCATCTGCGGCCATAACAACGGCCGCGCCGCGGCGTACACACACCACCGTGGTGGATCGGATTCGGTTCTGTTTTTGTGCGGAAGTCACTGGTTGCTTGGATGCCATGAGGACAATTCATTATTATACAGCCCATCGAAGCCAGACGCCGGGATCGTTAGCTTTCGCGACACTTCTTATTCATATCCTGTTACGAACGTCCATCCGCATGTGGCGGGCCCATTGACGCCCTTTAGTCTCCGTTCCCGAGAGTCGGGGCTGGTCAGTCCTGAGATAAAATGTGTACATTCCTCGAAGGAGGCAGCATGTTTCAAAAAGGCAAAGCACTAATCGCATCATCCATTGTCTTCCTGTTCCTTGCCGGGACTATTCCCGCGCAGGCGCTGGATCGCGACCACGACAATGATCGAAAGTGTGAGCAGCGCATTCGAAAAGCGGAGAACAATCTGCAGAATGCCATCCGCAAGCACGGCGAACGCAGCCGGCAGGCGGAGCAGAGACGCCATCAATTGGACGAGGCGCGTGAACAATGCCACCGGGGCGACCACGATCGCCGCTAAACTCAGCGGTTATTGGTGAGTCGGCAATTTCAGGCCAGGCTCCCGCCGTCCGGCCTTTTCTTTTTCCTCAAACCGCGATTTGATAGATTCTGTGCATGGTAAAACAAGTCCCTCTCGGTATTCGTGGCCACGCAGAAGAGACAGTTGAGCATCGCCACACGCTCAGTTATCACAATCCGGCGCTGCCGCCGATTTATTCAACCCCCAACATGATTGGGTTAATGGAGTGGGCTGCTGCTAATGCCCTGCTCCCGCATTGCGATGAAGGCGAGATTAGCGTGGGAACGGCCATTAACATCGAGCACCGAGCCCCCACTACAATTGGCGCCCGGGTGAAAGCTGAGGCCGTACTTGAATCGAATGCAGGACGCTTTTATGTTTTTCGGGTTACCGCGCACAACGGCGCTGCTGAGATCGGGCGAGGCACGGTAACGCGAGCTTTTGTAAATCCGGCGAAAGTTGCGGAACGGCACGCACAACGCAATTCCAAGGCTTAGTTTTTCGGCCCGCGATGTTTTCTGCATCTCCTTATTACACTGGTGATTCTAATCTTGCATGAAAATCGGATAGCGGGAGAGTGAATCCATGAAGAAGCGCAAACTGGGAAAGTCCGCCATTGAGGTGTCGCCGCTCATGCTGGGCGGGAATGTTTTTGGTTGGACCGCCGACGAACCAACCTCTTTCAAAATCCTCGACGCTTTTGTTGCCTCTGGTCTCAACTTCATCGACACGGCCGATAGCTACTCCACTTGGGTGCCCGGACACAAAGGCGGTGAATCCGAGACCATCATCGGCAACTGGCTCAAGCGCAGCGGCAAGCGCGAGCAGGTGGTCATTGCGACCAAGGTAGGATCGGAAATCCCTGGACAGGGCAAAGGGCTTTCCCGCGCCTGGATCATCCATCAGGTCGAGGCTTCGCTCAAGAGGCTGCAAACCGGCTACATCGATCTTTATCAATCACATCGTGACGATGCCAGCACGCCGGTGGAGGAGACCTTGGAGGCGTACGCGAAATTGATTGCGCAGGGCAAGGTTCGGGCCATTGGCTGCTCCAACTTTACGGCGGAGCGCGTTCAGGAATCGCTTACCGCCAGCCAGAAGCACGGATGGCCGCGATACGAAAGCTTGCAGCCTCACTACAATCTCTACGAACGTGCGGCCTATGAAACCACCCTGGAACCGCTGGCATTGAAGGAAAAGCTGGGAGTGATTCCTTATTATGGGCTGGCCAGCGGCTTTCTCACCGGCAAATACCGCTCGCAGGATGATCTCTCGAAAAGCCCTCGTGGCCAGGCGGTGAAGAAGTATCTCAACGATCGCGGCTTCCGCATTTTGCAGGCGCTGGATCAGGTTGCGGAAAAGCACCAGGTGACGCCGGCCCAGGTAGCGCTGGCCTGGCTGATGGCGCGACCCAGCATTGCTGCACCGATTGCCAGCGCCACCAGCGTGGAACAACTGAACGAGTTGGTTCGAGCCACGGAGTTGGAACTGGACCAAGCCTCCATTGAGTTGCTCAACCAGGCCAGCGTATATGAACAGCCAGAGAAGCAGATCGCCTGAAGCACCTTTTTCTAAAAATCCCGAGCGTAGCGAGGGATCGCTAATAGTTACTAGACGAAAGGTCAGCCCCTGCTCTGCTAAAGTTTTCGAGAGTCAAGCCTCCTCGTGATCGGGGGATTCGGGATTTAAGAAAAAGGCTCTTATGCAGTCCTTCTCCGCCACCGCGGACGCCATCGCGGCTACCACCAAGAAAAACGAGAAGGTCCGCCTGCTTGCGGGCTACCTTCATTCGCGGCCATGGGACGAAGCGGCGCAGGCAACGGTTTTCTTCTCTGGGCGCGCCTTTCCCGCCTGGGAGGAGCGTACGTTGCAGGTTGGAGGAACGCTGCTGTGGCGCGCCTTGGGAGAGATCTCCGGCAAAGGAGAGGTGGCGCTCACCGCAGCCTATCGACGTCATGGAGACCTTGGATCTGCCGCTCAAGATCTTCTGGAACACGCTGCGCCAACACGGAGTGCGCTCACGGTGGCAGATGTGAGCGCGACTTTTGACGAGCTGGCCCGCACCTCCGCTGGCGTGCAGAAACTCCGGTTGTTACAAGACCTTCTGCGGCGCGCCACTGCGCTTGAGGCAAAATACATTATCAAAATCATCGGCGGCGATCTGCGCATAGGACTGCGCGAGAGCCTGGTGGAAGAGGCAATCGCCAAAGCGTTTGAGGAAAAGCCCGCCGATGTCCAGCGGGCCAACATGCTGCTGGGCGACATCAAAGAAACATTGCGCTTGGCCTCCCAACATCAGCTCGATCAGGCACGAATGCGGCTGTTTCATCCTATCGGCGCCATGCTGGCGAGCCCCGCTCAGGACGCTGCGGAAGCTTTCTCTTACTTTTCCCGCGCCGCAGTTGAAGATAAATATGATGGCATTCGCGCGCAGGCGCACGTGGGCGGCAAGGATGACGCGCGCACGCGTCTTTTCTCCCGCACGCTGGACGAAATCAGTTCATCATTCCCGGAATTGCCGCCGGCGCTTCGGGCCTTTCCGGAGCCTGCCATTTTGGATGGCGAAATTCTGGCCTGGAGCCCGGATACAGGTCAGGCCTTGCCATTTTCTGAGCTGCAAAAGCGGCTAGGACGTAAAAAAGTCTCTGAAGAAATGGTCCGTAGTGTGCCAGTTGTCTACATGGTCTTCGATGTCTTGTTTGCGGCCGGTGAATTGACCATTGAACGGACGCTGGAACAAAGAAGGAAGCTTCTGGAAGAGATTTTTGCGGCGGTTCCAACCGGCGGATTTGCCGTGGAGTACGCCTTGGCCACGGAAAACCCCCAGGGCAAGCTGGTGTTCGAGCCGGCCATTGTCACCGGGCGGGGGACCCCACGAGTCATTTTGTCGCCCGCAGTCACGGCTGACTCAGCGGAACATCTGGAAGAGATTTTTGTGGCAGCACGCCGGCGCGGCAATGAAGGCCTGATGGTCAAAGACCTCTCCTCGCTTTATTCGCCGGGCCGCCGCGGCAAGTCCTGGCTGAAACTGAAGAAGGAATTGGCCACGCTGGATGTGGTGGTGACTGCCGTGGAATGGGGACATGGCAAACGCAACAAGGTGCTGAGCGACTACACCTTCGCCATTCGCAACGGTGATGAGCTGTTGAATGTTGGCAAGGCGTATTCCGGCCTCACCGATGCCGAGATCGCGGAAATGACGCCGTGGTTCCTGGCGCACACGATTGAAGACCAGGGGTTCCGCCGCACGGTGGAACCCAAGATCGTTCTGGAAGTCGCGTTCAACAACATGATGCGGTCTGACCGGCATGCCAGCGGCTACGCGCTGCGCTTTCCGCGAATCCTGCGTATACGCAACGACAAATCGGCGACTGAAATTGACACCCTGGAGACTGTTAAAGAAATTTTTTCGCGACAGCATGTGGACCCAAAGGCGCCGGGAAGCGTAAGCCGCACTAGCGTCTGATTTTCAGGAATTCCGGCGTTCGGCCTGCGGCGATGGGAATTACGCAGCCGTGGGCTATTTCGCAATTCACGTTTTCAAGCTGAATCGTCGTGTGGTCAATATGGCAAGTCGTGGCCAGCACTTCAGTCACCTGCCGCAGAATGATCTGGCTCTCTGACAACGTGGTATCGTCGATGCGTATGTGACAGGAGAGCGCATGCGTATCTGATCCGAGGCTCCATACGTGCACATCATGGACGTCTCTTATGCCCTCAATCTGGCTCAGGAGGGCGCTGATGTTCTCAGCCGTAAGCCCTTGCGGCGCGCCTTCCAGAAGAATATTCAAGGTCTCACGAATAATGCCGAATGAAGACCACAAAATAAGGCAGCCGATTCCGATGGAAAGCGCCGGATCGATCCAGGTGCGTCCCGTCAACATAATGGCCCAGCCGCCGACGATCACCGCGGCAGTGGAAATGGTATCGCCAAACTGGTGAACAAAGGCGCTGCGCATGTTTACGTCGCGCGCGGCCCGAAAAAGGACCCAGGCAATGACGCCGTTCATGATCACACCGATTACTGCCACCCAAATCATGATCTTTGGCTGCACCGAAACAGGGTTGCGCATTCTGACCGCGGCTTCATAGAAAATGTAAAAAGCGATTACCACGAGCGTCAGGGCATTTACGAACGCCGCCAGCACTCCGGCCCGATGGTAGCCAAAGGTCTTAGTTGCACTGGGCGGACGGGTTTGGATGTAAACGGCTACCCAGGAGAGCAGCAGAGCGAGCAAGTCAGTAACGTTGTGACCAGCTTCGGAAAGAAGCGCCAGGCTATGAGCGCGAATGCCGGCAAAGAGCGTTATCAGCACATAGGCAAACGTAGCTGCCAAAGAATAGCGCAGCGCAGTGGCGCTCAATGGGGCGTGCGTGTGCGTATGATGCATCTTCTTCAAGTTTAACGCTGATTGCGACCCGGTTCGAGCCTATCTGACAGGTGGAATGCGAGTACCTACCTTTGTAAAGGGATACTCAATATGAGTATCGCGTGGTACGCAGCCCTCTCGAATGCTGAATTGTCGCGTCAGCGAACCATGTAAATCCATCTTTTTTAATGGCTTGAAAAGACTCTGGTAACCATTCTGCACCTGAGACGTGGCCCCACACTTGCACTGATTGATTAGTGGTTAAGTGTGCGGAGCGCTTTGTTGGAGAAAATAAATGACGAAAATGATTTATTTGCTTAGCCTTGGACTCGTCCTCGGTGTCACTGCAATAGCCCAGAGTTCAGGTCAAAATCAGACACCACCAGTCAATCCCACGACTCCTGCAAATCAAATCGGCAGCGGGGCTCAGACCTCGTCTGGAACGCCTGCGCCCTCCTCGACAACCAGCCCTACGGGCCAGGTGAACCCAGCCGGCACTGCACAGACGCCGGCAACGGCCCAATCGCCGAGCGGTACGACGGGTGGAGTAGCAGGCGCGGCCAGCTCGAGCGCTACCCAGAATTCCGCCGCAGATACGTCCGCTGGCGGAGTGGCAGCCATGACCGATTCCGACCTGGAGAGCCAGATTCAAAATGCATTGAGCAAAGAGCCTACCCTGACCAGTGACAGCGTCCATGCCACCGTTTCTGGAGACACCATTGAGCTGGCAGGCAAGGTAAGTACAAGTAAAGAAAAGGTTACTGCAACCAGGATCGTCCAATCTTATGCGGGCAGCAAGAAGGTGGTAAACCACTTAACCGTGGGTGGCGGAAAGACCTCTTCTTCTGGCGCCGGGCATGAAAATCGGGACAACATTCCGCTCTCAGGCACAACGAATCCAGCTAGCAATCCGGAGCCAAACAAGGGAAATCCGCCAACTGCTTCCAAACCACCGCTGACTTAGTGCAGGGTCAATATTCGAAGCACGCCTGCTGGGATGGGGTGCGCTGTTCGTCTTTACCGCTTTTTGTCCGTGAATCGGCCACATGGAAGGTTGCGCCTTCAAGCCGCAAGAGCTGTTCTTTCGTGCTGAGACCGCCGCCATAGCCAGTAAGAGTGCCGTTTGCACCAAGAACACGGTGGCAGGGAACAATGATCGCGATCGGATTGTCATGGTTCGCCTGGCCTACCGCACGAAACGCTTGCGGGCGTCCGATTTCTCGGGCAATGTCGGCATAAGTGCGGGTTTCTCCGTAGGGGATCCCCAGCAAGGCCTGCCAGCATTCTATTTGGAAGGTGGTGCCGACCAGATCAAGGTTGCAGGTAAATTCCCGCAGTTCTCCCTGAAAATAGGCATTAATTTGCGACTCGAACGGCTGCAAGTGCTCACTCGATTCAATCCACTGTTCATCCCTGGCGGGTTGCGGTGGTTTTCCCCGGTAAAACTGCACGCAGCGCAGGCCCTTTTTCGAGGCAGCAATCAATAGCGGCCCCACGGGAGACTGCATGACCGAAAAATAGACGATCTGGGTATGGGTCATAAAACGGTATTTTACCAGCGTGTAATACGGTTAAGGCTCTGAAGATAAAAATTCCAGCAGGTGCTCTCACCTTACAACACGAACTGCTTCATTCACATCTATTCCAACACTGCTGCTAAAGAAAATATGGCAGTGGCGTTCTGTTACCAGGCAGCAGAACGCAAAAATAGTACGGCTGGCTGCGTGCAACTGCAGGAGTGCACGGGTTCAAGGCCAGAGGGTTCCCAGGGTTTCGGTAGTACAGCCATCGTTCCATGCAGTTGGGCTTGTGTTTCCAGCCGGGATTTTTCCCTCTCCTTGATTTCCTAGACGCCGCGACGCGCTACAGCCAACTACATTTTGAGCAGGTGAATAGGAAAGAAATGGATATTCGCGGGCTGTTGCTGGTTAATTCGGGAACCCTCATAGAAGATGAGGCAGCGTTCCATGCCTCAGGTCCTCTGGGGATGCTTGAAGTTGCCGGCAAGAGCGCCCTTCAACGGACGGCAGAACGGCTTCAGCAGTGCGGCATTTCCTCCATCACCGCAGTAGTTGAAAGCACCGCGTTTCCACTGGCAAAAAATTTCGCCGGTCCCGTGGGGATCAACTGCGTAGTTTCCACACCGGAGCGCTTCTGGCGGACGGCGGAAAATTCTTTCAATGACATGGCGCAGAGCGGCGCCGAGACCGTTGTGATGATCCGGCTGGGCGCATACGCTGAAGTGAATTTTGAAAAACTGGTGCAATTCCATCTTGACCGAGGAACCCGGGTGAGCCAGGTGGCCCATGAAGGACGCAGTCTGGAAATCTTCTGCGTCAGCGCCTCGCGGCGCAACGATGCTGCCTCCCTGCTGCGCAGCCAACTCACACGCTGCCGTAGCGAGTGCCCACTCATGGAGCACACCGGATACGTAAATCAATTGGCTGATGCGCGCGACGTGCGCCAGTTTGCCATCGATATTCTGACGCGACAGGCGCAAACTTGTCCTGCAGGAAATGAGATCAGGCCGGGAGTCTGGGTCACCCGCGGAGCGATGATTGAAAAAGGCGCCCGGGTGCTTGCCCCCGCCTTTATTGGCGCTTTCGCCCGCATTCGCGCCGGAGCCGTGGTGACGCGGTGCTCTTCCGTTGAGCACCATGCCCGTGTCGATTGCGGCACCGTGGTGGAAAATTCCACCATGCTTCCTTACTGCTCCGTGGGTGCAGGCCTGGACCTTTCACACTCGGTTATCGGAATGGGGCACATCGCGAACCTCCGCCGGGACGTAACTATTGAAGTTGTCGACGCAAAGCTGGTCGACACAATTTCCGTGACTTCTGGAAAGAAGTTTCTCACTTCCGCGGCAGAGTTCCTCACGTACCTTCCCCGCACGGCCTGGCAAGGTATTTTTGCCGGCGAGCGGGAGCAGCCGGATTTGAATGCTGCTCTCCACAAGACTTCACCGGCTTTGGGCAACGCCGCCGGTTATGAAACGCCGGCCTGCGATAGCGAGGCTGCGCACAAATTCCCGAACATGATTGCAGCGAGGAGATAATGGACATCCATAGCAGACCGGTCGTCGTGAAGAGAATGCCCGAGCGCGTCAACAGCCGTACGGCGCGGGAGTTTCTGCGCGACGTGCAGCCCTTTCTCCGTGCGGACCGCCCGCAACTGGTGTTTGATCTCTCCCAGGTGGTGCAGCTTGATGCCGCGGGCGTAGAGATGCTCTTGCGCTGCATGTCTGAAGCGCACAAGCGCGATGGCGATGTAAAGCTGTCTTCCCTGTCGGACCAATCAGCGGTGGTATTGGAGCTTACTCGCACCGAACGCTTGTTTGAAATATATGAGACTTCCACCGAGGCCGCGCGTAGCTTCAGCGGTTTTCTACCCAACGCCATGCGCCAGCAGCTTCTTCACAACAAACGTCCTGCCGCGCCTATTGCGGCCTAGAGAGTCCGCTTGAGCCCGCAAACAGAGAGTGCTGTCACCCTTTCCGGCGCTGACGCGCCGGTTCCTGCGGTTTTCGCACCGCGGCCCAAGAGCGTCCACGCTACGGTGCTTAGCGGCAGCGTCATCATGCTGATCAGCATGATGCTGGTAAACATTTTTAACTTTGCCTATAACATGGTGATGGCGCGGATGCTCGGTCCGGGCGAGTTTGGACACATCAACGCCGCGGTTACCATTCTTCTTCTCACTTCGTGCGTCAGCCTGGCGTTTCAACTCGTGTGTACAAAATTTGTGGCGCGCAATGCAACGGCTGGAGGCAAAGCTGCCGTAATTCATACGTTGTTGAGTAAGGCTTGGATCGCCAGCCTGGGGCTGGCTGCCGCGCTTTTTCTGGGACAAAAGCCGCTCGCGAGTTATCTGAATCTTCCCAGTCCGTGGATGATTGGAATACTCGCGGTCGGCATTGCTGCTTATGCTCCGTTGGGCGTGAAGCGGGGCGCAATGCAAGGCGCATGTGCCTTTCCCAGACTGGGTGGAAACTATGTAATAGAAGCCGCGGTCCGATTCGCGGTCGGTGTGGGCCTGGTGATTGCCGGATACGGGGTGCTGGGCGCTGTTGGCGCTATCTCCGCGGCCGTGATCAGCGCGTATTTTCTTCCCCGAATCCCCCGTGAGCTGCGGGTGAAGCCGGAAGCCGCCGCGCCGCCGGCTTTTGCTGAAGCCGTACAGGCAATTGTCTTTTTCGTCGGCCAGGTCATCATCAACAATATCTATATCTTACTGGTGAAACATTTCTTTCCCTCCGATCCAGCCGGCATTTATGCCGCTATTGCCCAGATTGGCCGTCTGCTTTACTTTGCTGCATGGTTCGGCGTGGTTAACGCGATGTTCCCAGTGACGGCCGCCGCCAAAGATGAAAACCGCAAGGCACACGGGATTGGCTTGCCTCTTTTGCTGGTATTCGGTCTTTCTATCATGTTCATCATTATTGCCGCCATGTTTCCTCATCTGATCATGGGCGTGATCTTCGGCTCGCGCTTTGTGGAAACCGGCTGGCTTCTGGCCTTGTATGCCGCCGCCACCGGCCTCTATTCGTTGAGCGTGGTGTTCATCGCGTACGAAATGTCGCGCCGTATTGCCAACACCGGGTGGCTGCAACTGATATTCAGCGGGGCACTGGTACTCGGCATCTGCATGTTTCATCAAAGCTTGCACGAAGTCATTATGGTCCGAGTTATTTTGATGGCTGTCATGCTGGTGCTGGTTTCGCTGCCATTTCTTCGTAAACGAGCGCGTGCGTCATTGCAGGAGGCTGCCGCATGAAGCGCCTTCGCCGCATTACCGAGGCCGAGGTCATCGTATCATTTCTCCAGGGAGAGTTCTTTCACCCGGAGTATGACACGGACCGCGAACAGTTTGCTTCCATCGTCAACCATCCGGATCTAACCAACGATGCCGAGAACGCAATCCGTCGAGCGCTGCTCTTCCGACGTCGTGACACCATGTGGTGGGAGCTGCCGGAGGACCGACAATGGTGGGAGGTTGAATTTGAGCCTGGCGATGTCGAGCGCGTGCGGGTTTTCCCTCGTGCCCACTGGAGAAAGCTGGCCCAGGGAAATTTCAAAGCCGTGCACGTAGCCGAGCGAGTCCGCAAGCAGCTTACCGCCTCGCAAGCAGACAGCTTTGTGCGCAAATTGGCCGCTATTTCTGCGGGCAAGCGGCCAGAAGCTACCAAAGGGCTCGTCATTTTCCTGGGAATCGATGAGCACCAGCCAGTCACACTGTTGGAGGGAAATCACCGATTCATCGCCTCTTTGCTGGCGCCGGAGGCGAACATATTGGCTGACGCAAGGATGATTGGCGCTTTTTCCTCCAACATGGAAAAGTGCTGCTGGTACAAAACCAACGCCAAGACCCTTTTCCGCTGCCTCAAAAACCGCATCCAACATTATTGGGACAGAGATCCTGACGTGGTCCAGCTATTAGAACAAACAACCGAGGGGCGGACCGTCAGCAAATCTGCCGAAAGACCGGGCCCCGTTAAATCAACAATCGTTTCACATTAAGAACTTGCAAGTTCCCCGAGGTTCCTATGAAAAAGCAGCATCGAATTGCGAGAATCCTGAGCACCACATTGATCGCTGGTTTGTCCTTCTCGCCCGTTCTCATGGCTCAGCAAGGCAATAATCAGGCGGCCCCGCAACAGCAGCCAGAAACAGCGCAACAGCCGAACGCGCCGGCCACCACCCAGCCCACATCGCCGAGCACCGCTCCCGCCACTACGACGGCATCGCCTGCCAATGGAAATCTACAGGCACAGCCGCAGCAGAACACCAATCCAAGCGGCACCAGCGTAAACCCGTCGCAAGGGCCTTTGCAGCCGGTTACGACCTACCCTGACGCTTCAGGCACGCAGCAGCAGCCGAGCACCACCAATACCTCGGCACAAACTACTGTTCCGGATGGACCGCAACCCAAGAAGCAGCAGACTGAACCTGTGGGCGCGGCGTCGGCAGAGAGCGTTCCCACCGCTGGCGGCGCAGCCGCCAAGCCAGCAGGTGTGGCGATTGCCCCGGCCAAGCAGCATCAGACAAGGTCTTTGCTGCTCAAGATTGGGGCCGTTGTCGCTGCCGGAGCGGCGCTGGGAACAGTGTATGCCCTGAGCCACAGCACCTCCTCTACGCCTCCTGGGACTGGCCTGGCCGGCGTGACAGGGAGATAAGTCTGTAACGATCACCACCGATGCGACACAACTGATATGCACGGGCCGAACCTAATGACCAACGCTTCCAATACTCCTATGCTCATTTCTTTCTCTGGCGTGGATGGTTCCGGTAAGTCCACCCAAATTGACAGCCTTCGCTCGGCGTTGCACGCTGCCGGCCTGAAGACTACTCTATTGGCCTTCTGGGACAACGTTGTGGTCGGGGTGAAATACCGTGAAGGTTTTGTTCACAAGGTGTACAAGAGCGAGCGCGGTATCGGAGCGCCCGGCAAGCCGGTGAATCGCCGCGATAAAAACATGCGCGGCTGGCACCTTACGCTGGCCCGGCATTTTCTCTACCTGCTTGACGCGGTCAACCTGTGCCGCGTTGTTGCAAGCGCAAAGAGGCAGAGCGGCGCGGATGTCGTAATTCTTGATCGCTATATTTACGATGAGTTGTCCAATTTGAATCTCAACAACTCGCTCAGCCGGGCATTTGTGAAGTTTGTACATGGCTTTGTGCCCCGGCCCGACGTTGCGTATCTGCTCGATGCCGATCCTGTCGCTGCCTACGCCCGCAAGCCGGAGTATCCCCTGGAGTTCATGAAGAAATGCCGGCGGGCTTACTTCGACCTGGCGGGTATCCTTCGGACGATGGCCGTTATCCCTGCGATGGGCTTACCTGAAGCCAAGCTGGCAGTCCTTAAAGCTGCCGAACGCGAACTGGCGGCTCAGGGCAAGACGGTGAGCCTGAAATCGGGAAGTTTGTCAGCGGCTTGACGCTTTTCATGCGACCAGGCTAGCGTTCCACGCCTCTCGCCTGCAGCAGCTCCGCAATTTCAACCTGCTCGCCTTCCTGTGCCCAGCCCAGCGCTGTCGAATCGAACTGCTGGTCGCGCAAAGTTAAATCTGCACCGCTATCAATGAGAAATCCGACCATGGATTTATGTCCGTTGATTGCAGCCCAGTGCAGGCCCGGAGCGCCGAAGAATCCCCGGCAATTGATGTCTGCATCTTCCCCCAGCAAAAAGCGCGCCACTTCAACGTGCCCGTTGCGGCTAGCGATGTAGAAGGCCTCGGAAACCAGTTCACGGTAACTCTCCGGCGGTGGCGTTTTATCCCACTTGCCATTGCCCAAATCACGGGAACGGGTCTGGCCGGCGCCGGGCTTCAGGGTGTTGGGTGAATCCCAGAAACTCTTGACCACATCCATCATGCCCAGCCCTGCTGCAGACCACATATTCAGCTGCGGTCCTGCGCCGTGGGCCAGAAGAATTTCAGCAACCTGTCTGCTACCCATGTTGGCCGCCCATTGCAGCGGCGTCATGCCCCAGGTGACTTCGGCCTGAATATCGGCGTTCGCGGAGAGCAGCAGTTCGGCCAGCGCGGAGTTGTTTTTTTCCGCGGCCCAGTGTAGCGGTGTCTTGTTTTGTGCGCCCCTGGCATTTACAAGTGTCGAATCGGCAGCAAGAAGCTGGCGGACTTTGTCTACATCTCCGCGTTCAGCGGCTTGCAGCATCTCTTCGGGATCAACCAAGTAGCAGACTCTACTCTCCATAGAGTTTTTTGACTCCCACGCGGAAGAGTGGCAGAACTTAAGGCTTTTTCGCCACTACCATCGGCTGGATCTGGTCCACGGGAATAAATTCCGTAGGATAAATGCCGGTATAGCATGACGTGCAATAAGTCGTGTTCTCGCCTTCAGCGCACGCCTCGCGTAATCCGGCCAGCGAAAGATACGCCAGTGAGTCTGCGCCGATATAGTGGCGGATTTCCTCCAGTGATTTGTTTGAGGCGATCAACTGCCCTTTGGAGGGCGTGTCCACACCGTAATAGCAGGGCGAAATCGTGGGCGGACATGAAATGCGCATGTGGACTTCCGTTGCGCCGGCATCGCGCACCATGCGGACAATTTTGCGGCTCGTAGTGCCGCGCACGATCGAATCATCCACCAGAATCACGCGTTTTCCTGCAAGCAGGCTGCGGATGGGATTCAGCTTTAGTTTCACGCCAAAGTCGCGCACCCTCTGCTCCGGCTCAATGAATGTCCGGCCAATGTAATGGTTGCGGATCAACCCGAAGCGGAACGGCAGCCCCGATTCAGACGAATAACCCAGCGCGGCGGCCACGCCCGAATCCGGCACCGGTACCACCAGGTCGGCCTCAACCGGGGATTCCTTCGCCAGTTGGCGGCCCATGGCCTCACGGCTGGCCTGCACGGAGCGCCCAAACACCACGCTATCCGGTCGCGAGAAATAAACGTGCTCAAAGATGCAGGCGGATTGTTTCTTCTCCGCGGCAAAAAAGCGCGAGAAAACTCCTTCGGGCCCCACCACCACCATCTCACCCGGTTTAACGTCGCGCTCGTAGATGGCGCCAATCAAATCAAACGCGCAGGTTTCTGAAGCAAATACCACCGTGTCACGCCCGTCGTCCGCGGCGGCGGGAATGCGTCCCATGGAAAGCGGCCGGAAGCCGCGGGGATCGCGAATGGCAAACACTCGGTCGCGCGTCATCATCACCACGGAGAACGCGCCTTCAATCTTACGCAGCGCTTCGCATACCGCTTCCGGAAGCGTTTGCTCCTTCGATTGCGCGATCAGGTGAACAATGACC
>JBARMK010000079.1:0-5649 GCA_049802395.1 Candidatus Angelobacter sp.
GACTAGTTTGGAGCGCCTCGATGAGAAATTATCGTAATCTGGAAGTTTGGGAGAAAGCGCATGCCAAGAGCCAGCCACTGTGGTCATGTTTGTCGCTATGCCCTAATCCGTGTTAGCTTCAACTTGAATTCAAGGGAAAAGAGTAACGTTGGCAAAATCACTCGTAATCGTCGAATCGCCTACCAAGGCGAAAACCATCAATAAGTATCTGGGCTCAGAATACGAGGTCGAAGCCTCGCTCGGCCACATCAAGGACCTGCCCAAGAGCCAACTCGGGGTCGATTTGGAAGGCGACTTCTCCACCGACTACGTGGTCATCCCCGGAAAAGAGAAAGTGGTGGCCAGGCTGAAGAAGTTGGCCAAGGGCGCAGTCGCCATTTATCTGGCGCCTGACCCGGACCGAGAAGGCGAGGCCATTGCCGCGCACCTGGAAGAAGAACTTTCGGAAGATGGCGCCAAGAAGAAGAAAAAAGGCGGCACGCCGTTTCATCGCGTGACCTTCAATGAGATCACCAAGAAAGCGGTGCAGGAAGCCTTCAAGCATCCCCGCGACATTGACCGCAACCTGGTGGACGCGCAGCAGACGCGCCGCGTGCTGGACCGGATTGTGGGTTACCAGGTTTCGCCGCTGTTGTGGGACAAAGTCCGCCGCGGGCTCTCCGCCGGACGCGTACAAACGGTTGCGCTGCGGTTGATCGTGGAGCGCGAACGCGAAGTCAAAGCTTTTGAGAAAAAAGAATATTGGACGATTGACGCTCATCTTTTCGGGGGCAAGCCGCCGGCGTTCGATGCGCGTTTTGTGGGCCGGGGCGACGAAAAGACCGAAGTCCCGAACGAGGAAGAGTCCAAAAAGATCACTGGCGCGCTGGAGCAGGCGCAGTGGTCAGTGCGGAACATTGAGAAAAAAGAGCGCCGCCGCAGTCCTGCGCCGCCCTTTACCACCAGCAAGCTGCAACAGGATGGATCACGCAAGCTGCGCTTCAGCGTGAAACGCGTGATGATGATTGCGCAGCGCCTGTATGAAGGCGTGGAGCTGGGAGAAGAAGGCTCGGTCGGCCTTATTACTTATATGCGTACCGATTCGGTGCAGGTATCTCCTGACGCCCTGACGGAAGTACGCGAACTAGTTAAGGGCACATACGGCAAGGATTTCCTGCCTGACCAGCCGAATGTTTACAAGTCGCGCAAGGCGGCGCAGGAAGCACACGAAGCTATCCGCCCCAGTTCGGCAGCGCGGCATCCCGACGAGATCAAGAAGTATCTCCAGGAAGACGAATACAAAGTTTACAAGCTGATCTGGCAGCGCTTTGTGGCGTCGCAGATGACATCGGCTGTTTTTGACCAGACCGGCGTGGATATTGAAGCCAGGCGCGGCGCAGATTCGTTCACGTTCCGCGTGACCGGGTCGGTGCTGAAGTTTGAGGGCTTCCTGAAGGTGTACGAAGAGTCTAAGGACACCAAGGATGAAGAAGATGAGGCGCTCAAGCACAAGCTGCCGGCACTGGAAATCGGGCAGAAGCTTACTCTGCGCGAACTGAAGCCGGAGCAGCATTTCACCGAGCCGCCGCCACGATTTAACGAAGCGTCGCTGGTGAAAGAGCTAGAAGAGCGGGGCATCGGGCGGCCGTCAACATACTCCACGATCCTTTCCACGATCCAAGAGCGTCAGTACGTTCAGAAAATCGGCGGGAAATTTATCCCCACGGAAACGGGACTGGTTGTGACCGATCTGCTGGTCAAGAACTTTGAAGAGATTTTTGATCCAGCGTACACGGCGCGGCTGGAAGAAGAGCTGGACGAGATTGAAGAAGGCAAGGAGAAGTGGACCGACGCTCTGGGCGGCTTCTACAAAAAGTTTTCCAAGGACCTCCGCTACGCTGAAAAGCACATGGAGAACGTGAAGCGGATGGAAAAACCCACCGACGAAAAGTGCGAGCGGTGCGGTTCTCCGCTGGTGCTGAAGTGGGGGAAACACGGCTCGTTTTATGCCTGCAGCTCCTATAAAAAGGATGATCCGGAGAGCTGCACCTTCACCAAAGAGAACCCGGTCAATCTTCCTGAATTCGATACCGCTGAAATGCCGGAGACGGGGCAGGACGAGTACTGCGAAAATTGCGGCCGCGTTATGGTGCTCAAGCGCGGGCGTTTTGGCCAGTTCATGGCTTGCACCGGGTATCCGGATTGCAAGACCACGCGGCGGCTGGACCAGGGCAAGCGCGTGCCCGACGTTCCGCTGGAAGAACTCTGCCCCAAGTGCGGACGGAACATGGTGCTGCGCCATGGCCGCTACGGAGAGTTCATCTCCTGCAGCGGATATCCGGAGTGCAAGTACATCAAGCAGAACTTTATCGGCGTAAAGTGCCCGCAGTGCGCGGACGGCGAACTGGTGGAAAAGAAGGCGCGCCGCCGCGGAAACACGTTCTACGGCTGCTCAAATTATCCCACCTGCGAATTTACGTCGGCCTACAAGCCGGTGGCTGAAGCCTGTCCCCAATGCGGCAGCCCGTATTTGCTGGAGAAGCATTTGAAGTCGGGATCGCTGCTGGTTTGCCCCAACAACAGCAAGAAGTCGGCGGAAGAAGAAGAGCAGCCCAAGCCGAGGAAGCGCGGCAAAAAGGGCGCAGCAGTGGAAGAAGCCAAGCCAGCTGCAATCGCGGTAAAATGCGATTATTCGCGGTCAATCCCCACGCCAGAGTGGGTAACGCAGGCCAAGAGCGAAGCAGCCAGCCAGAGAGAAGCGGGTTAACCTACAGGAGCGATCATTTCGATGGCGAAAGCAAAAGCAGAAGACGCGCAGGTTATTTTGCAGCTTTATGATCTCCGCAGAGAGCCAGTGATGCGTGCGGCGAGAAAGTATGTAGTCTCAGAGTTCTGGCCGCAAAGCTATGACGAATTTAAGGCCGTCATAGTCGGCTACGGCACTGAGCCGAATGCGTGGTTTCGCCAGGTAATGACGTTTTGGAACATGGCTGCTGCCCTGGTTTTGCGCGGCGCCATCAACGAGCAATTGTTTTTTGAAACCAACACCGAGCCATATTTCCTGTGGGCTAAGTTTGGCGAGCACATAGCACAGGCCAGGAAAGACCAGATTGATCCGGAGTTTCTCTCGCATCTGGAAAAACTTACATCCAGGCCGGCTGCTAAGAAACGTATTAAAAAATTGCGGGAGCGTCTGGCAGCACGGCGCGCCCAGGCTGCTGCAGCAGCGAAAGCCGGTAAGTAATAAGCCGGGAATCAGCGATGTTTGAACTCAACCAGTTCGTTTTGGATTGCCGTGTAGCGCTGCGGCAAGATGCACCGCAACGTGCGGTACGCGAAGTTGTGGCGCGAGCCGTTTCCACTCCCGGGGCGGTGCTGAAGGCGCTGGGTGAGCCGCAACAAGCGGAGATGCAGGCACTCTATCGCTCTGACGATCTCACGATCCTGAACGTGATTTGGGCGCCGTGGATGAATTTGCTGCCGCACAATCACCAGATGTGGGCCATCATCGGCCTTTACACCGGGCGCGAGGACAATATTTTCTGGCGGCGCGTGCCAGGCAGCGGCGGGCTGGTGGAGGCGGCAGGAGCTCGTGCGCTGCGAGAGAAAGACGCTGAACCTCTCGGCCGCGACATAATCCACTCCGTAAGCAATCCCATTCCGCGGCTGACGGGCGCACTGCATGTCTATGGTGGCGACTTTTTCGGGGTGTCCCGCAGCGAGTGGGACGCAGAGACGCTGCTGGAACAGCAATGCAGCGGCGAGAAGATGGCGCGCCGCTTTGAAGATGCTAATGCGCTGCTGAAGAGGGCGTGAAGCGCGCTGAGATTCAGGAAATGTATTCCTTGATGTACGGGTCTTCCACCTTGCCCAATTCGGGCGCTGTGCCTTCAAAAATTATCTTGCCATCGCGCAGGATCATAAAGCTCGTGTGAATTTCGCGCGACGGCATGCCGTCGACAGGCTTCATGTGTTTGGTGACAGGATCAAAATAGTGGCCGGCCAGAGTAAAGCCGTCCTGCAGGCGATGACTGACCAGCAGAGCGCTGGTTTTGTAAACGTCGCGCTGCTTCATGATCAACTCGATGATGGTGGTTGAAGTGATGGGGTCGAGGCCGCCTGTGGGCGAATCGTAAAGCAGGACTTCGGGCTGGGTGATGATGGCGCGCGCAATGCCGACGCGCCGCCGCATTCCGCCGGAAAGCTCCGAAGGCAGCTTGTTGATCGCCTCTTCCAGTTCAACAAAGCTCAGGGCTTCGCGCACGCGCTTTTCCACTTCGGCCTCGGGCAGATGTTCCTCCATCAGACGGAAAGCCACATTGTCGCGCACGGTGAGCGAGTCAAACAGCGCGCTCTCCTGGAAGACGATGCCCACCTTGCTGCGCAGGTCAAACAATTCCTCTTCTGACATCGTGGTGACGTCATGCCCCAGCACGTAAATATGGCCAGAATCAGGTTTCAGCAGCCCGAGGCAGAGCTTAAGAATCGTGCTTTTTCCCGAGCCGGAGACGCCTAGCACTACTTTGGTCTCACCGCGCTTGAGTTCAAAAGAAATGCCGTCGAGCACGGAGAGCCCTTCAAAACTTATGGCGACATCTTCAAAGATAATCGCTTTGTGGACCGTATCCGCGGTGCGGCTCTCGAACTCTGGCATGGTCAGGGTCATCTCAAGGTAATAAAGAGTTGGGTAAGCACTGCGTCTACGGCCAGGATGAGCACAGAAGACGCGACAACGGCTTGCGTGGTGGCGCGGCCCACGCCCTGGGTGCCTCCCTTGGTGTTCATGCCGTAATAACAGCCCACGGTAGATATGATGAAGCCGAACACCAGTGGCTTCACCAATCCGGTGATCACATCGTTATATTTCAGGATCTGATATGCGCTGTTCCAGTACTGGGCCGTATCCAGGCCGAGCATGGCGAAAGCGATAATCCAGCCGCCAACCAATCCTACGAGATCGGAAATAATGGTCAGGAAAAACAACATGACCACAGTCGCAACCACGCGCGGTGTTACCAGTTTTTTGTATGGATCAGTACCCAGTGAGCGCATCGCATCAATCTGCTCAGTCACCTTCATGGAGCCAAGCTCGCTGGCCATGCCGGAAGCGTTGCGCCCAGCCACCATCAAGCTGGTGAGCACAGGCCCGAGTTCGCGCACCATGGAATAAGAAACCAGCGTACCGGTAAGTGACAATGAACCAAACTGTTCCAGGGTCTTGGAGGTGTTCAACGCCAGCACGATTCCGGTGAACATTCCCGTAAGTACCACGATGGGAAGCGAACCTACGCCGATAAAATCGGCCTGCTGGATGATGTCCGCCATATAGAGCGGTTTGCGGAACAAATTGGTGACCGCGCGGACCGACAGGTACGTATATTCCTGTACCGACAGGACAAACCGCTTCACGAATTCAAACGGGGAAGTTAGTTCCATCCAAGAAGGTCAAATATAGCAGAATGGCCCTGACTGCTCCCAAGCGCCGTTGATCTGGGAACTGGTCCCGCCTCCAGGCAGAGGAATTAAACGCGGCGACCGGCGACTAAGAATCCCGGGCGCTCTTCTTCCTGATCTCGATATTCAGCCTCTTGATCTTCTGGTTCAACGTAGAGAGCGGAATGTGGAAGCGCTCGGCGGCGTCGGTCTGGTTCCAGTTACACTTTTCCAGCA
>JBARMK010000080.1:0-3781 GCA_049802395.1 Candidatus Angelobacter sp.
GCGCTGCACAGCGTCCGGCTGGGCGATTCACGCAAAATTCGCGTTGGACAGCTGGTAGTGGCGATCGGCAATCCTTATGGCTTTCAATACACGGTAACGGCGGGAGTGATCAGCGCGCTGGGCCGCAGCCTGCGCTCGCAATCGGGCAGATTGATTGAAGATGTGATCCAGACAGATGCGGCATTGAATCCGGGAAATTCCGGCGGCCCGTTAGTGAATTCCTGCGGCGAAGTAGTAGGAGTCAACACTGCGACCATTCTTCCGGCACAGGGATTATGCTTTGCCATCTCTATCAACACGGCGCAGTTCATTGCCAGCAAACTGATTCGTTACGGCAAAGTCCAGCGCAGCTACATTGGAGTGCAGGCGCAGACAGCGCCGCTGAATCGGACCATCGCGCGGCATTATGAATTGAAAACCACAACCGGTGCTCTAGTTCTTGCCGCGGAGCCCGGCAGCCCGGCGCAGAAGGCGGGATTGCAGGAAGGCGACGTGATCGTGAACCTGAACGGCGAGCCGGTTGAAGGCGTTGATGTACTACACCGGCTGCTGGGTGAGGACCGGATTGGCGTGTCCACGAAGGTAACCGCGTTGCGCGGCTCGCGACGTCTGGAATTCAAAGTGGTTCCGGAAACCAGGCCAGGTTAAGTACAATCCGGGCATGAAATTCCGAACGAGCCTGGTGTTTTTACTTTTCGTCAGCGTGGCCACATACGCGCAGGACAAATTTGCTCCTTCCACGACCAGCCAGATCAATAACAAAGTTACCGAGTTTATGGCTAAGACCGGCGCCCCAGGCGTGTCAGTGGCGATCGTCAAAGATGGCCGGTTTGTGTGGGCCACCGGCTACGGCCTTGCCGATTTGGAAAATAATGTTCCGGCAACCGCTGAAACCGAGTACCGGCTGGCATCGGTTTCGAAATCGGTCTCAGCCACAGGCGCAATGTGGCTGGTGGAGCATGGAAAGCTGGACCTCGACGCTCCGGTGCAGCGGTATTGTCCTGCATTTCCCAAAAAACCCTGGCCTATTACCACCCGGGAAGTCCTCGCGCACACCGCCGGCATCCGCCATTACAAGAGTGAAAGCCCAGACGATCCGGATGTGAGCAGCACAAAGCACTACAACTCGATAGAAGAATCGCTGCAGACCTTTGCCAAGGATGATCTGATCGCCGAGCCGGGAAAAGGATTTCATTATTCAACATTCGGATACACGTTGCTTGGCTGCGTGATGGAAGGCGCTTCAAGGCAGAAGTATATTGACTTCATGCGGCAGGCGATCTTTCTTCCCGCCGGAATGCAGCACACCGAGGATGATGACGTTCACCGGATCATTCCGCACCGCGCCCAGGGCTACCAGAAAACCAAGACGGGAGAAATCATTAACTCTGACCTAGCCGATACCAGCTATAAGCTGCCCGGCGGCGGCTTGACGTCAAATGCGGAAGACATGGCGCGGCTAGAAGCAGCTCTGCTGGACTACAAAGTCTTGCAACAGGCAACACGGCAGCAAATGTGGACCAAACAAACGACTCTGCCGTCAGATAAGGACCCAGCCCGAGGTTACGGCCTAGGTTGGGGCTCTAGCACTTGGTTTGGCTTCACGACGGTCGGACACGGCGGCGCACAGCAACGGGTGAGCACGGCAATCATCATGCAGCCTGAACACAAAGCAGGAGCGGTTGTGCTATGCAATCTGGAAGATGTGGATGTATTTGCGCTGGCAGCGGAATTGTTGAAGATTGCGATGGGAGCTGAGAATGATGGACGGTAGCCGTTCGATGTACCGGCTCTCCATAAATAAGATGGGCTTCGCTCAGCACAAGGTCCCTTGGATGGCGATTTGATTGGAAACCATTGCAGTACGACTAAAAGCCATATCTTGTTACGCCTGCCCGAAGAGCTTTGAGAATCAACAGCTAGAGTCCAAACAACTCTCTGAGTCGCTTGGTCTGGGCGCGGCTGACCGGGATTTCCGTTTGCTTGCGATCGTCCATGCGCAACTGGTAGGAACTTTTGAACCACGGCACCACTTCCTTGATCCGGTTGATATTCACGACGAAAGAGCGGTGGGCGCGCCAGAAAGTCTCCGCATCAAGCCCCTCAAGCAGTTCTTCAAGCGTCCGGCAGTTGGATTGGCCTTCCAGATTCGTGGCGATCACGCTGATGATTCCATCATCAATCGAGGCAAAGCACACGTCTTTTTGATCGACCAGCAGAAGGCGGCCGGCGGAGCGAAGCAGTACCTTGGAATTTTGCGGGCGCTGCGACTCCAGCAACTTCACAAGCGTGTCGAGCTTTTCCGTACCTGCGGAAGCGCCCTGGACTTTGCGCCGCGCCTTTTCCACCGCCTGGCTCACACGTTTCTTATCAAATGGTTTGAGAAGGTAGTCAATGGCGTTGACTTCGAAAGCTTTAACTGCATATTGGTCGAATGCGGTGGCGAACACGATTTGCGGCAACGGAATTTTCTTATCGAGCAGTTTCTTGATAACGGCGAAGCCGTCAAGCCCGGGCATCTGCACATCGAGAAAGAGTAAATCAGGAGCAAACTCCTTGATCAGGTTGATGGCTTCAATCCCGTTATGGCCCTGCGCGACCACATTGACGTCGTCTACAGACTTGAGCAGGTAGCTCAGTTCGTCGCGCGCGAGTTGTTCATCATCGACTATGACCGCGGAAAGGGGCAAGGCAGTGTCTCCGCTTAACAGTATAGAAGGTCATGGGCGCAGGCTCAATGAGGCGACAGGAGCAAGAATATTTGCCTCCGGCATAGATCAGTTAGCAAGTTGTATGTCGTTCATCATAGAGAATCATGGAATCTCACGTGCGCTTTACTAGCTGGAGTTTGTTACAAATTCCGCGGGACAAGGCTGCCTGCGCAGGCGATTGCAGCCGGTATTGCAATAAATTTCATGTAAACCACGTTTCCTCACTTTTTTAGTTATTACTGGTCTTGCGATTAACATCCCATCATCTCATCATTCAACTTTCTTTAAGTGTCAGCAGCGATCATGGTGTGAGCTAAGCCGCGTATTCAGCGAGTTTGCGACGTCTTTTCTAAAAACAGGAATTCTGGCGAATTTTCTTGGAAAATTCTAATTTTTCGGCTAACGTCTGTTGCCGCACCGCTCTTCCGGACCCACAAAGCGGTGCAAATTTGGCTTCGACTGCTGAATTTTCTGAACCTACCGAACGGACAGTTCTGCCCGGCAGGAAGTGAAATCCCAGCAGACGAGTCATCGAAATCGGCTGGATGTTCCTGGAAAGAGCTGCGCCAATTGATGGCATACGATACGTGTGTCCATTCGATGGCAGCACTATTTCTCTGTAATAACTTTCGGCGTAATTAGCGCGCAACAACCTCAGTCACCACTCTTTCGCTGAGCCCGTTTTACGGCCGTTCCCGGCCGAAAAAGCGAATATTGGAGATGTTCCCTATGAATCGACAGATGCGATTTGCTTTCACCCTTATGGCAGCCTTAGTGCTGTCAATGCTGGGTCAGGCCTGCTTGTTTGCACAGACAGTGACCACTACAGCAATGCCATCACCCATTAAGCCAGTAGCGAATCCGTGCCCACGTTTTGCCGCGGGCAGCGTGGTCCACCAACCAGCTGCTCTTTTCAGCCAGAACGGGACACTAACAGTCCAGTTCTCCTATCAGACCACGACCGACTTCGCCGGCAGAACGCTTTTCTGCTTTATGACACCCAGCAGCCTGGAGAACCCAACTCTCCACGTGAACCCAGGCGACCACCTGATCATTACGGTCACAAACAA
>JBARMK010000081.1:0-15252 GCA_049802395.1 Candidatus Angelobacter sp.
TTGACCGGTGGCTTGACTCCGGTTCCACAGGCGCAGTCTAACCAGACGCAGCAACCTCTGGATCCAGCCTTGGTCAACGGACAGACCGGCCTGACCGGCCCCGTCGAAGGCCGTCCACCGGGACCAATCTGGGCGCACCAGGGGTTCGGTGATCACGCGCCGCAGGTCGGCTATGAGACTTCGCAGGCACAGGCCGCCACGAACACCACCTACAATCCGCAGGTTGATCCGAAGTTCAACAACGGCATCAATCTGGCAACGCCGTTCCCACTGAAGTTCCATCCCGGATTCCCGACACAGAACCCGAACTCCGTGTGGACGTTTAACGGCACCCTGCCACCCTACTTGGTGCAGGGCCGTTATGGCGAGCCGATCCTGCTCCGCCACCACAATCGCTTGCCTGCCGATGTTACGCAGAACAATGGTTTCGGGCGGAACACGATCTCCACGCACGAGCACAACGGCCACCACGGTGCAGAAAACGACGGCTTTACCGGCGCATTCTTCTTCCCCAACCAGTTCTATGACTATCACTGGCCGATCGTGCTGGCGGGCTTCCGCTCCGTCAACACCAACGCGACCGATCCCCGCGCCGGCAGCCCCGCTGACAACGGCGGAATCAACAAGGTCCCGGGCGACTGGCGCGAAACCATGTCGACGCACTGGTTCCACGATCACATGTTCACGTTCACTTCACAGAACGTGTACAAGGGCAACGCTGCCATGTTCAACATCTACAGCGCGCTCGACCGTGGTGACGAAACCGTGAATGACGGCGTGAATCTGCGCCTACCTAGCGGTTCCTCAAACGGGAAGGGCTGGGGCAATCTGGATTATGACATTAATTTGATGATCAACGAGAAGGCCTTTGATGCCAGCGGCCAGCTCTTTATGGACATCTTCCAGTTTGACGGCTTCCTGGGCGACTTGATGATGGTAAACATGCAGTACAAACCGTTCTTTGAAGTGGAGCGCCGCAAGTATCGCTTCCGCATCCTGAACGCCAGCGTTTCCCGCTTCTTTAAGTACGGTCTGTCTGACGGATCGCCGATGATCCAGATTGCCAACGATGGTAACCTGCTGCCGACACCGGTCGTGCAAACGATCTCTGACGAGCAGGGTATCGCCGAGCGCTATGATTGGGTCATTGACTTCTCCCGTTACAACATTAACGACAAAGTCTGGATGGTCAACGTGGCCGAGCATCAGGACGGCAAAAAGCCCAGTGCCGACCTTTCGCTGGCCCAGGCGCTTGCCGGCACGTCTCATGATCCTTGCGTTGGAAAGTTCCTGGAATTCCGCATCGTGCGGGATCCCGCGACTCCTGACGTGAGCCAGGTGCCGAACGTGCTGATTCCGAATCCTGATCTGTCGGGCATTGCAGTGTCGAGAGAACGAACCTTCACCTTTGGCAGCGGAGCTTCACAGCCTCTGGCGGCGACCGATGAAGCCGCCTACACCACCGGTGCAGGCGGAGCAAAGGGTCAGTGGGGCGTATCCACCGACCATGGTCCAATGCTGAACGCCAGTTGGGGCCGCGTTTCCGCGGCGCCGCGCTACGGCACACGCGAGGTCTGGACGCTGCAGAACGGTGGCGGCGGTTGGGACCACCCAATCCACATCCACTTTGAAGAAGGCCAGATCCTGGCCCGCAACGGTAGCGCTGCTAACGTTCCGGCCTGGGAAAAGGGCCGCAAGGACGTGTATCGCCTGCGTCCGGGTGGAAGTGTGACCCTGACCATGCAGTTCCGTGACTGGGGTGGAATGTTCATGGAGCACTGCCACAACACAGTGCACGAGGACAACGCCATGCTGGTCCGCTGGGAAATCGATGACGGAGGCGCGCCGTTCCTGCGGCCGCTGCCGACGCCGCTTCCAGGACCGACCGGTGTGACCTTCGCGGCGCCGGACGACATAGCTCCGACTGCTCTCTAAAGCATGCGGATGTAACAAGATTCAGATTGGCGGCTCGCAGCGCAAGGTGCGGGCCGCCGGACTGAAACAAAAAATATTCCGGGTTTAGCGGTTTAGAACTTCAGGGAGCATTACCATGCGACGGAAATTCGGGGCGCGCTTCGCAACGGCCAGCGCCTTTTTTCTTACGGCCATTTTTTTTGCAACAGCCTCAGTTCCCGCGGCGGCACAGAGCCGCTGGGGGGCTAATTACTTTCCCAATGTTGTGCTAACCACGCAGGACGGGAAAAAGGTCCATTTTTACGACGATGTGCTTAAGGGCAAGAGCGTTGTCATCGATCTGATCTACACCGAATGCCAAGATTCCTGCCCTCTGGAAACAGCGCGCCTAGTGCAGGTGCAGAAGATGCTGGGCGACCGTGTAGGCAAAGACATTTTCTTCTATTCCATCAGTATTGATCCCAAGCATGACACGCCCAAAGTGCTCAAGGCTTATGCAGAAAAATATCGCGTTGGACCAGGCTGGACATTTCTTACCGGTAAGAAAGCAGATATTGACCTGGTGAGTCAAAAACTGGGGCTTTACTCAGACCCGGATCCTAACGATCGCGACGGCCACACGCCGAGCGTAATGATCGGCAATGAGCCAGGTGGACAATGGATGCGCAACGCCGCCACGGACAACCCGCGCTTCCTGGCCAACATGATCGGCAACTGGCTCAATAGCTGGGGAAATGCCAAGCAACTGGACGCCAAGACTGATTACGCACACGTGGGCGAAATCGACCTTAGCGATAAAGGCCGGTACATCTTTAGTACGCAGTGCGCCGCGTGCCATACCGTGGGCCATGGCGACAAGATTGGTCCGGACTTACTCGGGGTGACCCACGTGCGCGAACGGAGCTGGCTGGAGCGTTTCATCGCCACACCGGACAAGGTTCTGGCGGAGAAGGACCCGATCGCTGTCGCACTGTTCAAGCAGTACAAGGAAGTCAAAATGCCCAATCTGCGCATGGCGGACATCGATCTGAAACGGGTGATCGACTTCCTTGAGCGCCAAAGTGCCGCTCATGACAAGGCCGCACCAGCGGACAAGGCCACAGATGGGGCCGATAAATCTGCGACGGTTAAGGCCGAACCAGGCCAGTCGATGCGGTAACCAAGGGGCCGTGTGCGTGGGGCCTCAGGCCGCAACCGACTTAAACAATATTAAGTTGGCTGCGCTCGACCGATTTTTTTCGGCTGAGGGCCGCGCAAGCGAAAGTCCCTCTCCCAGTCGGGTGCTTGCGCAGGCGGCTATGGAGCCGCTTGCGCTTTAGAGTGCTATGCTCCCGAAGGCGTCAACGCGCTCCTGATCGCCAGCAACTCCGTTAAAACAGCTTCAAGTTGGTCCAGCGGCAGCGCGTTCGCACCGTCAGACTTGGCTTCTGCGGGATTGTCGTGCACTTCCATGAAGATGCCGTCCACGCCGGCAGCCACCGCCGCACGCGAAAGCAAAGGAATAAACTCCGGTTGCCCCCCTGATACTGCCTTGCCACCCGCTCCTGCTGATGGCAGTTGCACGGAATGCGTAGCGTCAAATACCACCGGCGCAAACTGCCGCATGATGGCCAGTGAGCGCATGTCAACGACAAGATTGTTGTAGCCGAAAGAGCTGCCGCGCTCGGTGAGAAAAATATTGTTATTGCCGGATTCGCGGACCTTCTGCACAGCGTGCCGCATGTCCCAGGGTGAAACAAACTGGCCTTTCTTGATGTTGATGGCCTTAGCATGCTTGGCCGCGGCTACTAAAAGGTCGGTCTGGCGACAGAGAAATGCCGGAATCTGCACCACATCCACAGCGTCTGCTACGATGGGCACGTCCTTGGCTTCATGTACGTCAGTCAGGACTGGAACGCCGGTTTCTTTTTTTATTCTTTCCAGGATGCGCAATCCTTCTTCCAACCCCGGCCCACGAAAGCTCTGGAGTGAGGTGCGGTTAGCCTTATCATAAGAGGCCTTAAAGATGTAGGAAATTCGCAGCTTGCGTGCCACTGCGCTAATGGCCTCGGCCATGTTGAGCGCATGCGCTTCGCTTTCAATGACGCACGGACCGGCGATGAGGAAGAGCGACTGCCCTCCCACAGCGAGCGAATCAAAAATAAATGGGGACGAAGTTGGCATCTGGCAAAAAGCTTACATGATTTCTGACGGCGCGGCATCTGATGAGCCTCCTTTGGCATGCTGACCCGTTATTCAGACTTATAATCAAGGCGATGAACCCGCCTTCATCAACCGGGGATGACCAGTCCATGGACCCTCTGGATCGAGAGGAACTTTATCTTGGCATCCAGGCCGTTGACGTTTTCGTTCGCGACCTGGAACAAAGCCTGCAATTCTATGTCGAGCAGCTTGGTTTTAAGCTGGTTTCTGACGTGATTTTGCAGTCCGGGCGGCGGCGACTCGGGATCGCCCCTCCTGACGGCACAGCAGGGCTCAACTTGATCGCGCCTGCACCCGATTCCGAAGAATACAGACTCATTGGGCGATCTACCCAGGTTGTTTTTGTTACCGAAGATGTTGCCGCTACATACAGCGAATGGAGAAAGCGCGGAGTTCGCTTTCATCACACACCACGGCTGAGGCGCATTAAATACCTGCAGCAGGCGCCCGCCCGGGTTGCCGAACAGTCCATGTTGTTCGGGGAGCAACCGCCGGTGTGGGGTGGGGTGTTTACCCGCTTTGAGGACCTTGATCATAATTCCTTTGCGCTCGTGAGTCTTGATGAAATCAGCCGCGCCATTGAACAGCGGCGGCGTGCCATCGCGGCCAAGCTGGAAGCCGAGCGGCGCGCGGCCCATGAAATGGAAATCGCGAAACAGGTCCAGGCCCGGTTGTTTCCGCAGGCCCTGCCGCAGGTGCAAACTCTGGAGTATGCGGGAATTTGCATTCAGGCCCGTGAAGTGGGCGGAGATTACTACGATTTTCTCAGTCTGGGTCCGGACCGCCTGGGGTTTGCGCTTGCTGACATTTCAGGGAAAGGGATCGCGGCCGCTCTCATCATGGCGAACCTGCAGGCAAACTTGCGCACACAGAGCGCAATCGCATGGGAAGAGCCCGAGCTGTTCTTAAGGTCGGTCAACAAGCTCTTTTACGAGAACACGGCAGAGAACGCTTATGCGAGCCTGTTCTTTGGCGCATATGATGACGAGGTCCGGCGCTTACGCTACGCTAACTGCGGACATCTTTGCGCCTTGGTGCTCCGCGCTGATGGCGCAATTGAAAGACTTGATTCCACCTGCACAGTAATGGGACTTTTCAAGGATTGGGAATGTTCCATGGCGGACTGCGGCCTTTTTGCCGGAGACATGATTACTCTCTACACTGACGGAATCACTGAGTCGTTCAACGATGCGGGCGAGGAATTCGGAGAGCAGCGGCTGATAGAGGCATTGCAACAAAATCGCGGATCGTCTCCTCAGGCGATACTGGAGTGTGTTGTCGAAGCGGTCCGGCGGTTCAGCACACACGAACAGCAAGATGATATTACTCTCATCATTGCGCGTTGCAGAGAAAACTAGTCCGCACTACCTTCTTACAATTCTCTCCGGCCTCAAGAACATCTCCACGTCTTCCGAACTCTTGGCATCCCGCCGCGTGCGGCCGTTCTGGTAACTCGCTTTCACAAACGCGCTGAACAGCGGATGCGGCTCCAGTGGCTTGGACTTGAACTCAGGATGGAACTGGCAGCCCAGAAAATATGGATGATCGGGGATCTCCACAATCTCCACGTAGGTTGCGTCCGGTGTAGCTCCGGTAATGCGCAAGCCGCCGCCAGTTAGCACCGCTTCATACTCGCGATTGAACTCGTAACGATGGCGATGCCGTTCGCTGATCTCGGTTGTGCCATACGCCTTTGCTGCCTGGCTGTTCGGCTCCAGCTTGCACGTCCACGCGCCCAGACGCATGGTGCCGCCCAGTTCGTCAATACCAGTCAGTTCGCGCAGCTTATAAATGATGCGGTGCGGAGTGGCCGGATCAAACTCGCTGGAATTCGCCTCTTCCAGCCCGCAGACGTTGCGCGCAAATTCGATGCACGCGGTCTGCATACCCAGGCAAATGCCAAAGTACGGAACTTTTTTCTCGCGCGCGTAGCGGATCCCATTCAGCATGCCCTCGATGCCGCGCTTGCCGAAGCCGCCCGGGACCAGGATGCCGTCAAAACCCTCAAGCTGCATTTCGTAATCGCGATTGCCGTCCTTGCTCTCCAGCCCTTCGGCTTCCACCCACGTCAGGTTCAATTTCAGGTTGTGGGCCACCGCGCCGTGAACCAGTGCTTCCTTCAGCGACTTGTAGGAATCTTCATACTCCACGTATTTGCCCACAATCCCGATATGGACTTCGTCTTTCGGGTTGTAGACACGGTGCATCAGCTCTTCCCAGCGGGCCAACTCCGGCGGCTTCGATTCAATCCGCAGATATCGGAGAAGCAGCGTGTCTACGCCTTCACGCGCGAACACCAGTGGCACCTCGTAAATCGACGCAACGTCTTTCGCCGTGATGACGGCTTCATCTTCCACGTTGCAGAAGAGCGCGATCTTTGACTTAAGTTCTTTAGAGAGGAAACGGTCAGTGCGGCAAAGCAGGATGTCCGGCTGGATTCCGATACTCAACAGCTCTTTCACGGAGTGCTGGGTCGGCTTGGTTTTCAACTCGCCGGCTGCGCCGATCCACGGCACCAGGGTCACATGAATAAAGATGGTGTTGTCGCGTCCCAGCTCCTGCCGCATCTGGCGGATGGCTTCCAGAAATGGCAGCGACTCAATATCGCCCACTGTGCCGCCAATCTCGATAAGCGCGATGTCCACGTCCTGCGCCACCTTCTTCATTGCGGCCTTGATCTCATTGGTCACGTGCGGAATCACCTGCACGGTTTTGCCCAAGTAGTCGCCGCGGCGCTCCTTGGTGATGATCTGCTCGTAAATGCGGCCAGTGGTCCAATTGTTGTCGCGCGAGAGTTTGGCGTGAGTAAAGCGCTCATAGTGGCCCAGGTCAAGGTCGGTTTCAGCGCCGTCGTCGGTAACAAAAACCTCGCCATGCTGAAAAGGAGACATGGTGCCGGGATCGACGTTGAGGTATGGGTCAAACTTCATCAGGTTGACCTTGAGCCCGCGGCTCTCAAGCAGGCAACCGATGGAGGCTGCAGCCAGTCCCTTGCCCAGTGAAGACACAACACCGCCGGTTACGAAAATATATTTCGCTGCCATGAACTCCTCGCACGAATGGATTTAGCTGAAGTTTGGGTTGAGGTGAATTTTGAGGGGGCTGATCCCCGGCTTTGCGGTGGCTTGCGCCATTGGCCGTGGGACCTCTTGGGGTGCACGATCAATTATACAAGAGAAGGGCTGTGGAAAGGATGGAAGAAATCAATAGATATTTGTGCGCCCCAAAAAATGCACGATCTCACGTCAAATGAGGCGCAACGATGTCCAGAAACTCACGTGAATGAATGATTTTGGTCTTCTTCCAAAACCTGGGGAAGTGACGTTGATTGCCAGTTACCAGGTAGTCGGCACGGGCAGCGTCAGCACATTCCAGGAAAATATTGTCGTCTGGATCGGTTGTAAGCTGCGGCAACCGTGACGGAGTGACGGGATAAATATGATTCTTAATCAGCTGAATGACCTGCAAACGAAGGCTTTTGCGGATATTCAATTCAGGGCGTGCCAGGACAGCGGCATATTCTTCCATGATCGGCTTTGAGACATACCATCGGGCCGGCTTGGTGGTTGCCAGCAGGAATACGGTGCGTTGCAATCCGTCCGGCTTGAGGACCGCAGAAACGAGCACATTGGTATCGATCACCAGCCGGAGCGGAATCATCCACGCCTGATTTTCTTTTTGCGGGCGGCCTTGATGATTTGATCAATGCGTTTCGAACTGAGAGTGTGGGTTGCCTTTTGAATGGACTCTTCGCCGATGGCCCGCAGGACCTCGGGCTCTGGAGCCGCGAGACGCACGTAGTCCTGAATGCTAATCAGCACGGCCCGGGGGGTTCCCCGCTTCGCTATCACCAGAGACCGGCCCTCCGTATCAACGCGGCGAAGGAGTTTTCCGAATTTGGAACGCGCTTCAAGAGCATTAACAACAATGCTTTCAGCCATGAACTCTCCATTTAAAATAATTCAAATCTACAGTTAGCCCAATTGTATACCAAGAAAGATTCGGTAGAATCGGTCGTTTGGCGCTCTCCGGTTCTAAGAAGTGAAGTGGTTAGGGCTGGAGGCCCAAAATGGCAACAATTTTCCCTGCAAGAAATCCAGCTACTCCGTTCTTACTTCAGCGACCACCAGTGGGCCGAAGGCCAGAAAGCCTTGACCAGCGGTTGCACTACGCTTTCTGACTTCTGTTCGCGGCCAGAGCAGTTGTGTCCCCACCGAACAGCCGTCCCCCACCGGCTGCGCAAATTCGTATCCCATGAATTCGTCTGAATGAGAGGCATTCTCCATGAGAAGGTCAAAAACGTTTTTATCGATAACCAACTATCCGCGTTCATCCGCGCTAATCCGCGGTAATAAGTGTTCGTTTGTCCTTAAACCCAGCAACTCTTCTCCGAGCCTCCGCGTCTCCGCTCTGAGCGGTTTTGTTCTCCTGATCTTGCTGTCCGCATTTCCCGCGGCCGCTCAAGCTCCCGCGCCGCAGCTTTCTGCGGACGCATCGCACTCACCCGGCTGGGTCGTGATTCCGGTGGATGAATATCAAAACCTGCGCGCCCGCGCCTTTCCCACTGAGCGCGAGCCTGAGCCGCCTCCGGTGGATGCGACGCTTACCCGCGTCGACTATGATCTGCACATCGACGGCGAACTGGCCACTGGCCGCGCCAGTCTTACAGTTGACGTGCTGAAAGATGGCTGGGTCCGCGTTCCTATTCCCGCGGGCCTGCTGGTGCGGGAAGCCCGGCTCGATGGCAAGTTGGTGTCGCTGGTCTCCAGCGGCGGCAAAGGCGGGAATCAGCCTGCGGCCATGTTGGCGCATGCCGGGCGCGCCATTTTGCTGCTGGACATCGCTCTGCCAGTAAGCGCCTCCGCCGGCGAAGAGCGTATATCGCTGCCCTCAACTTCTTCCGGCGTCACGCGCGCCGCTGTGCAACTGCCGCGCCAGGGTGTGGACCTGAAACTGACAGGCGGATTACTGGCGGAGAAGACAGAAACCGCCGCGGAGAGCAAGTGGCTGGCTTACGCGCGCGGCAATGAGCCTCTTACTTTTACCTGGCGTCGCAAGATGGACGATCATCACGTTACTCTGCCGCTGCGCCAGCGGGGATCTCTCACGCAACTCACCAGTCTAAGTGAAGATTCCACTTCGCTCTATGCCGAAGTCAACCTTGAAGTAACGCAGGGTGTGGCGAAAGAGGCCCGCATTCAGCTTCCGGAAAACATCATCATCAATCAGGTCTCCGGCGCGCTGGTGGCGGATTGGGAAGTTAAGAGCGGCGAACTGGCAGTCACCTTTCTTGAGCCAGTGGAGCAATCCGCGCGCTTCACCATTACCGGTGAAACTAAAACTGCACATGATGGTCACATAGAAATCTCATTGCTGCGTTTGCTCAACACTGAACGCGATACCGGCGGCGTCGCCGTGGAAGTGCTGGGTGCGGGCGAGATCAAAGACCTGAAATCGCAAGGCCTGGAAAGCGCTGATGCGAATGAACTGGGAGATTACGTGGCTGCCCGCCAATCGCCTTCGATGGTGGCTTTCCGGTTCCGGTCGGGTGATGCGAAGGTCCCGCGCTCGCTGGCCGTGGACATAGCCCGCTACGCGCAGCAGGCCGTGTTGATGGCCAACGTGGAAGAGGCGCGCTATCGCGTTCTGTTGAGCAAAGAGGGCAAGATGCTGGTGCAGGCGCAATACGCCATCCGCAACAACCAGCGCAATTTCTTGAAGGTCACATTGCCGCAGGGCGCAGCAATCTGGAGCGCATCATTGGCCGGGAAGCCGGTGCGTCCGGGAGAGTCGCCGGATGGCAGCCTGCTATTGCCGCTGGAGAAATCGCGCGCTGGAGAAGAGTCACCCGCATTTGTGCTGGAAATCTTTTATCTGGTTCGGCAGGCCGCCTGGTCGGACAAAGGCAAAGCCACTCTGGCGCTGCCTGCTTTGGACCTGCCTATCTCACGTACCGGCCTGCTGCTTTACCATCCGCCTTTGTTCAAGCTGGCGGCGGAGCCTGGAACGTTCCGGGTGGAGGCTTACGAAGCGCCGCTGGCCGACGCCTTCCGGCCGTTCAATGTCGGAAGCGGTTCCGCGATCGATTTGGAATACGGCAGGAATGCTGGGGGAATTGTGGACGGTGTGGAAAAGTCCGCAAACCGGCCGCAATCTGCCACCCAGACTCTGGTAGATAACTTCAAAGCAAAACCGCTCGGCGGACGCGGCGCGAAGGTGCTGCCAATCCGGCCATCGTTCCCGGCGTTTGGCCCGTCATTGTTTTTTGTTTCCGAACTCACGGCAGAAAATCACGCTCCGGCCCTTGAACTCAGTTATCAGCGCGACAAGAAGGAAGGTGGAAAATGAAAAAGTTATTTGCGATCCTGATGGTCTTTTCTGTGTACGCCATGGGCGGAGAGAATACGCTGTTGCCCCTGCCCACCACAGGCAATGTCACGCTGACCCTGGCCGAATACAACCGGCTCGTGGAGCTTGCAGCCAAGTCAGGCAAGAAGCATGAAACGCCGCCGCTGCCCTATGCCATAAAGCGCGCGGAGATGAAGCTGCATGTCACCAATGAAACCGTGCTGGGCACAGTGCAACTGGATGGCGAGGTATTCAGCAAAAGTGCGGCCAAGGTGCCGCTCACCACGGGCCTCACCATCCTGAACGCACGGCAGGAAGGGAAGAGCCTGCCTCTGGAGCAGGAAGGATCGACTTCCACCGCTATTCTGCCGGGCGCTGCTGAATTTTCCGTTGCGCTCGATACCGGCTTGCCGTTGATGATTGAGGCTGGACGCGCGTCGTTCAACTTGCCGGTTCCCACTGCCGGGAGTGTGCGCCTCTCGCTGGTGATTCCCGGCGACCATAGCATCGTGCGCATCAGCCCTGGCCTGATTACCTCGCGCACCACTGAAAAAGGCCAGACCACTCTGGAAGCCACGCTTGTGCCCGGCCAGCCTGCCACCGTCTGGTGGATCACCGGCGTAGTGCAGGTGCCCGTGGTCAAACATGAGGTGCGTTTTCTCTCCGACGTAAAGATGCTGGTCACGGTGAATGACGAAGAGCTGCGCATCGCCGCGTTGGCCGATATCAACGTGGTGCAGGGCGACCCTACGCAATTCATGGTCGACGTGCCGGCGGGCTATGAGATTACCGGAGTGTCCGGAGCGACGGTGGAGTCGAGCGAATTGGAGAATGGCAAGCTCGTTGTCCGCCTCAATTCATCCACGCCGCGCAGCCACGAGTTTCTGATCTCCATGTCGCGGCCATTGAGCGGCACCAAGGCAGATGCGCCGTTTCTGAGTTTCAAAGATACCCAGCGCGAGACCGGCGAGGTGCTGGTGGAAGGCACAGGCGCCATGGAGCTTACGGCCACCGAGGGAGGCGGACTGAAGCGCATGGACCAAAAAGAGGTCAATCCTTATTTGCGTTCGCTGGCGCGTTTCCCGTTGCAGGCGGCGTTCCGCTATCATCGCCAGCCCACGGAGAGTCCTACGCTGGCTCTGGAGTGGACACGCTTTCCAGATAGCAACGTTCTGGCAGCGGTAGCCGAGCACGCGGTGGTCACGACCCTCGTCACGGTGGAAGGGCGCACGCTCACCGAGGTGAAACTCACGGTCAAGAACCAGGCCCAGCCTTTCCTGAAGGTTGGGTTGCCGTCAGGCGCAAGCATCGTCTCGGCCGAAGTTGCGGGTGAAAAAGTAAAACCTGTGCAAGGCCCGGACGGCAATCGCGTCCCGCTGCTGCGGGCAGGCTTCCGCCCGACCGGCCCGTACGAAGTCTCTTTTGTGTTCATGGACTCGGGAACGCCGTTTGCAAAAAAGGGCGGTTCAGAGCTGTTGCTGCCGAGCATGGACGTTCCTATCAGTCTGATGGAGTGGGAGCTCTTTCTGCCGGAGCGGTACAAGGTGAAGGACTTTGGAGGCGACGCGATCGCTTCCTACTTGGTGCCGACCGCGATGGTGGAGAGCGGTGACATAGCGGCCGCCTTTAGTAGGCAAGGCGATGTGGTGAGTCTGCCCCTTGAAGGCCGGAATTTCTCCCAATTGGCACAGCTCTCTCCGGGCGTGGTCAATCTCAGTTCATTGCTGCCGGGACAAATCGGAGGTGTCGTACTCGATTCCACGGGGGCAGTAATTTCCGGTGCGCAGGTGACGGTAACAAATCTCGACCAAGGGGTATCTCGGTCCGCGGTAACCGATTCATCCGGCAGCTGGATAGTTTCCGGCATGCCGTCGGGCAAGGTAAAGATAGACACTGGGGCACAGGGTTTCAAAACAGTTGTGCACAAGGGGGTGCGTTACGATGCAGGCCGGCCCTCCCAGTATCGAGTTGCGCTGTCGGTTGGCACGATGAGTGAAACCGTAGAGGTCACAGCCGCGCCTCCGCTGATGGACACCACCGGCACACAGTTGACAACCACACTCGATGTTAACGGAAATATTTTTCCTACTGGAGGACCGGCATTCAACAACGGAGCAAGAAAAGATCGCGATGAAAAGAAGGCCGAACAGTGGCAGCTGAATGGCGCGTCATCCAACGTGCTCGACCTGCAGAAGCGCGTGGCCGGCGTGCTGCCGGTGCGAGTGGATGTGCCGAGGGCAGGGAACTCGTATCGCTTTGCCCGCGCCCTGGTGCTGGACGAACCGACGAAGGTGACGTTCAGCTACAAGACCAGGTGAGCCGGGAAGAAAATAGTCGCGAACCAACGCGAAGGACGCGAACCAGGATTCATTCGCGATCATTCGCGTGATTCGCGACTGAGTTTGTCACTTCACGTACTTGGGCTGCTCGCTTTTGCTCCAGGGATCGTAGTTGTGGGCAAATGGTACGCGCTCACTGATCGGCGGGTGATCGGCGTACCAGAACACGACAAAGCGGCTGGGATACGGATACGAGAGCGACAGCTCACCCAGGACCTGGAAGGCATGTGCTGCGGCTTCCTGTGAGTTTGGATTGATGCCATGCGTCACTTCCAGACCATAAACGTCGGCATTGTGCTCAAGCTGGCGGCTAAAGCCATTGCTAATTGGGCTCGAAACGATGCTCATGATGGAGAAGATCAGCAGCAACATGGGAACAGCGGCCCAGTCGCTCAGTTCACGTAAGCGCCAGCGCTGCTGGAAGCGCGAGACAGCCCAGTTTGCAATTCGATAAAGGAGATAAAAACCGATGAACAGACCTACTGCTAAAGCGGCTATGCCGATCAGAATGTGGTTCAAGACATAATGTCCCATTTCATGCCCGAAGACGAACAGCGTCTCCGCCGTACTGGCATTCTTGATCGTTGTGTCCCACACCACAACACGTTTTGACGGACCAAAACCAGTCACATAGGCATTCAGGGTCGTTACTTTTTCGCTGGCTTTCATCAGGAACATGCGGTCGCGGGGAATTTCCAATCCTCCGCGCTGTGTGACTTTTTCAATCGCATCCACCAGTTGGGGATTGCTCTTGTCCAGAGGTTCAAACTTGTTGAATAACGGATCAATCACAATGGGCGCGATGAAAATAAGAAAAACACTTAATGCCGTAACGATCATCCAGCTGTATAGCCACCAACGACGTGGGCTTACGCGGATCAGAGTAGTGACAATCCAGCCAATGATCGTGAATATGATTACGCTTAGCAGGAAGCCTTTCATCACGTCACGCATCCATGATCCCCAGCCCTGCACGGAGAGCCCATATTGCAGGCTGATGCTTTGCTGGTATGCATCCAGCGGCAATTGCAGGATGGTGATTGTGAGCAGCAGAATGGGAACAAAAACCAGTGCCTGGACAAATCGATTGCGGCTCAAGGCTTCTGCTATGTCGCGATATTTGGCGGCAATTCCAAAATACAGCAGTCCTAGTAGAATCAGGAGACCATAAAGTGTATCGATGATGCGCAGCTTTCCGCGGAGATCGTAAAGCGCTTTGGCTTTGGCTAGCTTGTCCGGAGGCAGCGTGTATTCGGTGGTCTGAGTTGCCGATGTGCTCGCGGCGGTTGCGGGAGAAGGCGAGACTGCAGGAGCGGCAGGCGCTTGCGCCGCTAACCTATGTGGCCCAACGCCAAAGCAGAACACCAACAGAAATAGAGAATAGAGCAGCTTCATGGAAGCAGCCTCCTTGCGGAATGTAGGGAATGGGCAAGATAGCAGAAAAACAACACCTTTGAAACACAGAGGAACGCAGTAAGTAGAGGAGATTCGTAATCGGCTCTTTTGAATCACTTTGGTCCTTTGTGGTTTTTCGAGGGTTTGAATTGCCGCATGAACTGCGTGGCAACTCCAACAGGGGGCTTCGGGTTATAAAATAGAGACGTTCCCAGCGTTCCGATTATTAAAGGCTTTTTTATGGCGCGGTTCATCAAGAGCATTCCCTTTCTGGCGGCAGTGGTCATTACGGTTGCGTGCGCGTGGATGTGGGCGCAGCAGAATCCCAAGCGCCTGATCATGAAAGACGGCTCCTATCAAGCCGCTACGCAATGGGAGATCAAAGGCGAGCGCGTGCGCTATTACAGCGCTGAGCGCTACGATTGGGAAGAGATTCCTCGGGATATGGTGGACTGGCCCGCCACCGACAAATACAGCAAAGACCGAGAGGGCTCGCGCGACGAAACCATCAAGGAGATTGCCAAAGAGGATGAGGCGGATGAGCGCGAAGCCCCGCTGGTAATGCCCGGGCTGCGCTTGCCCAATACTGGAGGGGTTTTTCTTCTCGACCAGTTCAACAACCAGCCGCAACTGATTGAACTGGTGCAGAACGGAGGCGAGCTCAACAAGCATACGGGCCGCAATATTCTGCGGTCGGCCATCAATCCGCTGGCGCTCTCCTCCACGCAGACGATTGAACTCAAGGGCGAGCACGCGCGAGTGCAGTCCCACATTCCGCAGCCGGTCATCTTTCTGAACATCGATACCACAGACAATTCGCAGCCGGCCTTTACGCAGAAGCCTTCCGACAAAGACCAGCAACCCAGCCGCTATGGCATTGTGCGGGTCGAGAACAAGAAAGATGTCCGCATTGTGGGCAAGCTTAATGTGGCGATGTACGGCAAGGTTAGCCAGAAGGAATCGTGGATACCCGTGACCATCACACCACTGGGCGACTGGGTCAAGCTAACGCCGGTGGAACCACTGCAGCCCGGCGAATATGCTGTGGTGGAAT
>JBARMK010000082.1:0-7762 GCA_049802395.1 Candidatus Angelobacter sp.
GCAGAGCAAGCCCCACGTTTTCCTTGGAGATGTTTGGCCGCCGGAGCAATTCGATCAGCACGCGAGAATGCTCGTAATCGCTCTTCAAATTGGCCGCGGCATTCAGAAATGCCGTGCGAGTGCCTTCGTCCGGCATTTCGTACTGTTTGGCCACCGTCATGAGCACACGCGCCATCTCGTAATCCGATTTCATCTGCTCGCCTGCCTGCTTGATCACACGCTGTACCACGGGCGCTGGAAGGTTCGGCTGCTCCAGCAGTTTGCGGAAATACACCCCGCGCACGTAATCAGATTGCAGGTTACTGATCTCATCCAGCACCGCCGTTGGGCCGCCTTTAGCCAGCAGGGCGGGAACACGAGCGTCGGCGGCAAAGCCGGTTGTACGCTCAAGGGAAAGCAGGAACTGCGAAAACCAGGTTTTGGCTTCGCCCTGAAACGGCTCCTCCTTGCCGTTGATTTTGTAAACATATTGCAGGCCGCTCGTGGAGGGCGTGACCTTTACCTGCTTCAACGTGTCACCCTGGCGTAAGTTCACTTCAAAGAAACCGCCAGATGAAATGCTCTGGATGTCGGTCGCCTCGGCGTTGAATTTCACCTCGCCTTCCGCGCGAAGGTCTACATTGCAGTCGTCGCCCGACCATGTAGCGTTCCAGCGTTTGTAGCCATTGTGCGACTCCATACTCATGTTGTGGAGCCTGGCACGCGTGCCGCACACGCTCAGGTCGCCGCCGGGAGCCGCGGGTACTGCTGGAACGGCCGGCACCGCAGGAATCCCGGGGACGCCAGGTACTGCAGGCGTGCCAGGAGCTGCCGGCGCAGCTTGAACACCTATGCCGCCGGGAATGCCGCCGCCTACACCGCCGTGGATGCCGCCAGGGACTCCTGGCAATTCGGGAGCTTCGGGCGCTTCTGGCGCTTCAGAAATCTCGGATGGTTCTTGAGGTTCCGGCGCCTCAGGAGCTTCAGCTACAACCGGGCGTGCCTCACCATCGTCAACTGTAGATGCGCTGGGCGCCGAAGCCACTGCCGGCTTCGATTGGTCATATGCCGCCGATGGCGCAGAACTGTCGTTGGATCGTGGAGCCGTTGCTGGTGTTGAGGATGGACTAGGCTTTTGTTTGCCCGGCGCTTTCGCTGTGGGCGTACTGGCCTGTGGGGCCGGACGCAATGCCGCCAACGGCAATACGATTCCCAAGGTCAAGATCGCAACGCCCGCCACCACCTTCCCTGAGACCGAGCCGCGAGGCAACGCGGGATTGAGCACGGCGAGGACGCGGCCCTCTAACTGCGACCGCCGGGCCATGGCCAGGGCTGCTGCCAATTCCGGCCCGCGCAGTCCAGACACGATGTCGAGCAGTTCGTGCGCATAATCTGAGGCCTTGGTTCCCGTAGCCAGCACCTGATCATCACAGGCGCGCTCACGCTCCGCGCGCATGGCCCGCTCCATGATCCAAACCATGGGGTGGAACCAGTACAGCGCGGTTGCGGTCTGAGCCAGCGCCTGCGTCAGCGCGTCTAGCCGCTTGATGTGCGCCAACTCATGATGCAGTATGGCGGAGCGCCGCAGCGCGGACCACTCCGCGTAATCCGGTGAGAGGACGATCTTGGGAAACATGATGCCGGTGGTAATGGGAACTTCAAGTTCGTCGCTGACCAGCAGTGCCACATGGCGATGGATTTTCAATTCTCTGGCCAGTGCGCGTACCTGCGCATTCCAGCCGGAATCAGTGAGCACCCCGGCGCGTCGAACAAGTCCGGACAAACGAAGAGCGTTCAATCGCCACCGTGCCAGAAAGAAAAACGCTCCGGCGATCCAGGCAAGCATCAAGAACCTGGGGCCATATTCGTTCCATAGATTGAGCCAAGAAGAGTTAGAGGTCGAAAACGTTGCAGTGCCCAGACTGGGTGGCGCTGCAGTTGGAGTGGCGGTTGCTGCCATAGCGCGGGGAGTTGCCACAGATTGTTGGCGAGGCCTTATGGCGACTACTGCGGAGCGGGGAGCTTTTGATTTCCGCTCGGTTTCGCTTTGTCCAAGCGGAGCAGGGCTATCCGTCGCGTGCACAGGATTCTCGGTGTGACTTGCTCGATGAACTACTGGTGTGGGGGTCAGGTTTGCGGTAGCCGTGCTTATTGCGAATCCCGGAACACCCTTTACATGCCACGCGGGCAGCAACATAACGGAGAAGGGCAGCAGCAGGAGCGCGATCAAAGCAAATGTCTGCACCATGTGCCGGGTGGCCGCAGAACGCTTTTTTATGATCAGGGCGACGCTACCCGCCATAGCCAGCAACAGCGTAGCTTTGATGACCGTATCCAGAATAATCGCGGAAATTGAAGCGGTATGCATGGCTTATCTCCCCTCCTCTTGCGCCTTCTTGATTAGTTGGGAAAGGTATTGTTTGTCCCTGGCGGAAAGCTTGCTGTCGGACATCTCCAGCAACGCCGCCACGGCCTGTTCCGGCGACCCGCCAAAGAACGTCTTTACCATGTGCTTGAGAGCATTAGCGCGGACCTGCCGGGTATCGTCGGCGGGTAGATAGACATACTTCAACCCTTCTTGTTCATGCCGCACGTATCCTTTGTCTTGCAGCAGTCGCAGCATGCCGCGCACGGCGGAATAGCTTGGCGGGTCGGTGAGTTCGGCGAGAACCTCAGTGACCGATGCCCGGCCACGGCGGTAAATAACATCCATGATCTGGCGCTCGCGCCGGCCTAGTTGAAGATGCTTTTCGTTGCTCATGATGCTCCTGAAACCAGACGTAAACACTCGGTCCGTAATATTCTGTGCTAATCCACTAGCACATGCTAATACATTAGCAGCAAATGTCAAGGGGTTACGGCAACAATTTTTTGGACGGCTTTCAATGCATCTGGTCACTGGACATCCGCAGCAGCGTAGGTGATTAGAGCGTCGTGGGCCGGATCCTGCACCGTTACAATAATCCAGATTGCCAACATACTCTGAATTCGAGCGCCTCTGCGTCGTGCTGGTTTCCACGCGCAATCCGCTCAATATTGGCGCGGCCGCGCGGGCCATGAGCAACCTGGGTTTTCTGCGCCTGCGCCTGGTCAATCCGTATGAAGCCTCATTCAGGGAGGCCCGTTCGGCTGTGGGAGCGGCGCAGTTGCTGAAAAACGCAGAAGTATTTTCAAGCGTGGCGGAAGCAGTGGCTGACTGCTCGCTGGTAGTTGGAACAACGGCGGTGCGGCATCGAGAATTGCAGCACCCGCTTCGACTTCTGGAGCAGGGCGCAACGTTGATCCGCAAGCGACTGCGCGCAGGAAGCCGCGTTGCGCTGCTGTTCGGTTCGGAAAAGCGTGGCCTGGCCAATGACGATCTCAGCCACTGCCACTGGCTCCTGCATATTCCCACGCGCGAAGAACATGTTTCAATGAACCTGGGGCAAGCTGTTGCTATTTGCCTTTATGAATTGGCCCGGGACGCAGGCGTGCAGAGCAAGCGCGCAAAGAACCTCCCGCAAAAGACACAAGCGATAAAACCGGCAACGGCGGGAGAACTTGAGCGTATCACTGCGATCCTTATCGAGGCGTTACGGATGAGCGGTTATCTGGGTCAGCGTTCGGTAGCGGCGAAGGAAGAAAAGATACGCCGCATGGTCCGGCGCCTGAATTTGTCGTCGAGTGATGGCGAGATATGGCTGGGGATGCTGCGCCAGATGGTGTGGAAAATGACGCCGAGGGATCCCGATCAATAAGTGATCTCCGCCAGCCTTTCACTTTCCTGCCAGAGCTTGCGAGCAGACTCATCATCCTGCGCCTCTTTGGTAGGCGTGGCAGCCTTGCATTTAAAGAAATAAAGCCCGTTCGACTTTACCACGTCATCCGACGAAGCCAGATAAACGATGGTGGCTGCGCCCTTCTCCGGCGAGATCGCGGCGAAGGTCTTCGCTGCGCGAACGGCAAAAGAAAGCATCCCGCCGCTCTGATCGCCGAAACGCGTGGCGACAAACCCTGGATGCAGCGAATTGGCTGTAACGCCGCTGCCTTCCCATCGACGCGCCAGTTCACGCGTAAAAAGGATGTTGCAGAGCTTCGAGCGCCCATAAACATGCAGTCCGCGATAATTGTTGGCTGATTGGAGATCGCTGAAATCCAGCTTCTCGCCTTTGTGCGCGTCCGAAGCCACGTTGACGACCCGTGCCGGAACAGAGGCGTGCAGACGGGCGCGCAGGCCATGAGTCATCACAAAATAGGCGAGATGATTGGTGGCGAAGGTGAGTTCCAGGCCATCTTCAGTAAGCTGGCGGCCGCCAAAGAGTGCGCCGGCATTATTGATCAGCACATCAATGCGCGGCTCTGCCGCGGCAATCTCGGCAGCAACCCGCTTCATCTCTGCCACACGGGAGAGATCGGCGTAATGAATGGTGGGGTTCACGTGGGGCGCGATCTCACGGAGCCGCATGAGCTCGGCTTCTCCGCGCGTCTTATCGCGGGCCACCAGCACCATCCGCGCTCCCATCTCCGCCAGTTTTTCCGCAGCTACCTTGCCGATGCCGGAGGTCGCACCGGTGATCACAACTGTTTTGCCGCGTATTTGTTTGCCTGTTTCTTCCATGGAGATAAGTTTAGCAACCCAGAGCTGCTTCGCTTCTCGCTTTAAGAACCGAACACCGGATAGTGGCTGGCCACGGCCATCATCAGCAGCATTGGGAATGACAAGACAAAATTTGTTCGCGCCGCCAATTGCGCCAGGTTCGCAATCTTCGCGGATTCGGGCGGCATCGGCGTTCCTTTAGCCGCGCTTTCCTGCGTCCAACGGATGAGCTTCTTCTGCATCCGCCAAACAATACCCCAGACATTCAGCAACATGAACCAGCCGATCCCGCCTCCAATGCCAATGGCCAGCAGACGATTGCTCTCCCACCCGTGCACGTTTAGCTTTAGATATAGCCACGCTATCCCGATCACCACGACCGCGATGATGCAGGCGAACACCGGAGCTTTGCGGAGAACTTCAGCCGGAGACATCAGCAGAACCATCTCTATTACGTACGCCAATGTCCAAAGCGCAAAAAAACTGCCGATCGCATGTCCCTCAATGGCGTGGCGGCTTATGCTATGCCCGCCAGTTCCATCCACTCCGTTTACATAGTTACGCGCATCGGCGCCCACGATCATCATCCAGTACCAGACTCCTGCCACCACTGTCACCACAGACGCCCAGCGGAACCACCACAGTGCGCGCGGCATCAGCACAGGCACAACTTTCATTCGGGTCGGCGCGTCGAGCTTACGAAGAAAGCTCGCATTCACCAGCACGAAGAAGTACAACAGTCCCACCCAGGTAATGCCGCCGATAAAATGGGCCCAGCGCAGCGCGAGCTGCAGCGTCGGCGTGGTTCCCTCGGGGAAAGCGAGATGGGGCGAATGGATGAACGCCAGCGATAACCAGTGCATTTGTTTCAGGTTCCTTTCCCGATTCTGAATCACCGGGATTGACAGTGCGGGCGGCTCGATCATATCACTGCCCTGGCGCTCTGGCAGTCGCCCACAGCACTGACAAAAAATGATCACACTTCTTGCACGTTAGTCATATTTCTATTAATCTAGAAATATGGAAACAAAGACCAGTGCATCCCAGGGAGAGAAGGTCTCCCGCTATGCGAGTATGTTTTCTGCCATCGGCGCCGAACCCCGTTTACGGATTCTTCGGCTGTTGCTCTCCGCTCACCCGGACGGCATGGTGGTCAACGAGATTGGTGAAGAACTCGAGATCGCAAACTCCACGCTGTCACACCATTTGGACAAGTTGAAAAATGAGGACCTGGTCGAAGTACGGCGCGAAGGCACTTTTCTGCGTTATTCAGCCAACACCAGCGCTCTGGAAGAGCTGCTGGGCTTCCTCTACGCCGAATGTTGCACCCGAAATAAGGCGGTGGAACCGCGCCGCATTGTCTGCTGTAAATAGTTTTTAGGAGAAACCGATGAGCACACAAGACGTTAAAGAAGTGGTGAAAGAAAAATATGGCGCTGCGGCACGGCGCGTCACTTCCGGTGAAGCCAGCTCCTGCTGCGGCGCTGCCGCGTCCTGCGGGACTGACATTGACCCTATCACCCGCGATCTTTATGACCCAACGCAAACCGGTATATTGCCGGAAGAAGCGGTCAAGGCTTCACTAGGATGCGGCAATCCTACTGCCCTGGCGGAACTCAAGCCCGGCGAGATGGTGCTGGATCTGGGTTCAGGCGGCGGGATTGATGTTTTGCTGTCAGCGCGCCGCGTGGGTCCCACGGGCAAAGCTTATGGCCTGGACATGACCGATGACATGCTGGCGTTGGCGCTTGAGAACAAGAAAAAATCCGGCATCACCAATGTCGAGTTTCTTCGCGGCGAGATTGAGAATATCCCCCTGCCCGCGAATTCGGTTGATGTGATCATCTCCAACTGCGTGATCAACCTTTCCGCAGATAAAGACCGCGTCTTGCGCGAAGCGTTCCGTGTCCTGAAGCCGGGCGGCCGTTTTGCGGTGTCCGACGTGGTGGTTCGCGGCGAAGTTCCTGAGGAGATTCAAAAGAGCCTGTTGCTTTGGGTGGGCTGCATTGCGGGCGCGTTGCGCGATACCGACTATATTGCCAAACTGGCTGCGGCAGGGTTTGAATCAGTAAGCATCGAGCCAACGCGGGTCTACCAGATTGAGGATGCCCGGGCGTTTCTCAGCGGCCAAGGCATGGACGTTGATGCGATTGCTCCTTTGGTGAATGGCAAGTTTATGAGCGCTTTTGTGCGCGCGATCAAACTGGCGTCTCTTGTCGCCACTAAATCTACTTCTTTGAATGTCATTCAGTGCTGCGGCTAAATCCAGCGGCATCCCTTTAACTAGCAGAGGCTGTGACAAAACTGGTGGGGGATGTCACAACCGGCTGTGTCATCTTGTCACCGTTGCCTTGTCGGTCTAGTCAATGATCCTTCATTCTCAACATCTTACGAGCCCCTTTTGTTTTGGTGCAGCGCTTGCACTAAAGAACAGCAGACGATGCTGACTTGAGCGTGAGCTATCGATTTAGGGTCGGTTGGTGATGGTAGCAACGCGATCAGCAATGAGCTTTGCCAGAAGGAGAAGCGTTAATGGCTGAGATAAAAGGACATCAGTTAGAGCGTGTTCCGGGACAGGTGCCTCCAAGCCTGATCTTCCGCCCTGAGGTCCTTTTATCTCTTTTTTCTTCCTTTATGTACGGTCCCATTCCCCGGGCACTGACCTGGGCCTGCCGTCTGTAATTTTCTTTCATTTCAGAGCAGAAAGTAGCCTAGCCCGATTACCACGTCCGCCTGAGCGGATGCCCTTCTGTGTTGAAGACCACATTGTTCAGATCAAGAGTTTTCCGTGGCGCAAACAGTAAATATAGGTATTTAAGAGTCTCCGCCAGGAAGTAACTTTCCATGCTGTCTCGCTTCTCCTTGGTTTCCACATCGCTCAAAGCTGCATATCCGGCGTCAGCCTTGCAATAGCGCACCAGGCTGAGGAGAAATGTCGATCCCATATCCTGGTAGTGCGGGTCTTTGGTGAAGTATTCGAGGTAATACGCTGACTCAATGATCTCTGGTCGAAGTTGATATCCTGGTGAGGTGATTTTCATTGCGGTGTAGTCCAGTGATTCCGGCTCAATGCCGAACTTAGTCCACATCTTGTAGGAGGATTCCTGCAAACGCCGGGCACGGTTCAGGTCACCAGAGCGCGCCAGCACCGCAGGAAAGAACGCGTCCAGCGCGCCATACTGTGTGGAGAGCCGCTTGCCCGTGTTC
>JBARMK010000083.1:0-1841 GCA_049802395.1 Candidatus Angelobacter sp.
TTTTCTTTGTGCAGGATCGTCACCAGTTGCAGCGCGACGGCGCAGGCCAGCGGGCCTCCGCCAAACGTGGTCCCATGCATGCCGGGATGAATGCATTCCGAAACTTTTTCCGATACCAGGAGCGTGCCTAGCGGCAGCCCGCCGGCAATCGGCTTGGCCAACGTGACCAGATCGGGCTGAATGCCGTACTGCTGGTAGGCAAACCAGCAGCCGGTGCGTCCCATGCCGCTCTGTATTTCGTCAGCGATGAGCAGAGCATTATGTTTGCGCGCCAGCTTGTGCGCGGCTTCGGCAAACTCCCGACTTACCGGACGGATGCCGCCTTCGCCCTGGACAAATTCAAACCCGATCGCACAAACAGAGGAATCAAATTTGCGCTCCAGATCCGCGACATCATTGAATTGAACAAATTCTACGCCCGGAACCACAGGCGCGAACGGCGCGCGGTATTTTTCTTTGTGCGTCGTAGCCAGTGCCCCAAACGTCCGGCCATGGAAGGCATGTTCCAGGGCAAGGATTCGCCACTTGGGTTCTTTACCTTCGGCGCAGTTTGCCTTGCCATAAGCCCGGGCCAGCTTGAGTGCGCCTTCCCACGCTTCCGTGCCGCTGTTGGTGAAGAAGGCGCGGTCCATGCCGGAGATTTTCGTTAGCGCCGCCGCAAGCCGTCCTTGATACTCGTGATAAAAAAGGTTCGAGGTGTGAACCAACAGCTTGGCCTGTCTGGCAATCGTCTTTGTCAGCGCCGGATGCGCATAGCCCAGTGCATTCACGCCTATGCCGCTGAGCAAATCCAGGTAACGCCGGCCCTTGTCATCATAAACATAGACGCCGCGGCCCTTGCGCAGCAGGACCGGATAACGATCGTAGGTTGAGAGCAGCAATTTAGATTCGAGTTTGCTTACCTGCTCCAGGTTCACGCGACCAATACCTCCGTCCCCGATTCAATTTTGGCGAAATAAAATTCCGGCAGTGCTTCAACCTCCGCCGCGGGCAGAATGCGCACACGGTTCACACCGTGAAGAAGCGCGTCCTTGCAGGCTTGAAGTTTGGGTAGCATGCCGCCGCCGATCACGGAATTCTGGGTGAGCGCTGCAGCCGTGTTCAGGTCAAGCCAGCGAATCACCAAGCCGTCGGCATCCTTCACGCCTGAAACGTCGGTGAGAAAGATCAGCGCGTTGGCGTGGCAGGCCACGGCGCACGCAGAGGCCATCTCGTCCGCATTGATGTTGTAGTACTGGCCGTCGCCACCCAGGGCCAGGCTGGAAATCACCGGGACGCAGCCCTGCTGCCAGATGGTTTCAATCCAGCGCGGATCAACCGCGGTGATCTCGCCCACAAAACCTAAATCGTGGCCATTGGCAGTTTTCTTGCGTGCGCGAAAAGCATGGCCATCACCGCCGCATAGTCCCATGGCTGACTGCCCTACGCTGCCCAGCGCTGCAACCAGCTTTTTGTTCATGTGACCCGCCAGGACCATGACGGCGAAATCCCGGGTCTCGGCGTCGGTCACGCGCAGGCCATCAATGAACTGACTCTGCTTGCCCATCTGTGCCAGAGTGCGGGTGAGAGCTGCGCCGCCACCGTGGACCACGGCGACCTGGTGTTCGCTGGCCAGTTGTTTCACTGCCAGCGCCGCGCGCTGCAACAGAGCGGAATCCTCAAGGGTGGCGCCGCCGAGCTTGACCACAATTTTCATCTCAGCCCCTCCTCTTCGCTCCATCCAAACATCAGGTTCATGTTTTGCACTGCCTGTCCTGCTGCGCCTTTCATCAGGTTGTCCAGGCAGGAGACTAGGATCAGCCGCTTTCCGTCCGGCGCCAGCGCAAAGCCAACATCACAAT
>JBARMK010000084.1:0-2418 GCA_049802395.1 Candidatus Angelobacter sp.
TAACACGCGTCTCAATCAACTTCAGGATCGAAGTGAGTTCGCGGTTGGTATGGGAGACAAAGTGCGGCTTCACGAAAGGCGAAACCACGACGAGAGGCACACGGAAGCCGCTCAGAGTAAAGTCGCCGGGCGCATCGCCGGGGCCAAGCTGCGGTGGAGTGCTGTCTGGAGGCACAACTTTAAACGGCGGCACGTGATCATAGAGTCCGCCGCCTTCATCGTAGGCCAGGATGAAGACCGAATCGCTCCACGCAGAGCTGTTCATCAGGGCATCGATAATCGTCTTTACATACGCCGCGCCAAACTGAATATTGGCATCGGGGTGCTCGTCGAGACCGCTGCCACCGAATCCGGCGTCAATCCACACGACTGAAGGAAGGTCCTGATCTGCCGTGGGCCGGGAGAGAATATCAAAGTAACCCTGGATCGGACCGGTTTTTTGCTGAATCGCAGGAGTGTTCCAATCCATAAAGCCAGCCAGGAATATTCCATCCTTATCATAGTAAGACCAGCGCACGCCGGCGTTTTGCAGGCTGGAGAAAATTGTGGGACAGGTCCACTGCGGCGATCCGCCGGGCGATGGGAAAATTCGGCCCTGCGAGGTCGCACAGAACATGAACTGCCGGTTGGTCACGGTGTTGGCCAGCATCGACGAATGGAACGCGTCGCTGGTGGCAAACTGGGTGGCCAGTTCGTAGTAATAAGGAATGTCAGTCTGGTCGTATTGTCCGAGGGCGCGCAGACCCTTGGGATCGGTTTGGGAAGAGACGGAATGACTGGTCAGAGCGAAGCGATCCATCTTGAAAGTGCCGTCCGGTTGCTGGTCAATATCAAAATGGCTCTCATTCCAGGCGGGAGACAGGTTGTCCGTGCGGACCGTGGGCTCATGGAAAAGATGCCCGGTGCCGCCGTTAAAAAGCGGCAGGATCACGTTAGGCTCATAGCCGGCGTTGATCTGATAGTTGGCAATGCCATCGTGGTTCAACGCGTAGTCGCCAAGCTTACTGAAGTAGCTGTCAAAAGAGCGGTTCTCCTGCAGCATCACGATGATATGTTTAATGCCCTGCAAACCACCATTGATCACCACGTTGACCGTTACAGAATTGGTTGCAGTGTTTCCATGAGCGTCCACGGCTGTGATGGTGTAGGTGGTGTTTTGCGTGGGCGAAACGGGCACGCTGCCGCTAGCGCCGGAGATTGGCGGCACTCCCTGATCAATGCTGACTGAAGCTGCGCCCTGAGACGCCCAAGTCAAAGTCGACGAACCGCCCGGAGCGATATTTGCAGGATTTGCCTTCAGCGTAACCGCCAGTGGCGCGTTGACGGTCGCCGTGGCCGTGGCCGTGGCTGTGCCGTTGGTCGCGGTGATCGTATAAATGGTAGTGGCAGCCGGTGAGACGCCCACGCTTCCGCTTGTGGCCGTGATTGGCGGCACTCCCTGATCGATGCTCAGTGAAGTCGCGTTGGCGCTGGTCCAACTCAAACTTGCGGTCTGTCCAGGGCCAATCGTTGCGGGACTGGCAACGAGCGTCACGCCAAGAATATTGATGGTGGCAGTTGCGCTTGCAGTCACGCCGCCCGCTCCAGTGGCTGTGGCGGTATACGTGGTGGTTGCCGCCGGCACGATCGTGGTGGAACCGGACAGCGCGACCGTGGTCACGTCATCACCCAGCACGGAAGGCGTAATGACGACTCCAGTAGCGTTGGTGCTGGCCCAGGTCAAAGTGGTGCTTTGCCCGGAAGCAACTACTCCGGGCGCAATGCTCAACGTGATTGCGGGCGCGGAACCCGCGGGAACCACCGTGATGGTGATTGAGGATGTGGCTGTCCGGCCGTTGGCGTCTGTCGCAGTCCCCGTGTAAGTGGTGGTCTGCGACGGCGAAACAGTGGCCGATCCCGACAGGGGAAGAGGACCGTTGGCAACCGCGGGCGTAATCGAGAATGATGCGCCGTTGGTGACTTGCCACGTGAGCGTGGTGCTTTGCCCCTGAACAATGGCTGCTGACTTCAGGGCAAAGGCTATGACTGCCTGCGACGGGCCGTTGTTACCGCCGCCGGCGCTGACAGATCCGCTACCGCAACCGCAAATGGCAACGATGGTGAAGACAAGGAGGAGTTTTACTGGGCTGATACTTTCTTTTGACCGAAGCATGGGCGCGTTATCTCACATCTCAGGGGTACGCAATGTGATGTGAATCCAGCAGCACAGGTTGTGCCACTCTGGAGTTGTGGGATGCAAAACCAAAAATCTCGCTTGACGATACTCAGTTTTAACGAAAGGTTAACAAACTGAAGTGAGGACGAATGGGATGCGCCCGTGAACAGCATGATTGCCATCCGAAAGCAGAGTTCCTGGATTTTAAATTTTGTATTTCGCGCCGCGGCTGGCGCGGGATACAGATGAGTGGTGGCCGGCCC
>JBARMK010000085.1:0-19517 GCA_049802395.1 Candidatus Angelobacter sp.
CGCGAATGAACTCCAAATCGATGCTGGCATCGATCTTCCGTAGCAAATGATCCCCAGGAACCAGGGACTCGATCGTTACCAGCTCCATCTCCTGCTGCGCCACCTCTGGCTCTTTCAACATGCTTCCATAAAAACATAAAGCTCTCGCAAAAACGAGAGCTTTATCGGATACTTTGTCAGCAATCTGGCCCCGTCTTGCAGACGGGGTTTAAGCATTTCAGCTGTCATTCCTCCTGGTTACGGCTGATTTCGTCGCCGATGATTTCAAGAGCATCTGAATCACGTTCCTATCCACGAATAGGTCAAATTTTACAATACAAGCGAACGTGCCGTCCGGCAGAATCGCTTCTGTCGCAAAATCTTCGGCGCTGCGGAAAGGTGAGCTAAATGGCAAATCGAGCGGAACCGCTAATCCGAAACATTTCCGACACGGCCCTATGGGTTGCAGTTTATCGCGCGCGGGAAAACGAGCGGCAAGACGCCTTATTCCATGACCCATTTGCGCGCAAGCTTGCCGGCGAGCGCGGTGAGCAAATTGCTAAAAACATGCAGTCTGCCCAGCGTTATGAGTGGCCTTACGTGGCCCGCACTCTGCGCTTCGATCAGATCATCGCAGAACAGGTGAAGCAGGGCACGGACATGGTAGTCAACCTTGCGGCCGGCCTCGACACGCGGCCTTATCGCATGGAGCTACCTGCGTCGCTGCAGTGGGTGGAAGTCGATCTTCCCGCCATGATCGATTACAAGGAAGCGATCCTCGCCGGGGAAAAACCGCGCTGTGCTCTGGAACGAGTGCGCCTCGACCTGGCGAATGTCGCCGCTTGCCGCGAGCTGTTTCAGCGGTTGGGCAACAAAGCGAGCAAGGCGCTGATTATCACTGAGGGCCTTCTCGTTTACCTGACTCGCGATGAAGTCTCCGCATTGGGCCGTGATCTGACCGCACAAGCCAGCTTCCATGACTGGGCCATTGACCTTTGTTCTCCGGGTTTGCTCAAAATGCTGCAAAAAAACCTGGGAGCTCTGAAGGACGCTGGCTCGCCGTTAAAGTTTGGTCCGGAGGAAGGTCCGGGCTTCTTTACCGCCTCGGGCTGGAAGGCAGCCCAAGTTTATTCCATGCTGAAAACCGCGGCCAAGATAGGCAGACTTCCCTTCGGATTGCGATTAGTGGCGCTTCTGCCGGAATCCAGCGGACGCCAGGGCTCGCGTCCCTGGGGCGCTGTTTGCCGGTTAACGCGAATGTGAACACGATCAGAGCGGCAGTTACGCTCAAAAGACTTGTATTCCTTAAAGGAGAATTTTTATGGCAAACAAAGTAAAACCCATTCCTGACGGATATCACCACGTGACACCTTATCTGATCATCAAGGGCGCGGCGGCCGCGATCGACTTCTACAAGAAAGCGTTCGGCGCGGTGGAAGTCATGCGCATGCCGCAGCCAGACGGAAGAATCGGCCACGCGGAATTGAAGTTCGGCGACTCGCACGTGATGCTGGCCGATGAATTTCCTGAAATGGACGTGGTTGGCCCTAAAACGCTCGGCAATTCGTCGGTTGGGCTTCTGCTCTACGTGGATGATGTGGACAAGACGGTGGAGCAGGCGGTCGCACTGGGCGCGACGATAAAGAAACCAGTGCAGGACCAGTTTTATGGTGACCGCACCGGCACCATCGCAGATCCGTTCGGCCACAATTGGACTGTCGCCAGACACATGGAAGACGTTTCTCCAGAAGAGATGAAGCGCCGCATGGCCGCAGCCAAGAAATAATTCCATCAGATTCAAGCCCCGGTCTGCGCGGCGCGTTTTGCTGTAAGGCGAATCCGTTGACCGGCCTGTACAATCAATAGACAAGCATGTTTATTGATGAAGCAATCATTCGCATCAAGGCCGGGGACGGTGGCAACGGCTGCATGGCGTTTCGGCGGGAGAAGTTTGTCCCGCGCGGCGGACCCTCCGGCGGCGACGGCGGCCGTGGCGGCGATATTGTGATGGAATCCAGCGAACGACACAACACGCTGGTGCACTTCCGCTTCAATCCGGAGTACAAAGGCGAACGCGGACGCCACGGCGAAGGGTCAAACTGCACTGGACGTGATGGCGAAAGCGTGGTGCTGAAGGTGCCGCTGGGCACCATTGTCTATGATAAGGAGACCGGTGAGCGTCTGCACGACTTCTCGCAACCGGATGAACGGATCGTGGTAGCGCATGGCGGTCGTGGCGGGCGAGGTAATCAGCACTTTGCCACCAGCACGCACCAGGCGCCCACCGAGCACGAACAGGGCTTTCCCGGAGAGGCAAAAGTCCTTCGCTTGGAGCTGAAGCTGCTGGCCGATGTGGGACTGGTGGGCTATCCCAACGTGGGCAAATCCACACTGGTTTCACGCGTCTCCGCCGCCAAGCCCAAGATTGCTGACTATCCCTTCACAACTCTTCAACCGAACCTCGGCGTCGTGACAATTGGAGAAATACCGAACGAAGACAGCTATGTCGTCGCCGACATTCCCGGCCTGATTGAAGGCGCACACACCGGCACCGGCTTGGGTATTCAGTTTCTGCGGCACATCGAGCGGACGCGTGTTCTGGCTCACCTGATCGATATTTCTGACGCGAGCGGCCGGCCTGATCCGGTTGCCGACTTCAAGGTCATTATGGAAGAGCTCAAAAGCTTTGGCGCTGACCTGGAAAAGAAACCAATGGTCATCATTGCTTCAAAAATCGACGTTGCCAATCCAGACAAGGTCGCCAAGCTGCGCAAGCATGCAAAGAAGCTGAAGCTTGATCTGTTTGAGATCTCGGCAGTGACTGGACAGGGCATTCCAGAATTGAAGTACGCGCTGGGCAAGCGGGTTGCCGAGATTCGCGCGGGCGCGTATGCCCAAGACCATCCCGCGCTGAAAGAGCAGGTTGGATCGAGCCGCAAAGCCAAAAAGAAGGCAGAAGCGGTCAAGCGTATCTCCAAACAGGCCGCCTTCAAGAAGAGGCAGAGCAGATAAACGCATGAGGATAGCCCTATTCGGCGGCACATTTGATCCCGTGCATCTTGGCCATATGGCGGTGGCGCGGGCTGCGGCAGAGAAGTTCGACCTGGGCCGCGTTTACTTTGCTCCTGCTGATCTGCCGCCACACAAGCAGAAGCGCCGCCTCACCGATTTTCAGCACCGCTATGCCATGCTGGCGTTGGCCACGGCTGACGACCCACGCTTTGTTCCCTCGTTGCTCGACGCGCATACCGGCCGGCCGAATTATTCGATTGAGACCGTGCGTCGGCTTAAGAGCACACTCAAGAAGACCGACAAGCTCTATTTCCTGATTGGCATTGACGCTTTCCGAGACATCAGCACCTGGTACAAACCGGTGGAGCTGCTGGATGAGGTTGATTTCATCGTGGTCAGCCGTCCAGGTTATTCGCTGGCAGACGTGGGGCGGGCGTTGCCCGAATCACTTCGCCCCACCGGCCTGATGCTTCGTACCATGCGCCAGCAGGAAGCTGATGACACAATCGTCTTGATGGGCTCTACCATACACCTGCTGGGCGAGGTACGCGAAAGAGTTTCCTCCACGCAGATTCGCGCGGCCGCGAACAAGTCGGTAAAGCAGCTCAGCCGGTATGTGCCCCAGCTGGTGGCCGAGTACATCAAGAAAGAGCATCTATACGTGGCCAGCGCAACCGCGGAAAGAAACGGCGCGGGCAGCGACAAAGTGCTATCTTCTCAAGAGGCACGGCATCACGGAGCCACAGGCAGGAGCCATAAGAACGGATGAGTCTACAGACCAGGCAGCATGTTGCACGAGCAGTCAAGGCCATTGAAGGCAAAAAGGGGGAAGATGTCGTTATTCTGGAAATGGACCGGAACAGCGGCGCTTTTACTGATTATTTTGTAGTGTGCTCCGGGACAAACCCGCGTCAGATTCAAGCCATCGCCGACGACGTGCAAAAACAAATGTCCGAGGCAGGCCAGCGCCCCAACAGCGTGGAAGGCTATACCCAGGCCGAATGGGTGCTGCTGGATTATGTGGACTTTGTCCTGCACATATTCTCTGAGCGCGCGCGAAAGTTCTATGACCTGGAGCGGCTGTGGAAGTCGGCTAAGAAGTTGGGCTCCGGCGATCTAGTCAAAAAACCTGCGGCCAAGAAAAAGTCAAAGAAAGCTCCCGCAAAAACAGTCACAAAGAAGAGTGCGAAGCCGCGAACTGTCGCGCGGAAAGCAATTAGAAAGAAAGCGCGGAAGTCGGCGTGAAGCTGCAGATCGCCTGGATCGGCAAGACAAAAGAGCCAGCCATTCGCGCGCTGACGGACGAATACCTGCAGCGCATTTCCCGCTTCGTATCCGCGGAGTCGCATGAGATGAACAGTGAGCCGGCGTTGCTGGAGCTTGCCGCCAGCACTGCAGGGCGGACAGCGCCAGTGCTGATTCTGCTTGATGCTCGCGGGCGCCAATTCACGTCAGAAGAATTCGCGGAACTGCTGCGCGACCAGCAGGACCGCGGAACGCAGAACCTGTTTTTCGCCGTTGGTCCGGCCGATGGCTTTAGCGACAAGGCCCGTGGCGCAGCCGACCTGATCCTCTCCTTCGGCAAAATGACACTGGCCCATGAGCTGGCGCGTGTGGTGCTGCTGGAGCAGGTCTACCGAGCATTTACAATCCTAAAAGGCCATCCTTACCATACCGGCCACTAAACCAGCATGAACGACGTCCATCGCGGTCTCATCATCGTCAACACAGGGCCGGGCAAGGGTAAGACTACTGCCGCCATGGGGACGGCATTGCGGGCCGTGGGCAACGGCATGAAGGTCCTTATGCTTCAATTCCTTAAAGGCTCGTGGCATTACGGAGAGCTTGACGCAGTGAAGTCCTTCGGCGACAACTTCGTAATGAAACAGATGGGCCGCGGGTTTGTGAAGGTGGGCGGCGCGGAGACCGATCCCGAAGACATCCGACTGGTGGAAGAGGCCTGGCGGGAAGCGCAGGAGGCGATCATGTCCGGTGCCTGGGATTTGGTGGTGTTGGACGAGATCAATTATGCCATTACTTACGGGATGCTCGATCCGGCCAAGGTGGTGGAGACTCTAAAGCACAAACCCGATAGAGTCCACGTAATCTTGACGGGGAGGAACGCGCATCCGACAATCATTGAGTTGGCCGATACCGTCACGGAGATGAAGCAGGTGAAGCATGCCTATGAAAAGGGCGTGATGGCACAGCGCGGCATTGAATACTAGACTAGAAAGGTGAGTACCAACCTTGGCGTGGTTTAAGAGAGAATCCAGCGAGATCCAGGCGAATGAGGAGAAACGCGTTCGCACGGAAGGGCTTTGGGTAAAGTGCGAAGGCTGCCGGCAAATCATCTGGAAAAAAGAGCTGGAAGATAATCTGAACGTTTGCACCAAGTGCGATTATCACTTCCGCATTGACTCAGCCCAGCGGTTAATGCTGCTTCTGGATGAAGAGAGCATTGAAACTCAGGACGAGACTCTGGAATCCACCGACCCATTGAATTTTTCTGATACGCGGCCCTACAAGTCTCGCCTGGAAAAAAGCAAGAGTTCAACCGGCTTGAAAGATGCAATCATCAATGCCACGGGTACGATGCACGGCCGGCCTGTGATCGTTAGTGCCATGGAATATTCGTTCATCGGCGGCAGCATGGGCGCAGTAGTGGGTGAGGCCATCACGCGCGCGATAGAGCGCGCATGCAGCGAGCGCAAGCCCATTATCGTGGTCTCGGCCTCCGGCGGAGCGCGCATGATGGAAGGCGTTGTCAGCTTGATGCAGATGGCGAAGATATCCGCAGCGCTGGCCCGTCTGGACTCCGCGCGCGTGCCGTATGTCTCGGTGCTTACCGATCCCACCACGGGCGGCGTCACGGCTTCGTACGCCATGCTGGGCGATTTAAATATTGCCGAACCAGGTGCCCTGATCGGCTTTGCCGGACCCCGGGTGATTGAACAGACGATTCGCCAGAAGCTGCCGGAAGGTTTTCAGACCAGCGAGTTTCTCTTGCAGCATGGAATGCTGGATGCGGTGGTCCATCGCAAGGACATGAAGGCATACATCTCCCGCGCGCTCGATTTCATGACGCCAAAGGCTGCCTGAGCTGTGCCTGTCACCTACCACTCTGCGGTAAACAACCTGCTGGCGCTGGGACACGAGCTTGCATCGAACCGCAAATTTGATCTGGCACACATGCGGTTGCTGGCTGCGGCGCTGGGCAATCCACAACGCAAAGTGCAAAGCGTTCTAATCGCTGGAACCAACGGAAAAGGTTCTACCGCTGCGACGCTTGCCAGCATCGTGCAGGCTGCCGGCTATCGCACCGGCCTTTATACCTCGCCTCATCTCCAGCGCGTGAACGAGCGCATGCAGATCAATCAAGAGCCAATCAGCGACGCCGAGTTCACTGTGATCTATGAGCGCGTTGAAACCGCTGCGCGTGAACTGGTAGAGCGCGGCGGGTTGCCGTGGCATCCCAGCTTCTTTGAAATGCTCACCGCAATGATGTTTGAATACTTCGCCAGCGCAGGTGTGGACCTGGCGGTACTGGAAGTGGGCATGGGCGGTCGTCTCGATGCCACCAATATTGCTGACCCATGCATTTCAGTGATTACCGATATTGATTTTGACCACCAAATGTTTCTGGGCAATACTCTTCCGGAAATCGCTCGCGAAAAAGCTGGCATCATGCGGTCAAAAGGGACGGTTGTGCTGCTGCCGCAGCATCCCCTGGTGAATGACACTCTGGGGAGGGAAATCATGGATCGCGATGCCCGTGCTATCAGCGCAGTGAAACACATGCCGTCAATGACGCCAGCCGCTGACGATCACAGCTCATCTCTTTTTGCTCAAGACGGCTTTCCTTTGCAGGTGATGGGCGAGGAGATCATGGTTCATTTTCCACTGCGTGGCCGCCACCAGTTGCGTAATCTCGCGTTGGCGATTACTGCTGCCGAGCAGCTTAATCAGTGCGGTTTTCTTATCTCACCGCTGCATGTGGAGCAGGGCATTCGCACGACGCGCTGGCCGGCAAGATTTCAGGTGGTGCCGGCAGAAGACGGACTTCCGGAGGTTGTGCTGGACGTTGCCCACAACCCCGCGGGCGCGTGGGCGTTACGCTCGACGCTTTCTACTTACTATGAGGATCGTCCGCTGACTTTTATTTTCGGCTCGATGCGCGACAAGGCCATTCGCGAGATCGCTGACATTCTCTTTCCATTGGGCGAGCGGGTGATTGCGACTCATGCGAATAATCCTCGCGCCGCTACCCCGCAAGAAATAATGGAACTAGGGGCGCAGACGCAAACCGAAATCCTGCCCGCGGCTACAGTGTCGTCGGCTCTGGAGCGCGCCCGCCTGCTGACACCGCACAATGGTGCGATTGTCATTACCGGCTCCATTTACATTGTTGGTGAAGCCTTAGGCATTCTTGGCCGCAACCCCGTTCGGCAGGGTGTTTGAGACGTGCCAGAAGCGACACAGGTTCACGTCGAAACATCGGAGGAGCCACGCGGCTTGCGCAATTTCTTTTCTCACCTGCGCTCTTATTTCTTCTTTGATCCGCTGATCTGGGCTTACACCATTATCCTGGGAATTCTGTCGCTGCTCTGTTCGCTGTTCGATAAATCCGGCCGCATTCAACATGGATTTGCGCGACTTTGGTCAAAGATGATCCTGGGCACAATTGGCGTCAAGGTACAGGTAGAAGGCTTGGATAAGATCGACACATCGAAGCCCCAGGTTTACGTAGTCAATCACCTCTCCGCGCTCGACATTCCGGTACTTTACGCGCATCTTCCTTTTGGCTTTCGGATTCTGGCCAAGAAAGAGCTGTTCCGCTATCCCTTTATGGGATGGCATCTGAAGCGCTCCGGCCAGATTCCGGTAGTGCTGGAGAATGCTAAGGCCTCAGTGCGCAGCCTGAATCTCGCGGTAGCTGCGCTAAGAGGCGGCAAGTCGCTGACCGTTTTTCCTGAAGGAGGCCGCTCTCCTGATGGGCAGTTGCACGCGTTCATGGGCGGTGCCTTTTACGCAGCCATCAAGGCGCAGGTAAACGTTGTGCCTATGGCCCTGGTGGGCACGTTTGAGATTTTGAAGATGAATACCTGGCACATCAAGCCCCGGCCAATCCATTTGTTGGTGGGAGACCGGATTTCCACCACAGGCATGACCGCACGTGACGTGGAGAAGCTGACGCTGCGAGCGCAAGATGTGATTGCCGGGCTTTATTATGCGCGTTCTGTGGTCACCGATTTGCGTGGACAGAACTCCGCAGTTCAAGAATCAAATCGGTAACGGTGGGATAAATGGCGCATTTACCAGCTTATTTCTGAATGAAGATCAACGTAAAAGCCGGAAAAGAGGGTGCTAAGCTCCAAATCGCCATTCCGGAACCCTGCTCGTATGATCCGGAGTACAGCAATCGCGCTTTGCCGGCTTATTTACGGGCTGTTGAGGCCGCTGGTGGCCAGCCTGTGGTCATACCATTGGTGAGTACTCCCGAAGAAATTGCCCGAACCATTACCCATTGTTCAGGCGTCCTGCTGCCCGGTAGCAAGGCCGACGTCGATCCCCAAAAATACAATGCGCGTAAGCATTCCCAGACGGCTGCAGCGGACCACCTGCGCGACGCTGCGGACGAACTTCTCCTTCAGGACGCCTATAACCTGCATAAGCCGGTTTTTGGCATCTGCTACGGATTGCAGTCTCTCAACGTCTGGCGTAGCGGCACGCTGATGCAGCACATTCAGTCCGCGATAAACCATTCGGCTGGGGCAAAGATTGAGGTCGCGCACCAAGTGCTTGTGGAACCGAATTCAGTGCTGGCCGATGCGGCGGAAAACCAGAGCGGCACACTATCAATTCCGGTAAATTCCAGCCACCACCAATCGGCGGAAATCACCGGCGACGGCCTGCGCGTGGTGGCACGCTGCCCTGACGACGAGATTATTGAAGCAATTGAAGGCACTCAACCCGGGCACGAAGTGTTGGCTGTGCAATGGCATCCGGAACGCAATTTTGAGCATGACGCAGTTTCCGCCAATCTCTTTCGATGGCTGGTGCAAGCATCGGCGCAATGGAGCGCCCGGAACAAATAGGTTTTCGCTTGTAATTTACATTCGCCGTCGCTCACCGTCTCGCGTTCCGATCCTCTGGTCAGCAGTGTTGATCGTGCTCACGTCTTTTCTTAGAATTGCTTGTTCCCCTGAAGGCGTTGGGCTATGCCGAATGGGTTCAGACCAGGTGATGAAGTACCTTCGACCGGAATATATACAGCCACACACTACCAGCACCGGTTGCCGCATGAAGTATTTGCCACAAAAGGCGAGAAGTTCCCACCGTGCCGGCGATGCGGAGCGCACGTGAGTTTCACCTTATTAAAAGCGGCCAGCCATATCGAAGAGGACCATGATTTCTGCCAAGGCGGGTGAGAACCCAAGGCAGCTGAAGGCAAAAAAAGAGTTCACAGGCAGAGCACCTTTGCCCGAAACCACCCTTGCGCCCACCTTCTGTATTCCGTATCGTACTCTCCATGCCGGAAAGAGGAGTTGCACTGACCCTTGAAGACCGCGTGGCCGTGGTCACGGGAGGTTCCCGCGGAATCGGCGCCGCTATTGTGCGCATGTTCACACAGGCAGGCGCACGCGTTGTATTCAGCTATCAGAAAGCCGGTGCTACGGCCGAGAAGCTAGCAGCCGATTGTGGCGGAGCCCGGCAATGCGTCGCCGTAAAGGCGGAACTCTCTTCCAGCGGCTCAGCTGCTCCCCTGATTGACACCGCAGTTCAACACTTTGGCAAGCTGGACGTGGTTATTGGCAATCACGGCGTATGGCCCCCGCACGACGCTCCCATCGATCAGATGGCCGACGAGCAATGGCGATCCACATTGGCCATCAACCTGGAAAGCCTCTTTGGCCTGGTAAAACATGGGGTTGCTCAGATGAAAAAGCAACGCTCCGGAGGCCATGTGGTGTTGATCAGCTCCACCGCCGGCCAGCGTGGCGAGGCTTTTCACTGTGACTATGCCGCCAGCAAAGGGGCAATCATCAGCATGGTCAAGGGGCTGTCGACCGAACTGGCGCGTGACAGGATTTATGTGAATTGCGTCGCACCTGGGTGGGTAGAAACAGATATGGCGGCGCCTGCGCTGCATGATCCGGAAATCAGCCAGCGTGTTTTTGCTACCATTCCCCTGGGTCGGGCGGGAAAGCCGGAAGAAATAGCCGCATCAGCATTGTTCTTGTGCACCCCTCATGCGGGCTTTATTACGGGCGAAATCCTGAATGTGAACGGCGGCGCAGTGCTGGTGGGCTAAACCGGGCAGCGGCTCTGGTTGATTCCGCATCTAAGGAAAAATAACTCCATGAGAATTGTTGCTTTCTTTTGTCTATGCCTGGCCACCCTGATTGGTCAGGAAACGACGGCCCCGAAGCCTGCAGAGTCAGCCCAGAGCAACCAGCAAAAAGCGCGGTCCATTCTGGACCAGATGATCGAGGCACTGGGCGGGCAGGCCTATTTAAACGCCCAGGACTACTACGCCGAGGGACGATCCGGCAGTTTCCACAACGAAACACTCGCGGGTACGAGCCTGTATTACAGGTACTGGAAATGGCCGGACAAGGACCGCTTTGAAGTCACCAAACAGCGCGATATCGTGGAACTCTACGTTGGCGACAACGCATACGAGGTTACATACAAGGGAATCCGCATGCTGGATCCGGAAAAAGATGAAAGGTTGAAGCAGTCCCTGATTCGGCGTCATTATTCGTTGGAAACTGTGCTGCGGACATGGCTGAAGGAACCCGGGATTCTTCTGCTGGATGAAGGTCCCAGTATTTCTGAAGCCAAGATGGCGGAGAAAATCACGATCATCAATTCCAAAAATGAGTCCGTCACTTTGCTGGTTTCTCCCGAAACGCACCTGCCCATGGAGAAACAGTTCAGCACCCGCGATCCGCGCTATCGCGAACGCGATGAAGAATCTACGATTTATGGCAACTGGAAGGTGATCCAGGGGATCAATACGCCACGAATGACCGTAACCAAGCGTAACGGCGAAACTATCTCCCAGCAAATCATCCTGAACATCACGTACAATACCCATCCTTCTGACGCCCTGTTTGATCCGGCTGTAGCTAAGATCAATCCAGTCAAGACCTCGGACTAGTTATTGCTTCGTTCCTTCGCCACGGTCTGTTGTAAAAAAACAACACTTCAGTGCTTCAACTCCGGTGTAATCTGTTTCGTTGGAATAATTTGCCCTTTGAACAGACAGTTCGGACCCCTGTGGAGTGCCAAGGGGTTGGTTTGCATAGTGGGGCTCCTGTTACGCTAAGGATTGTGCCTGCGCCAGCAGGTACTGGCATTGTTTTTCGCCGTGTGGATCTGGATGGTTTTGAAATCGAGGCCATCGGCCGCAATGTAGCCCGCGTCAGCTATGCCACCAGTCTGCAGAAAAAGGGCGTCCTGATTTCCACCACAGAACATCTGCTTTCTGCGTTTATCGGCATCGGATTAGACAACGCGATCGTGGAATTGAACAACCTGGAACTGCCGATCCTGGATGGCAGCGCCAGACCGTTTGTCGATATGGTCCTGGGCGCCGGCCTCAAACAGCAGCGCAAGAAGCGCACCTATTTACGCATCGTGCGCGAAATCGAGGTGCGTGAAGGCAATAAGTTTATCGCCGCTTATCCCGCCTTCGGCTACTCTGTGGCCTACAAGATCGATTTCGCTCCTCCCATTGGAAAGCAGTCTTTTGAAATCGACCTCTCGCAAGACCTGTATCGCAAGGAATTGGCCGCGGCGCGGACATTCGGGTTCCTGGCGGAAGAAAAGGTCATGAAGAACCAGGGTCTTATACGTGGGGCGTCGGAAGAAAATGTGATTGTTTTGATGCCGACTGGCGTGAAGAACGGGCCATTGCGCTACCAGGATGAATTTGTGCGCCATAAGGTGCTGGATTTGATCGGCGATCTGGCGCTGCTGGGCAAGCAAATCATTGGACGAATCGTTGCCGATCGCGCCGGACATGCCATGCATACGGCGCTGGTGTCGCGCTTGTTGAAAGATCGCTCATTGTGGGAAGAGACCACCGAGCCGAGACAAGGCCGGGAAGAGCTGGAAATTACAGCAGCGGCAGCGCACAGCTCGCATGAGGCTTAGCAATCACTAAACAGTAGCGTTGATAAACATCCCACCGCCCAGGGGTAAGGTTCGCTTTTCCAGCCAGGCATCCAGATCTTTTCTTGCTTCCGCTGAAAGGACTTGGAACCGTATACCGGCACGGCCTTCGGACGTGGTCCAGACAATCTCTCCTTTGATGTCCAGCGTCCGAGAGGTTCCGGGAAGCTGCAGCCGGACACGGGCAGCGCCACCTTCATCCAGCTTTCGCGAGCATTCAATCGAGATTCCGCCCTGGCTGATGTTGGTGATATGGAAGGGAAGCTCCGCTCCCTGGTCCACTAAAATGGCTCCGCTCGCTTTCACCAGATGGCGGTGATAACGCCGGCGTTCACGCATGATGAGGCCCTGCGCCGCGCGCACGCTTCGAGTGGCCCGTTCGAGAGAGATGGGCTTATCTAAAACAAAATTTGCTCCCATCTCAAAAGCCTGCTGAATCGTGGTTTTGCCGTTGACCAGCGCAAAGGCTATGCAACTCTTGTTGGATTTTCCCTGGCGTAACTCGCGCAGAACCAGCGGACCATTTGCCATGTCATCACAGTCCACCAGAAGAGCGTCATACTTTCGCCGCATCAGAATGTGACGGGCCTGATCGGTGTCATTGGAAAGGTCCAAATCGATGTTTGCCGCATCTAGAACCCGTCGTATCGTACGATGTACCTCGGGATCGCGGCTGAGGAGAAGCGCTTGCAAAGCCATGCTGTAAAAGGTATCCAAAGTGTTACCTTGAGGCCAAGTAACCAACGTAACGGCCCGAACTCAAAGCGGGTGGCAGCACCTTCGATCTAAGGTTTGCCGGGCAGAAAAACAGATGAAAAAGACGGTCTATCTCTCGCTGGGCTCGAATCTGGGTGATCGCGCTGAAAATCTGCGTGAGGCGATCCGTCGGTTGGGGAAAATAGGTACTGAGAGTGCGGTATCGAGCCTCTATGAGACTGAGCCGGTGGAAGTTACGCAACAGCAGCCCTGGTTTCTCAATTGTGTGGCGGCCGTGGAAACTGAGCTGATGCCCGAGCAATTCCTGTCCCAAACACTGAGCTTAGAGCAAGACATGGGCAGGCGCCGGACAAAGCCAAGAGGTCCGAGAACAATTGACATCGACATCGTGTTTTTTGGAGGTGAGGTAATTGATACGCCGGAATTGACCATCCCACATCCCGCGATGCAGCAACGCAGGTTTGTGCTCGAGCCGCTCGCGGAAATCGCACCGAACCTACGGCATCCGGTGTTGAAGAAGTCAGTGGTCGAGTTGCTGGCGGCGCTGCCGGCGAATGCTGGATCCGTGCGCAAATATCAGCAACGCTGATTTACGATTGAGCGGTGGACTGCGCCACTATCGATCGCCTGTTGCAACCCTTCGCAAGCCTTGGTCCGCAGCAACTCGCTTTAACATCGATGTATATCGATCTACTGCTGAAATGGAATGCACGTGTGAACCTTACGGCAATTCGCGATCCGGAAACGATAGTTACCAGGCATTTTGGGGAGTCATTTTTCGCCGCCAAAATGCTGATGTCGCGGACCTCTCCGCGAAGCTTGATTGACCTGGGATCCGGCGCTGGTTTCCCTGGAATACCCATGGCCATGCTCATGCCGCAAGCAAAAGTGACATTGATCGAGTCGAACCAGAAGAAATCGACATTTCTCAGGGAAGTTGTTTTTACTCTTGGGTTGAAAAATGTTGAGGTATTTATCGGCAGAGGCGAGAGTTACGCCGGCAGAGCGGACGCCGTGGCGATGCGGGCCGTGGAGAGGTTTGAACAGGTTCTTCCGTCGGCCATTGGTTTAGTCGATGCGGGTGGACTTATAGCGTTGATGATTGGAGCATCTCAGGTCGGCAAGGCCAAGGCACTGGGACAAACGGTAGAATGGAGCGAGCCGAGAACTGTTCCGAGCGGCGAATCGCGCATTGTTTTGCTAGGAACCAAGATAGTAAAAGTGGAATAAATAGTGATTATTTATCTTTTGTCAAGGGTGCTTATCGATGTAATACCGGCAAAATATGAGCTAAAGTGGGAAATTCATTGGACAATGTCTTATTGCTGCGGTTGTGATTGGTGGTTTGTAACAATTATCTTATTTGAGGTCAATGATTGCATGGCTAGTTCTATAAAAGCTATTTATGCTCCAGAAAAGTGGGAAAATGTTTCGGAAGCACCTCTTCCATAAACCACGGGGGTGTTCCACATGGAACATTTTTCCTGTAAATCTCTCGAATAGACTGTTCCACGTGGAACAATGATCTGCACCAATTTGCGGCATTGCCTATTTTGTGGGCCTTCGTTACAGTCAAAAAAGGCTGATTCCGGCCTAACTCCCCATGGGACGAATCATTGCGGTAGCCAATCAGAAAGGTGGAGTTGGTAAGACAACCACCGCCATCAACCTAGCCGCCTCTTTTGCGGCCGCAGAAGTCCGGTCTCTGCTGGTTGACTGCGATCCCCAGGCTAACTCTACGGGCGGGTTGGGTTTTCAGCGCGATCCGAATCGCTTCAGCACATATCATCTGCTCATGGATGAATCGGGTACTGAGCAGGCTATTGCCCCTACAGAGCTCGAGGGGCTCAGTCTGATCCCGTCTCACAAAAACCTGATCGGAGCAAATATTGAGCTGGTCTCGGCTGACAATCGCGAGTTTCGCCTGCGAAATGCTCTGGCCGCAATTCGGGATCGGTTCGATTTTATCGTGATTGATTGTCCACCCGCTCTCGATCTGCTAACTCTGAATGCTCTGGTAGCTGCCGATTCCGTACTGGTTCCCATGCAGGCTGAATACTTTGCCTTGGAGGGCGTTAGCGAGTTGCTGGATACGATTGAGCGCCTGCGTCAAAGCTACAATCCCGATCTCCAAATCGAAGGCGTGGTTTTGACCATGTACGATGACCGCACGATTCTGGCGCAGCAAGTCACACAAGAATTGAAGAAATACTTCGGCGATAAGCTGCTGGAAACGATCATTCCGCGCAACATCCGTCTCGCCGAAGCACCCAGTTACGGCAAACCAGTGCTGCTATACGATGTACGATCACGCGGCGCAGAAAGTTATATTCGCCTGGCTAAGGAGCTAATGGAACGCGGCCAGCCAAAATCGGTAACGCCGATACCTGTCTCTGGCCAAATAACAAGTGAGCCAACAACAACCAGCGAATTGAAAAGAGGCAACGAATCATGATGAATGACAAGCGCAAAGGTTTGGGCCGCGGCTTGGAGTCGCTTCTTCCAGCCCGTCCGGCTCCCACCCCGATTGCCATGCCCGCACTGCATGCTGCTGCTGGCCCACAAGAGATTTCTCTCGATCTGATCGACCCCAACCCATACCAGACCCGGAGGCAAATCAACGAAGCAGCGCTTGTGGAGTTGGCAGAATCGATTCGCGCCAGTGGTGTTGTCCAGCCCATTGTTCTTCGGCCGGCTGCGGACGGACGGTTTCAGATCGTGGCAGGGGAGCGCCGGTGGCTCGCATCCAGACGTGCAGGAAAGACCACGATTCCGGCTGTCGTGAGGCAGATATCCAATGAGCAAGCCATGGAGATTACTATCATTGAAAACCTGCAGCGCGAAGATCTGAATCCCATAGAGCAGGCACGGGCTTTCGAGCGGCTGAGCAGAGAATTTAACCTCACCCAGGAGCAGATCGCGACGCGGACAGGCAAGGATCGCGCTAGCATTGCCAATTTCATACGCATGCTAAAACTTCCGGATGGGCTCCAGGATGCGCTGGAATCCGGCGGCATCAGCTTCGGTCATGGAAAGGTTCTGGTTGGGTTAGTGGGATTTCCCGAACAGTTGGAACGGGCCGCCCGTGAAGTGATAGAGAAGCATCTGTCTGTGCGCCAAACCGAGGAGCTTGCTGCGAGGTTGCTGAACCCGGAGCCGGCCGAACAAAAACAGCAAAAGCCCACCCTGGCTGTCGATCCGAATGTGCGTGAGGCGCAACGCAATCTGGAGCAGTCGCTCGGCGTTAAGGTGGAGATCCTGGACCGCAAAGGCAAAGGCAAAATCATTCTCAAATACGGATCGCTGGAAGATTTTGACCGCATCGTGGAAGCATTGGGGATGAAGTAACTATATCGACTGTTATCGATATAGTTGGGGGACAGAATTTTTACTTACCAGCAAAGCTCAATTTAACACTGAAATTTTTAGTGGCGGAGTCCGGTCCAGTTTTCTGCGATCACGATGGAATTGCCCGGATTGCCGGGATCGTACTTGATCGAGGTCATCAATCCTGCGCGGCAGGAATGCAGGTCCACCATGTGGCGAAGATTGCTCACGTCCTGCGAGGCTTCATAGCTGACACCGGCAACGTCGTAATGGTAGATGAGAAGTTGCAGTTCACCTGAGCCGTTGGTGTTGAGTTCATTCACGTCGATGACGGTGCCATCGGTGATGCGGCCCATTTCGCTGATGCGCAACCGGCGTTCGCGCTCCAGTTGATCGGGAGTCTTGCGGCGCTTGCGCGCCCACGCCGTGGCTGCAAATAGCAAACCGGCGCCAGCTACAACGCAAAGAGAATATAGACGAAGTTCACCGTTCATAAATCAACGTCTTCACGTGACTAAGACGTTCGGCCCATTTCAATAGATGAGTTTAATTCAACTTCGGCTCAGTGAAAATCCGCAGGAAGCCTTATGTCAATCCCGGGTTCTGCTTACGCATGTTATAACCAGCTCAAAGCATGACTTGAAGCATAGAAAACCGCAAGTGACCTTGGTTTCCATAAAAGAGTAGGCTTTTATTCCTTGTATTTAGCGGTATGCTGCGCGCCTGCCCCGGCTGCTATGTTCCGTCCGTGACCGGATTACTGATAGAGCCGATGCCTTCGATTGACACGGTTACCTCGTCGCCGGCCACAAGTGGGCCGACGCCCGCGGGTGTGCCGGTCAAAACCAAGTCCCCGGGCAGCAACGTCATCACTTGCGAGATGAAGCGCAGAACGACGTCGATGGGAAAGATAAAGGCGGTTGTGCTTTCCGACTGCCGCACTTGTCCGTTGACGCTCGTTTCCACGCGCACACCGTTCCAGGGATCGATCTCATCGGTTACGAGCGGGCCCAATGGACAGAAGGTATCAAAGCCCTTCGCGCGGGTCCACTGAGGATCACTTTTTTGCAAGTCGCGTGCGGTCACGTCATTGGCGCAGGTGTAACCCAGGATGTAAGGGCGAACATCGTCATTTTCTTTCAGATTGCGGCATTGTTTTCCAATCACCACCGTGAGCTCACCCTCGAATTCCACGCGATGAGAAAGCTTTGGCCGCACGATGGTTTGCCCAGATGAAATGAGCGACGAGGGCGGCTTAAAAAATATTAGCGGCTCTTTCGGAACGTCGTTGCCAAGTTCTTTCGCATGTTCGCTGTAATTCCGGCCAACACATACGATTTTTGAGGGCACTGCGGGGGCCAGCAATTCAATGGCGGTGAGCGGCAGGGCTGAACTCTTCTGTGCGCGACGCAGGTCAGGCATTGGGCCATCTGGCATTGTTTGTGTAATCTGCTGGGAACCTGAAATGGTTTCGATAAGCCCGAACCGTGGGCCCTCAGGAGAAGCGAAGCGGCAGTGTTTCATTCGTAAAATGCTCCGAAAAAGTGAAAGGGGGCTTTTTTGCGCAGTTACAAATGCCGGTGCGCCAAAAGTCCCCTTCTACTATACAGAGCCGCTCAGTTTCGCGAACAGGGTCCTAAGCGCCCGCCTGTTTCGCGGCAAGGTCGCCAATGAAAGGCAGCTTATATTCTTCGTTGTTGTAAGCCTTGTACATCACAAAAATCCAGCCGGCAAACATGGCGAGCCTGATCACCAGGGAAACGAGGCTGATGAGTCCCCACATCCCCAATCCAGGTGTAAAGAGCAGGCTGACAAACACAAAGCTCCATATCATCCAAAAACCGAAACAAGCCACCCAGAAAAAAATGGACTGGAATGCGTGGAAGCGAACGAAGCGGTTTTTGTTATACGGTTCAATTACCAGAAAAATAATCCCGGTAATAACACCCAGGATGTAGCACAGCATCCCAGCTACGTTGTTGGTCATGCCAGTGCTGGCAGCTCCGGACTGTGCTGGCGCCGCAGCCGCCCCGGATGATGTTGTGACGCTCTGTCCCGCAATCGGTGCGCCGCACGCGCCGCAAAACCCCGAACCCTCATTGAGTTGGGCCCCACACTTTGCGCAAAATGCCATAAATCCCTTGTCTCCTTCCGGAAATTGTTTTTTCTGGAGAATTTTGTTGCGCTACAGCTTAGTCCTACTTTCCGCAGAAGAAAAGAAAACTTATTGCTTAATCATTTTTTTGGCTGACTGGAGAATGCCGACCTCACGCCGCTCCATGCGCCTCGCCCAGCACAACTTTGACTTCCATTCTCTTTTTACCCCGATAAATTGTCACAGTGACCGCATCGCCGGAATGGTGATTCTGCATAAGGTGTGAAAGATCTTGCTGATCCTCAATGGATTGACGATCGATGGCGACAATCAGATCGCCGCCGAGCGTAATCGGCACACCTCCCAAATAAGCCCGTTCAGTGCCCGCGCGAAGCCCGGCATGATCGGCCGCGCTACCCACTACCACCTGGACGATCAATAGGCCCGAGTCGGCGGCGAGTCCCATCTGATCAGCCAGCTGCGGGCCAATGGGGACAGTGCGAACGCCGAGTTCCGGACGGCGCACCCGGCCCAGATGTACCAGATCATCGAGCACGGCTTTGGCCGTATTGATAGGGATGGCAAAACCAATCCCGGCACTCTGCTCCACGCCGCCGGTCAGAATCAAGGTATTGATCCCGATGACTTGGCCACGCGCATTCAGCAGCGGACCACCGGAATTCCCTGGGTTGATCGCCGCGTCTGTCTGGATAGCCTCATCAATGAAGCCACGCTCGCCTTTCAGTGAGCGAATGGAGCTGATGATTCCTCGCGTCATGGTGCCGCTAAGGCCAAAGGGATTGCCGATGGCATAGACCTTCTGGCCCACCACCAGGCTTTTTGAATCGCCGATTTCGGCCTGCGCTACCGTCTTGGTGGGAATTTGAATCACCGCGAGATCGTGGATGGGGTCCGTGCCCACAATCTGCGCTGCGTATTTCTTTTTGTCGCTAGTGTTCACCTCGACCTGCCGGGCGCCTTCCACCACATGGAAGTTGGTGAGGATGTGGCCTTCACTGTCGATAACAAACCCCGAGCCCATACCTTGCTGCGGCACAGCACCATAAAAAAAATCATAAGTCACGGCTGTGGAAGTGATATTGACCACGGAAGGCAGCGCCTTTTTATATACCGCAATGTTGTTTTGCTCTTCTGAGTCAAAGGCAGCGGGACCCGCAGCGTGGGTCAACTCCACATGTGACGG
>JBARMK010000086.1:0-1799 GCA_049802395.1 Candidatus Angelobacter sp.
CCCACAAACTCCGCGCTTTTGCCGTTCTTGGTATGTAGACGGGCCTCCACCGTAAACGTCTTGCTGTGCTCCGGACCCGCCTCCTCCACCAGAACATACAAAGGTTGTGGCAGGCCCAGACCTTGTACCGCCTCCTGCAATGCGGATTTAAAATCCGTCACCGGCAGCGAACCGCCTCCGCGCTCCATACGCTCAAGTTCTGGCGCAATCACATTGCGCAGAACAAAGTTGCGCGCGACCTCCAACCCGCCGTCCAGATAAATCGCCGCCAGAATTGCCTCGAGCGCGTCCACTAGCAGGGCAGTCTTGCTCCGGCCTCCGCTCTTTTCTTCGCCGCGCCCTAATCGCAAGTAGTGGCCCAATTCCAGTTGCTGGGCCACCCGGATCAAATGGCGCTCACTTACTAGATGCGCCCGGAGCTTAGAAAGCTCACCTTCCCGAAAATGCGGAAAGCGCTGGAAAAGTTCTTCGCTCGTCACCAGGGCCAGCACGGCATCACCCAAAAACTCCAACTGCTCGTTATCGCTGACTGTGTACTTGCTTTCGCCGGTCTGTTGCGCTTCCTGCTCACGCGCCTGCGAGCTGTGCGTCACCGCCTGCTCAATAACGGCCCGCCGCCGGAAATGGTAGCCCAGTCCTTCCTCCAGCGCCGTGATTTCCCGTTCCTTCATAGAAAGGGCGTAGCCGTCAAAAACAGACGGGCGTCGGCAACCTATTACTTCGGAGGCGTCGCCGCCTGTCCAGGAGCCGTGCCGCCGCTGAGTTTGGTCAAGCGATCCTTTTCGTCGCGCGCCGCCTTGCCCACACCGGAGTCGGGCCGATCCTTAGTGAGATCGACTGCCTGATCCGCAAATTTCATGGCCTCCGGAATCTTGTTCTGCATGTCGAGGGCAACGGCTAGCCGGAAGACCGCAATCGGATCCGGTTGTTGCGGCAAGACTTCAATCGACTTTCGCAAATTCAGCTCAGCATCGGGCCAATTACTGGTCTTAAAGGAGAGCGTGCCCAAGATCACATAGGCTTCGGACCGTATGAAATTCTTGAACGCCTCTAGCTGTTCCGGAGGATAGCCGGAGGTCGGAACGTCGGTATCAATGGTCACCAGGGCGCGCTCGGAGTCCTTCCTGGCTTCGGCGAGACGCTGATCCTTATCGAGATCCGTGTCACGCGTTCGTTCGACCAACCCTTGTGCGACTCCGACCAGTGCCGCAGGATCATCTGCGTCAATGGACAAGACCTTCCTGGCCATGTCGGTCATTTTGTCGACATTGTTCTGATAGCGTTGCATGGCCACCGTGTAGACCATGGCACGCAACTCGCTGTCGGGATACTTGGCAGCGAAGTCGTCGGCAGCTTTCTCCAGCGCCGCCGGATCCGTCTGCGCTATGGCAGCCTTGTAGGCCTCAAACTCCGGCTGGGTCTTGGCCGCCGGTGGACGCTTTCCTGCTGGCGCCGCTTGACCCGCAGGCTGCGTGGCCTGTCCCGCCGGCGGATTCTGCGCCGCTGGTTTGTCGTTGCCCTGGCCGAAACACCAGCCGCACGTCCCCAGCATCGCGATCACGATCACTGCTCGCTTCATGCTTTCTCCTCGACTACAGACATCTGATTTCTAATCCGCTGTCGAATCTCTCGACCGTGCATTTTATCGCAGTAATCGAAGGCCCGACGGGTTCCGCAGAAAGCTAATCGCTCAGAGCTGATGAGCTCTACTGTGGTTTTGACGGAGGCTCGTATGCCTGTTGCAGTCCGCGCTCCGCGGCCGCCTTTACTTCCGGCAATTCTGCCCCCGTGGTTAAGGC
>JBARMK010000087.1:0-2263 GCA_049802395.1 Candidatus Angelobacter sp.
GCCAAGACCGAAGGCATGCTGTTCAAGTGGGGCAGCGGCACGGGAACGAATCTTTCCGCTCTGCGCGGATCCACGGAAGAGCTTTCTGGCGGCGGACAGGCTTCCGGCCCGTTGAGCTTTATGAAAGGCTTTGACGCGTTTGCCGGGGTGATCAAGTCGGGCGGCAAGACGCGTCGCGCGGCCAAGATGGTCATCTTGAACGTCGATCATCCGGACATCGTGGACTTCATTGACTGCAAGGCCAAAGAAGAAGCCAAAGCGTGGGCGCTGATTGAGATGGGCTATGACGGATCGTCGCCCGACTCCGACGCTTACAGTTCCATTTTCTTCCAGAATGCCAACAACTCTGTTCGCGTGACCGACGAGTTCATGTCCGCGGTGGAGCGCGATGGCGAATTTTCCACCCGCTCCGTTAAAGGCAAGCAGGTGATGAAGACTTACAAAGCCCGCGACCTGATGAACAAGATTGCGCAGGCCACGTGGCAGTGCGGCGATCCGGGCATGCAATACGACACGACGATCAATAAGTGGCATACGTCGAAGAACACGGACCGCATCAATGCCAGCAATCCGTGCAGCGAATACATGTTCCTGGACGACTCGGCCTGCAATCTGTCGTCGCTCAACCTGATGAAATTCCTGAAGTCGAACGGCGAGTTTGACGTGCCTGCGTATCGCCATGCCGTGGACGTGCTGATCACGGCGCAGGAAATTCTGGTCGACAATGCCGGCTATCCGACGGAGTCGATCTCGCGCAACTCGCATGACTATCGTCCCCTGGGCCTGGGCTATGCCAACCTGGGCGCACTGTTGATGGCCAGCGGCCTGCCTTACGACTCTGACGCCGGCCGCGACTACGCAGCCTGCGTTACCGCCATCATGTGCGGCGAGGCGTATCTGCAGTCCGCGCGGATCGCTGAGCACTGTCCGCAGATTGCGCCGGCTTCTTCCGGCGTTTCACCGCAGGATGTTACCGGCGGCGCTTGTCCTGGCTGGTATATCAATCGCGAGCCATTCCTTGACGTGATTCGAATGCATCGCGCTTCTGTTAATAAAATCAACAGCCAAAGTGTTCCGCGTGCGTTGTCCGATGGCAGCCGGCAGTGCTGGGACGAAGCTCTGGCCCTGGGCGAGCGCCACGGCTATCGCAACGCGCAGGTAACGGTGCTGGCGCCTACCGGGACCATCGGCTTCATGATGGACTGCGACACCACCGGCGTTGAGCCTGACCTGGCGCTGGTGAAATACAAGAAGCTGGTGGGCGGCGGCATGATCAAGATCGTGAACCAGACCGTACCTTCCGCGCTGTGGAAGCTTGGCTACTCAGCGGACCAGGTGAACTCTATCGTGAGCTACATTGATTCCACCGGGACCATTGAGGGCGCGCCGGGCATCCGCGAAGAGCATCTGCCGGTCTTCGATTGCAGCTTTAAGCCGCAGAAAGGCACGCGCAGCATTCACTACATGGGCCACGTGATGATGATGGCGGCTACGCAGCCCTTTATCTCCGGCGCAATTTCCAAGACGGTGAACCTGCCGGAATCGGCGACCGTTGAAGACATCACCGAGGCGTATCTCCAGTCATGGAAGCTGGGGCTGAAGGCAGTGGCCATCTATCGCGATGGCTCAAAGAAAGCGCAGCCGCTCATGGCTGCCAGCTCGCGCGACGAAGCGGCACGGCGAGGGACCAAGCTAGAAAGAACCGCCGGAGAAACGCAGCGTCCGCTGAGCGGCGCGGAGATGGACTTCCAGAAGCTTTCGCCGGAGCAGCAGGCCATTGCGCTGGCCGCGGTGCGGATTCCAAGTCGCGAAGAACAAGAAGCTACTCCGCCAAAGGCTATTCGTCATAAATTGCCTAACGAGCGCGCTTCCGTTACTCACAAGTTCGACATAGGAGGACACGAAGGGTACATCACTGTCGGGCTGTATGGCGACAAGAGAACCCCGGGCGAAATTTTTATTCGCATGGCGAAGGAAGGATCTACCGTCTCCGGGTTGATGGATTCTTTCGCTACTGCTGTTTCTTTAGCACTTCAACATGGTGTCCCAGTGAAGCTCCTTTGTGACAAATTCAGCCACACGCGTTTTGAGCCGAGCGGTTGGACTGGCACTGAATTTGGCTATGCAAAATCGATCATGGATTACATCTTCCGCTGGATTGAATTGAGATTCTTGCCTGGTCAACAGTATCCGTTGCCTTTTCAAGATACAAAACCTCTAGTTGCTGACGCGCCCTTAGCACTCGATCAGAGAAGTGTGGAAC
>JBARMK010000088.1:0-2621 GCA_049802395.1 Candidatus Angelobacter sp.
GGGTAGGGCGTCTGCTCTGGTGGTCATACATCTATGCTACATTTTTTGGTTTGGTTTTCTCAATGTCATGGGGTTTCTGCACGTACGAATTGGAAAACCAAATCTCTTAAAACATCATGTCTGAAGCAAAAAAAATCCGCCGTCCGCCTGACTCGCTCTACTGCCCCAATTGTGCCCGTGAAGTCGCTGATCCGCTGACCTGCGGCGACTGTTCCGCCGTGATCTGCCGCATCTGCGGCACGCCGCTCGAATCTTCCGCTGACCTGGGAATCGGATAAGGAGTAAATGCTTAATGCTCACCGTTATTTTGCTTTTGATGTCGAATATCTTTATGACATTTGCCTGGTATGGCCACCTCAAATACCAGAACGTGTCGCTATGGAAAGTGACGCTGATCAGCTGGGGAATCGCTTTTTTCGAGTATTGCTTTCAGGTCCCCGCCAATCGCTACGGCAGCCACATGTTCAATGCCGCGCAGCTGAAGACCATCCAGGAGATCATTACTTTAGTAGTGTTTTCGTTTTTCTCCATCTTGGTATTTGAAGCAGGATATGAAGTGGAACCACGCGGTGGGCTTCTTCTTTATCGTGGTGGCGTCGTTTTTTATTTTTAAGAAATGGGTAAGTTGCGGCTTTCGCGATTCGATTGTCGTGGCGGTTCAGGAAAACAACTTCGCGAAAATCTCTACACTGGCGTCTTGGTCTTACGTTCAGGATTAAAAAATGGCAGCTTCGCCACGGTCGCGGTGACTGTCTCGCGTACGGCTTCAATCGTGATTTCCATCTGCAACTTTGTACCCGGCCCGGCATGTGGCGTCTCCACGCTGCCCAGCGCTATCATTTTCTTCAATAGCGGTGACCACGTAGTGGAAGTGGCTTTCCCCACCTGGCGGCTTCCCAGATAAACCGGCACGTGTACGCGCGATGCCTGCGCCGGTGCGGCCGGCGTGAGACCGAACCTGTCATAAAGCTCTTCAATCTCAACCCAATCCATCTCCAGCCCGACAAGCTGCCGCTCGACGCCGCTTTCCTGCTGTTGGGCCAGCGCCGTTTTGCCCACGAAGTTTTCTTTATCCAGGTGGACCATCTTGCCGAAGCCGAGTTCGTAGGGCGAATATTTTTGCTCGGGAATCAATGCTTTCTTGCTGCTGGTGTAGTCGACCTCAATCAGCAGCAGACCGGCCTCAATGCGGGCAACATCCAATGCAAGCATCCCCGCGGCATGTATATCAAACTGACGGCCTCCTGCCATTAGGGCGTCCCATATTTTTACGGCCTCGCGGCCATCGTTTAACGGTACCCAGATCTCATAACCGAGATCACCCGTGTATCCTGTGCGGGAAATGTCAACAGGAACGCCGGCAATCTTGCCGCTGGTCATACGAAAATATTTCAGGTTGGCGATGTCGGCTTCGGCGACACTCTTGAGCAGCTTCCCTGAAGTCGGCCCTTGCAAGGCCAGCGCGGCAACTTTCTCCGAGATGTCTTCGATCTGGACATCCATGTTCAGCCCGTTTTGGCGAAACCAGCGGAGGCTGGGGTCGGCGGCGGTCCAGCGGTATTTACTTTCCGCCAGCCGCGTGATCGTGCCGTCATCGATCACGTTCCCTTGCTCATCACACCAGCAGCAATAAATCACCTGCCCGGGCTTGACCTTGTTGATGTCGCGCGTGATCACGCGGTTCACCAGTTTGGTTGCGTCTTTGCCTTCGACGATGTATTTGTAAAGCGGAGAAATATCAATGAGTGCCGCAGCGTTGCGGATGGCGTTGTATTCATGCTCATGGTGCACCTCATAACTGCTGACCGTGTAATAGCCCGACCACTCGCGGTAATTCAGGCTCTGGCAGAGAGCAAAAGTGCGTTCGTGAAGTGCGGTTCCCACGGGCAAAACAGATACCTCAAGCGTGAAGTGGCTGCCGGACCATTATAACGATTTTAGCCGTTCCAACGTATTCCCTTGGCAATCCTCTTCGCCGCGACAAATTTCTGGCCCTCCGCTAAAATGTAAAGTCACCTCCCTGGGCTCGAATCCAGATCCAACTGACGAACGCGTCCCTGTCATTTATGGCATCACGTTCCAACGGCTCGAAAAAATACGACGTTATTGTGATTGGCGGAGGCCACAACGGCCTTACCAATGCCGCTTATCTCGCCCGCGCGGGGAAAAAAGTGCTGGTGCTCGAGCGCCGGCATGTGCTCGGTGGCGCCGCTGTAACGGAAGAGGTCTTTCCCGGATTCAAATTCTCAGTCTGCTCTTATGTAGTCTCGCTCTTAAGGCCGGAGATTATCCGCGACCTTGATCTGCCGCGCCACGGTCTGGAGATCCTACCGCTCGATGGCACGTTTACGCCCATGCCCAGCGGCGATTACCTCTGGCGCGTGAATGATCACGGCAAGACGAGACGCGAGATTGCCCGCCACTCCAAACTTGACGCCGAGGCTTATGAGGAGTTCGGCAAGGCCATGCAGGCCATGTGCCGCTTTGTTAAGCCGATACTGAGCATGGTACCGCCGGATCCATCCACACTGAATCCCCGCGAACTGATAAAGATGTTGTTCATCGGCAAGCGATTTCAAGATCTCCCCAGCGAAGACAAGTACAACCAGGTGCAGTTGATG
>JBARMK010000089.1:0-2346 GCA_049802395.1 Candidatus Angelobacter sp.
GGGATTTCTTCGACTTTGGCTTTGCCGTCGCCGTCGGGCGTATATATCAGCGCTTTCATCTCGATGAGATCAATCACACCTCGGAAGCTTTTCTCGGAGCCGATGGGCAGCTCGATGGGAACGACGCCGCGGCCGAAAACGTGCTGCAGGGAGTCGAGCGCGCGCTCAAAACTCGCCAGCTCGCGATCCATCCAATTCAGGACGAACGCGCGAGGCTGATCGTATTCAGTGGCGTAGTCCCAGGTTTTCTCGGTGACTACCTGAACGCCTGCGGCCGCGTCTACCACGATGAGAGAAGCGTCAGCCGCGATGAGCGAGGATTTCGTTTCATTGATGAAGGTGGAATAGCCGGGCGTATCGAGGAAATTGATTTTTGTTTTTTCCGCCTGGCCGGCTGCCTGCCACTCGGCATAGGCGAGGCCGGTATTGATGGAGATTTTGCGGGCAACTTCTTCTTCGTCCCAATCGGTGACAGTGGAACCGTCGGAAACTTTACCCAGCCGCGGCGTCATGCCGGCGGTGAAGAGCAACGACGACACGAGCTGGGTTTTCCCCGTATCGCCGTGGCCTACAATGCCAATGTTGCGTATCCATTCAGTGGTATAGGATTTCATGTTGCACCTCGGTTGGAAGTTTGGATTTCAACACTGAAAAAACGAGACTTGCATATGGGCCGGGCGGAACAGGCATTTCGTGGTGGGAAATTCTGAAGCGCGAATCCGAGCTGTGCGAAAAGGGAAACTTCACGACGCCGCCCCCCGGCGGTTGCGCGTGACCCTGCGGAATGGGGATGCTAGCACACGGATCGGTTTAGGTTCAACTGAGGAGGTAGTGGGTCAGTTTCCGCAGCCCTAATCGAAAAAGTGACCCGCTACTTCATTTCTTGAGTAACGCGGCGGGTTCTGAGCGATATGGTGATTTATCGCCAACTGACAAGGCTAGAATGATGCCCTACAATCAAAATCAGCCGCGGTTAGGGTTTACAGCTCCAAATGTATGACTTTCGACGAAGCCAGCAAACTCATCAAGAAGGGCGACATCATCCATCTCCGAAAGGGGTTGCAGGATGGACTCAGCCCCAATACGGCGAATCAGTATTCGTGGACGTTGCTGATGATTGCTGCGCTGGAAGGAAACACCAGCATCGGCTCCCTGCTCATAGAGAGTGGCGCTGAATTGGATAGACGGAACAAGTTTCATGAGACCGCGCTTTCTTTAGCTGCACACAGTGGCCATCCATCATTTGTCGCTCTCCTTTTGACTGGTGGTGCGTCATTGGACTGCCACCCTTTTGGAAATACCTTCGATGCTTGGTTGAGTTGGGCATGCCAGTACGGGCGGTGCTCTGAAAAGATTCGAGAACTCTTTGATAAGGAGCGAAAAACCAGAGCTGAGCGAGACCACGCTCTAGATCAGTTGACGTAAGGAGGTGGTATCACAAGCCAATCCACCGGTTGAGCTGGCAGCGTTAACCAGGCACTATCGGATAGTACGTACATAAAGAACGATTATTGACGCAGGGCGGCGCGAGTTTCGGTCAATTTTTTCTTTCACTGTTTCAAGTAACGAAGCGCAATAAATCCTGACTTAAAAATCCTGGACTCAACAAGTTCTAATCGTAATTTCTCTTGCAGGCTAATATCTTCCAGCAGCCGTCTCCCTGCTCCTGCAATTATTGGCATAATGACAAAACGATATTCATCAACCAGGCCAAGCTCTATCAGTTGTGAAGGAATGCTCACACCGCCGACTAGAATATATTTGCCTTGCTCGTGTTTCAGTCTGACTATTTCGTCTTGAAGGTTCGTACGAACAATTGTCGTATTTTTATCTTCAGCGCTCTCTAATGATCGTGAAAAAACAATTTTGTCTTTGGAGACAAATGTTTCCGCAAATTCGCGATCTGCCTTTGTCTCGGAAGGATTTTTTGCGACATCCGGCCAATAAGGGACCATCAATTGATAGGTTTTACGCCCAAAGACGAGCAGGTCAGCACCTTGAACCAGGTGCGTAGAATATTCAAACAGTTCGTCATCGGGAACCCCGTTGGTGTGGTCGCAGCCGCCATCCAGGGTAAGGTTGATTGCGTATATTAGCTTTCTCATTGATTGTCCTGGCCTCCTTTAGGTTCCAGTGCATGTGAGTTGAAAGTATGGCGACCACCGATTCACAGGATCCCCCTCACGTCGATTAGCCACAGCCGGCGTAGCGGAGAACGACCGCACCTCGCACTTTGTGATTATTTCCCGGTGTTGTCTTTCGTTGTTCTGCCGAGTACTCTAGCTAGTTTCCGTCGCGAAACCCCTCTTTTGCAAAAGAATTTGCTCGCGCAACAGAGATTTCAAG
>JBARMK010000090.1:0-10258 GCA_049802395.1 Candidatus Angelobacter sp.
GTAAGCTTTTGGTTTCGGCCTCAATTTGTCTCCGCGCCTCCGCGTCTCCGCGGTGAATCGCTGTTTCTTTCCTAAACCGCGCCCAGCAGGCTTTTCAACTCCAGCACCTGGATCGGGCAGTTCTGCCAATTATGCTCCCAGCACACAATCAGGTCGCAGCCTCCTGCCGGATGGATATGCGCCAGGTAGTTCCGGCTCTCGAACTCGAATTCAATCCGTATTCTCTGCCACCGGCCCGGCTCTGCCTGCCACATCACTTCACAATCGGGAAACGCCGTCTGCGTGCGCAGCACCTTAAAGCCCAGCTCCTTCGCCATCGCGCCAAACAGCAGGATCACGCCCTGCTCGTTTGTCGGAGCATGGCACATCACGTCGTGCATCAAAGGCTGGCCGTAGATGGGCTCGCCCTCCAGCAGCCTGGGCTTGAAGCTGATGTTCGTCGCCGGTCTTGATCTCCGGCCGTCCGCTTTTTCCGCTCCCAGATGCAGCGCGCAGATCTGCAGTACGTCTTCCCACTCGCTTTCCAGTCCTTCTTTTTTGGCGTATTCCCACATCCCTTCCGGCAACTGCTTCCAGCTTCCATAACACCGCAGCATCGGTGACAGGCTGTACTCGCCGTGTTGTTCATACTCGGTGATCGTCGGCGCCTTTCCCAGCTTGCGCGCCAGTCCGGCCCAATCCTGGAACAATAGCTTCCGGCTCACTTCGTATCCCGCTCCTCGACGCTCCATGCCGCACGCCCGCAGCGCTTCCGTGTACGTGCCAAAATGCATGCGCAGCGCCCGCTTGCTTACCTTCATTCTGACCTGTAGCTCCGGAAAGCTCGGCGCATGTCCTAGCCTCTCAGCGCATTGTTTTATGGCATTGATTACTTCTTCTTTTGTCATTGTGCCCTCCAATAGATTTACTTTTGTCACCGCTTGGCCTGGATTTTCTTGTCGCCGCATGGCCCAACAAAAAAGCCACCCGTTTTTGGGTGGCTCCGATTCAGAATTTCTGGGTCTGATTTGCTAAAAGCTAACGGCTAGCGCTAGCGCCTGAAAGCTAATGGCTAGTAGCTGTTTTGGTGTGAATCTCGCATTTGGGTTTTGCTTTTGGCTGACGCTCTCCGCGCCTCCGCGTCTCCGCGGTGAATCCGCTTTTCTCCCATCAGTGTATGGCCCAACAAAAAAGCCACCCGTTTTTGGGTGGCTCCGACTCAGAATTTCTGGGTCTGATTTGCTAAAAGCTAGTGGCTAGCAGCTGTTTTTGAGTGTTTATCGGTGGCTAAGCTCGCCTATTGCCGGTCCTCTCCGCGTCTCCGCGCCTCTGCGGTGAATCCGCTTCTCTCCCATCAGTGTTATCCGTGTTGATCAGTGGTGGTAGCTGCCTTTCAAACACACTTCGGGCTCATGATCTAAAAGCAGTTTTAGGCGCTCGACGCAATGGCCTGGACCCGAACTCAGGCGGCCATTGGCCAGAGACGCTGCTCATAGGAAGCGCGGCGGGTTTCCTGAGCCAGCATTACCGGGACCCAACTCCGCTCAGGCACAAGGCACGCTCTTCTTGGGGTTGCAGGCCGTTTCAGGTTTCCCTGGGCGCAGTAGCTGGGTTGCTGACTGACTACAAAGATCTTGCCAACTGCCGTCCTGCCGGCGCCGCTCCCGGCAGGAGTATGGCCAATATAGACGAAAAAGCGAAGACTTGTCAAGAAAAATCGGCGGCTCAGGCGGCTTTTTGGGGTGCGGTTTCAAACTCTGCTTTTTGTGGAAGAGCGGCCATTTATGGCCGCGAAAAGGGTATTGAATGATATTGGGCTTCAGCCCCTGCAAGGTACCAGGGCACGGATTTTATCTGTGCCGCGACACGATCGCCCTTCCCCTCTGTCATCTTGACCGACCCGCGAACGAGCGTAAGCGAACGAGCGTAAGCGAACGAGCGGGAGTGGAAAGATCCCGACTGCATCCCGCGCCATGCGCGTTCTTTCCCTCGTCATATTCGTATTCTTTTGGCATCAAACCTCAGTAAATGCCGCCTCTATGGCGGATCACTATAATATTCTTTATGTAGTCCACTTAAATCCTGAAAGCCACCACCGGCAAAGGATAATTCTGGTGTTTGGATAGCATCTTGATCCCCCTTCGCTTTGATTTCTTTTACGTAATACTCACCTAAAGCTCCCTCGACGGTTATGCGATATTCAGGAACAAAGCGATAAGAACTGTTCGCTTTTGGATATTCATAAATACTCCATCCAACAACATATTGTCGCGCTTTTATCGGGCCACTCTGCAGCATCCGATCGAGAAACTTATTGTCTTCTCGGAATACCATTGTTCGCTGAAGGTCTATTCCGTAATAAGGCAGCGTGGCTATTGTTGGTATTCGGAAGAGTCTTATCCATTGTCCATTCGCATTTTTGCTTTCAATAGTGTAGGAAGTGATTGTCACTGGAACAGCCTGGGCATTGGCGATTCGCAAATAAAGTGCTACATTGGCCGGAGATACTGTATCTCCATGTGCACCCTTGTATCGTACCCAAAAACCGCAACCGTGATCCCTGTCCTCCGAAAACATCGAACCCAATAGTTCGACAACAAATGGCTCAGCAATTTTGTTATGGTGTAGAGCAGGCAATGGAGATTGAGTTGTGATTGGAGTTGGAGTCTGTCTTGGGGACATTTTGCTGAATAACTCGGCTATCTCCTGCCTTGTTGCTAACTGCGGAATGTTCTTCTTGATCAGAGAACCGATAGCATAAAGCCCGACTATAACGGCAATGAAGAGAATCCCATAAGCAACTATTTGTACAAGTTTAGATTTATCGCTAACAGTTTTGTTGCGATGAAATGCTAGGACAATACAAACACCAACTATCGCCAGAAGTGGAGTAAAAAGAAACATCCCTACTAATCCTCCAACGACTGCGAGAGGATTAATAAAAAGCGGTTGCTCCAAGAATTCCAAGAGTCTTTGCGGTCCTGTGCGTTTTTCTGTTGGTTCTTCCTCGCGGGATTTTGCTGGTATGTTGCGAATTCGAACAAACATAGTGAAGAATTTCTTCCTCTGTTTGCTGTTGCCCTGAGGGTTCCCAGTAGGAGGAGGATATGGTTTATTCCCGCGGCTTGTGGAGTTATCTTTGGGCATGTTTCCTCCCCATTGTCCCCCGAAATCTCTGATTGTGTAGCACCTCCCTCATTTTCCTCTTGTCGCGACATGTGTGTCACGCATATAAGTCCCGGCGTGAGCGAAAGCGCGCGCCATGCTGCGCAGTCGTGCCGCAAGAGCATAAAAAGGATTCGGCTTTAGTCACGGCTCAAAATGGTGGGAGAGTGGTGTTCACGCGCTTTTGTTTGATTGTTTCCTTTTAATTACAACAATAAGGCGTGCTGTACGTGTGATGGGCTTTCATTCATAATCCTGCAAAACAGTATTTATCTTGCCAGGCCTGAAGGCCAGACTGAAGGGCCGCTATTCCACAGCGCAAAGCCGGGAAACTCGCTTAATATAGAGACAATTCCCTCCACCGACCGTCTAAATCCAGGGAACCGTTATGCCCTTTTGGTCGTATTACAGGGCAGCGATAAGATCGGGACATCCGGAAATCGGGCATTGTGAACGGCTAACCACTCATGAGAACGGTGTTAGACATTGTCGGGCAGGTGCTGGGGATTTTGTGGGCCCACAAGCTGCGCTCGTTCCTCACCATGTTTGGCATTGCCTGGGGCGTCGGGTCACTGCTGTTTCTGGTGGGCGTGGGCGAGGGCTTTCGCTCCGGACAGCACAAGAACCTGGCCAATATCGGCGAGGACGTCATCTTTATATGGGGTGGGCAGATTCCGGCGGTGCCGGGGCAGGCGCAGGATATGCGCCACTACAACCTGACCCGCAAAGATTACGAAGACATCAAAGCAGAAGCCACGCTGCTGCGTGACGTGGCGCCGGTGGTGGGGCGGAGCGACATCCGGGCGCAGAGCGATTTTGCCACCGCCAGCGGCTTTGTAAGTGGCAGCACGCCCAACTTCAACCAGATCCGTTACCTGCCGCAGGGCGAAGGTCGCTGGATGAATCAGGCCGACGAAGACCAGCGCCGCCAGGTGTGCGTGCTCGGCTTCCAGATGATGCGCAACTTGTTTCCCGGACGGCCGGCGATTGGCAGCACCATTCTGCTGAACGGCATTAAGTTTGAAGTGGTGGGAGTGCTGGCGAATATCGGGCGGCAGGAAAATAATTTGAACAACGTGCGCGTCTATATTCCGTTCAGCACGATGCACGAATATTTTCCCATGAAGAACGCGCACACCCCGGATGATATCGGGAACCTGGTGCTGCGGCCGGCGAACCGTGACATGCATGCCGCTGCGCTCGACCAGGTGCACCGGGTGATCGCGCGCAATCACGGTTTTGACTGGCACAACAAAGACGCCTTTCAAGGCTGGGACACGGTGGAGAGCCAGGATGCGGTCGGCAAAATTTTTACCGGCATGGATTTCTTTCTTGGCGGCGTGGGGATGGTCACGCTGCTGCTCGGTGCTTTGGGCATCGTGAACATCATGTTGGTCTCGGTGACGGAGCGCACGCCGGAAATCGGGTTGATGAAAGCGCTGGGCGCTACGAACCGTCGAATACTGATGCAGTTTTTTCTGGAAGGCGCGTTTCTTACCGCGGTGAGTGGAACTATCGGCGTGGCCGGAGCGTCGGGTGTGATGGCGCTGCTGGGCAAGCTGCCGGCGCCTCCGGGGATTGATACGCCGCATATTGTGCCCGCGTCGGCGGCGCTGGCCGTGCTTTCATTGTCGATTGCGGGCATTGCCGCGGCTTTGTATCCCGCGCGTAAAGCGTCGCTGTTGCAGCCCGTAGAAGCGCTGCGAAGGGAATAGAGATGGTCCACGATTTGTTTGGGCAGGCATTCGCGTCACTGAAGCATAATCGCCGGCGCACCGCGCTCACCATGCTGGGGATGGCGTGGGGCATCGCCACGGTAGTCCTGCTGCTGGCTTACGGCGCGGGCTTTGGCCGGGCCATCCACGCCATCTTCTCAACATTCGGAATGCAGATGATGGGGGTTTTTCCCGGCAGAACCAGCTTACAGGCCGGCGGCGCGAAGGCGGGAACGCAAATTCGTTTCACCGTCGACGACGTGCAGCACCTCCAGGAATTTCTTCCCACTGTCCGCCACGTCTCTCCCGAAGCCTCATTCCAGACCAACGTTCAGCATGACAACCGTACCCAGCAATTCGATGTCGGTGGATTTACGCCCGCCATCGTTCCCGTCCGCGCGCTCAAGGTGAGCGACGGCCGTTTCTATAACGAGGCCGACGAGATGCAGCGCGCGCGTGTCGCCGTCATTGGCTCTGACGCTAAGGACAAACTCTTTTCCGGCCAGCCGGCGCTGGGTGAGACCATTCGCATCAACGGCATGAGCTTTCAGGTGGTCGGCGTGCTGGAAGCCAAGATGCAAGAGGGTGACGACAACATCAACCAGATCGTCTACATCCCCTTTACCACCATGAGTGACATGCGCGACACGCGCTATCTTGACGGGATATGGCTTGACTATGACGGCGTTGATTTTGAAAAGGTGGAAGGCGATATTCGCGGCGTGCTGGGCAACTTTCACGGCTTTAACCCCAAAGATCCCCGCGCGGTCTTTGTCTGGAACACCATGAAGAACCTCAACAACTGGCAGATCATCACCATGGGCTTGCAGGTTTTTCTCACGCTGGTAGGGACAGCCACTCTGGGAATCGGCGGCGTCGGTCTCATGAACATCATGCTGGTTTCAGTCACGCAGCGCACGCGTGAGATCGGCGTGGAAAAGGCCCTCGGCGCTCGCCGGCGCGACATCCTTACGCAATTTCTGGCCGAAGCCATGGCCATCACCTTTGCCGGAGGTCTGCTCGGCGTGCTGGCCGCCTATGCCATCTCCTTTGCCATCGGCTCCATTCCCGTATACAGCTACATCGCCAAGAACGCTGAGGCGGGCGATATTACGCTGGCCATTTCACCCATGAATTTGCTGGTTTCAACCACCATTCTTATGCTTGTAGGGATCGTGAGCGGCATGTTGCCCGCCATCAAAGCCTCCCGGCTGGACCCGATTGAAGCCCTGCGCTACGAATAGTCTAGAGCGCCCAAAGACTCTCTCCTGGCCGCTTCTTCAGGCTAACAGTACATTTGTTTCCGATCTTCACTCCGCGATGAAGGCCGCGGAACTCCTGCCGATAATCTTAAGTACACGGCCCTGATGAACAGGAGGGACCTGGCCTATGAAGACATTGAAGATTCTCATTGCGGAAGACGATCCGCTCACGCAGAGTTTGCTGCAGAAATTATTGACTGGCTGGGGCTATGCAGTTGTTGCTGTCCATGACGGCAAGAGCGCGTGCCAGGTCCTTGAGCGCGGCGGTATCCACGTATGCCTTCTGGACTGGGAGATGCCGGAACTCAGTGGCCGCGATCTGTGCGAGTGGATTCATACTGCCTATCTTCGCCCTTCCCCGTACGTCATCCTGCTGACCGCCAAGGGAGCGCCGCAACAAATTTTAGATGGCTTTGCCGCCGGCGCCGACGACTATATCACCAAGCCATTTGAGCGTGACGACCTGCGCTTCCGCGTAGCTGAGCTCGCTCTGCGCGTGCTCAAGGCCGATGCTATCGGCGAAGAGGTAAGACGGACGGACCCAATCGATATCTACCGCCTCGACCTTAGGCGATACCGCAAGGAACTATCGCATAACAGTTAGTCGTTACAACCTGGAGAAAGGTCTTCTTCAGTCGGCAGTTTTCTTTGCTTGGCCTTCCAGCACGGTCTTCCAGTGCGCGCCGCCGTCGTCAGAGGACGCTACCTTGAAGATCTCAGTCTTCGCATCGGTGAACTCATTCGTTGTGCGAATCTGCGTGGTCTTGCCGTTGGCGGCAAAGCTGGAGTTGTAGGTCCATAGATTGCCTTTGATCTCAATTCCGCCTGTCGTGGGTTTTGCGCCAGGATCGGAAAGCGTGACGTATGAGTAGCCGCTGTCCTTGCTGTAGGAGTAAACCGTCAACTGGCGATGGTCGCCGTTGGGCATCTTTACCAGTTGCTCGCAGATCAGGAACGAGCCCTGGGGCGACCAGCGGCAATCCAGGCTGGTGGAAATCTTTGCGCCGCTGCTGAACGTTCCTTCCGTCTGCCACTGGCCGGCAAGAACGCCGAGCTTCTTCGCCGGATCGTCCGTCTGCACAACATTGGATTGGGCCGTGGCGCCGATGATCGCACCGGCGGCGGCGGCCACAGCAAAAATTAGAGTGCGCATAGGTTTCCTCCTGGCGTCGGTTCAATTGAGAGGGTCTCATATTACTACTGCTCTGCGTTATTACTGTCCCGCACGGCGGATGGTCTGCGAATAAAACAGCGCGCGTTCATGAAAGCCCAGCCGTCGATAAATGGCGATGGCGCGGGCGTTATCGGTGCGAACCGTAAGAAATGGCTTCTCGCCGCGGGCCTGTATGCGCGCGATCAGAGCCAGCATCAGCGCCGTTGCGTGGCCCCGGCCTCCGTGGCCGGGCAGCGTTGCTACCGTGGTGATTTCGCGATAGCCGGCGATATGCAGGCGCAGGCCTCCCATCGCCACCAGCTTTCCTTCGTCGCGAATGCCCAGGAATTGTCCCAGCTTCTGTATGCGAGGGCACAGCGTACGGCCCGGACGCGTAGCCGCGTAAACCGCGCTCATCTCGGGAATATCGGCAGGTGTGAGTTCAACCACCTGATGTTGCTCCGCCGCCGAGCATGCGATTGAATCATTGGATGAGTTCGCGGGGCCGCCGCTCGGCGCGGCGCCGCCATCGTCTTTCACCATCTGATGCAGCTCCACCGCGCGCACCACTTCCCAGCCGGCCGCTAGTTTGGGCGCCGTGGAAAAATAAAGTGTGACTGCTTCGCGCTGAATGAGCTGCGCCAGCGAATCGAAGGCCATGGCGGTGTTGGCGGCTAGCGCACCCAGCAATGTCATCTCCGGCGGAAACCTCCGAGCCAGCGCCGTACTATGCGCGAGTTGCGCCTGCTTGGTGGTAAGCGCGGTCCAGATGGGGTTATCGAGGGGCAGCATTCGCTAGAAGTTTACAGCAGCGTGCCCAGAACGATTCCCTCAAACGTTCTTCATCTTCAAAAACGTTCCCTTCTCCAGTTCATTGAACGCATCTCGCAACTGCTCTTGTGTATTCATCACGATCGGACCGTACCACGCCACCGGCTCTTGCAGCGGCTTGCCAGAGACCAGCAAGAAGCGTATGCCGTCGTCACCGGCCTGCACCGTGACTTCATCGCCGCCATCAAACAGGATCAGCGAGCGGTTCTCCGCATCCGCGGGCGGAGTGGTATCTAGCCAGCCCACGCTCTCCGTCGGCACAGCCAGCGGCCCGGAGGCATTGCAGAACTTGCCCGAACCGGCAAACACATAAGCAAAGGCGTGGCGCGTGTGCTCCACGGGCAGGGTTTTCCTGCGCCCCGGCGCCACTGAGACATCTATATATGTAGGATCGGCGGCAATCCCTTCCACCGGCCCCTTCTTTCCCCAGAAGTTTCCGCATACCAGGCGCACATGTGTGCCGTCATCGTCGGTGATCTCGGGAATTTCCGGCGCTTTGATTTCCTGGTAGCGCGGCGGAGTCATCTTGAGCCCCGATGGCAAATTGGCCCACAACTGGAAGCCGTGCATCCGGCCTGCCGGATCGCCCTTGGGCATCTCTTGATGAATGATGCCGCTGCCGGCGGTCATCCACTGCACGTCGCCTGCGGCGATTGCGCCGCGATTACCCATGCTGTCTCCATGCTCCACCGTCCCGGCCAGAACGTATGTGATGGTCTCAATTCCACGGTGCGGATGCCAGGGAAAGCCCGCAAGGTAGTCTTCCGGGACATCGTTGCGGAAATCGTCGAGCAGGAGAAACGGATCATAGTCCGATGTATTGCCGAACCCAAAGGCCCGCCGCAGATGGACACCCGCGCCTTCCAGAGTTGGTTTCGACCTGATCACCTTTTTAACCGGACGGATGGACATGATGGCCTCCAAAGAGAATGGTAATCCATGTGGGACTTGCCCGTCAGAGTGCGCTCGATCAAAAGGGAAATCGAATCGCGGCGGCTTCAGACCTCGCCTTTGTGTCGTCCCTCCAGGACTCGCTTACTCTCTGCTAACCGGGGACTGCCGTCCCTGGCTACAGGTTGTAACGTCCCCTCGGGGCTGAAAACGAAGCGCGGGTCCGTTATGCCATCGCTCTTTCCAACACCGCGTCCACATGGATCTGCGTCGTGTCGAGGAAGGGAATTCCCACTAAAGAGCTGTCCGTCAGGATCAGCGGCAGCTCTGTTCCGCCCAGGATCAATGCTTCAATGCCATCCTCTTGCTTCATGCGTCTGGCAACTGCCAGCAGGCGGTCACGGGTCTGGGGCAGGAATTGTCCCGGGATCAGCTCGTTCAGATATTTGTCGTGGATGAAATCCTGCTCCGCGGCCGTGGGAACGGCAAGCGCCACGCCGTTGCGTGAAAACACATCAGGATAAAATCGGCCCTGCATGGTAAAGCGCGTCCCCAGTAAACCCAGCTTGGTGAGTCCACGCTTCCTGGCCTCCGCGCACGTTGCTTCCACAATGCTTATCAGGGGCAAGGGTGAGAGGCGGGCAACGTCGTCAAAAACGATATGCGGCGAGTTGGCGGCCAGGAAGGCAAAGTCTGCCCCGGCATTGGCCAGCCGCCTGATCTCTGGCACAAGATACTCCGTCAGTTCGGGCAACTGGTTTGCGCCCAGAAGCGCGAGCCCCTTTTGCAGGTCGATGCTATTAATAATGATCGCAAGCGCAGGACCACCAGGATCGCGCTCCCGGGCGCCGGCCAGCAGACGCTTGTAATAGTCAATGGTTGACTCTGGCCCGATGCCCCCGATGATTCCAATGGTTTTCATTTCACGCCCTTCATCCTGAAGCGTTGCTGCTGGAAGACGTTGAAAGCAGGCCAGGTAAATTCGAGATCAACCGCCATCATTTAGAGGTAATCAGGGTTGCTGTTTGTACTGGAACCATGCATCTTAAATAAAGACGACTTCCATTTTCCTATGAGACGACTTTACAGCATTAAGGCTATCCCGACCCTCCTCTTATTATGTATTGCATTCTTTCCTGCCGCCCGTGCGGCAGAGCTGAAGCAAAAGTCCGTGTCCGCTTTTGATCGCTACGTAGCCGCCACCGAAGCCCGGTTTGCCAACGAGCTGCAACCGGGCGGGACCTTCCTTAATATTGTCGGCC
>JBARMK010000091.1:0-5190 GCA_049802395.1 Candidatus Angelobacter sp.
ATCCCAAGCTGCGTGACGACATCTCGACGGACGAGATTACACCGGCGCACATCTGTTTCTTCTTTGACGAGAAGCTGGGGGAATGGCCTTACACGGGCCTGAAGTGTGGCAATGAGGTGCCGATCAAGCGCGGCGACGTGAAGAAAGGCGGCTTTGTGGCTGCCGTGAGTGGGAAGCGACGCGGCAAGGGGTCTAGCCGGGAGCAGTCGCCTTATGCGGAGCTATGCGCTGGCATCAAGCTGGTGATCGCAGAAAATATTGAGCGCATTTACAAGCAAAATTGCCAGAACCTGGGCGTGCTGACGTCGACGGACTTCGGCCTGATCGACAAGGTCCGTGGCGGAGAAGAAATTCCGCTAAGCAAGTTCACTGAGGGCGAAGACGACATTACACGGCAGGTGATTGAGTACGGCGGGTTGTTTCCGTTTAACGTGGCGCGCATGCAAAAGAAAGTTTTTCTGCCGCCGATCTCTACCGGCAAGCGGCCAATGACCATCGCGGAAAAGATTTTCGCACGGCACATGCTCAACCCGCAGAACGAGCCGGGAGTGGCTTTTGTGAAGCCAGGTGATTCAGGCTTTGCCCGCACTGATTTACGGTTCAGCCATGAATATGTGACGCCGATGTCGGCAATTTTCTTTGAGCATTTTGTCGGTAAGGATGCAAAGGTAAACGATCCGACAACGATCCTATTTTTCCGCGACCACCTGACTTTTCTGGATGAGGTGATCTCAGAAGAGAAGAAGAAGATGGGGCTTCTGGACTTGGCGGGGCAACTCAAGTACAAACAGGAAGATTTTGCCGCCAAACAGGGGATCAAACTGCACGGCGAACTGAAAGACCGCAAGGGCTCGGAAGGCATTTGCCATTCGATTGTGGCGGAAATGTATGCGCTGCCGGGGCAGATGAACGTCGGCTCGGATTCGCATACTCCGCACGTGGGCGCGGTGGGCTGCATTGCTTTCGGGATCGGCACAACCGATGTATTCAATGCCTGGATCACGAAAGACGTGCGGGTGAAGGTGCCGGAGTCTGTGAAGGTGATCGTGCGCGGCAAGCGCAAACCGAACGTCACGGCCAAGGACTACATTCTGCTTCTGCTGAGCATGGAATATATCCGCAGCGGCAAGGCGCTGGCGAAGGTGATGGAGTACTCCGGCGAAGCAATTGAAGCGTTGAGCGTGGATGAGCGCGCCACGATGACGAACATGGCGGCGGAGATTGGCGGTTTTACCGGGATTGTTGCGCCGGATGCCAAGACAGTGGAATTTCTTATGGAGCGGCGGGGAATGTCGCGCGCGGAGGCGGAAAAGTACTGTGAGGGTTTGTTCAGCGATTCCGACGCCCAGTATGCCCACGTGATCGAGATCAGTGCGGATGAGATTACACCGATGGTGGCGACGCCGGGCGATCCCGGCAATGGCAAGTATGTCCACGAGCTGAACACGCCGGTTCCAGTGGAGATTGCTTACGGCGGGACTTGCACGGCAGGCAAAAATGCCGACATGGATATGTATGCGCAGGTGCTCTCCGAGGCGTTACAACAAGGCAAGCGCGTGGCCGAGTCGTGCAAATTTTATATTCAGTTCGGCTCCCAGGAGACGCGCGAGTATTGCGTGCGCAAGGGATATCTGGATATCTTCAAGCGAGCAGGGACAATTGTGATTGAGCCGAGCTGCGGCGCATGCATCAATGCCGGCCCCGGAGTTTCCACGCGTCCTGACCAGGTGGTGATCAGCGCGCAAAATCGCAATTTCCCCGGCCGCAGCGGGCCGGGATTGATGTATCTTGCCAGCCCGTACACTGTAGCTGCGAGCGCGGTAGCCGGATACATTGTGGAATACCAGCCGAACGGCAAAGAAGCTGCGCCTGCCGGCATCGCGCGGGAGAAGCAAGGCAGCAGGTAAGCACTATTTAGCTTCCAGCGTCACCTGCTGTACTTTGTAACCTTTGTCGCGGAGAAGCCTAGCCACGCCCTTGTCGCCAATAATGTGGGCCGCGCCTACCACCACGAAAGCCTGGTCTTTGCCTTGCAAATAATCTTCCAGCCTGGCGGCCATGCTGACATTGCGGTCGTCCAGAAGTTTTTTGGTCAACGATTTCGACCCCGTATCTGCCTCCTCATCCATTACCGTTTGCAGGGCCGCTGGATCGCCGGAGAGATAAGCTGCCTGGATCCGTTTGATCATGCCGGCGATTTTGTCACCCTGTTTGAGCGTGGAAGCCAGCAGGGCTTCCTGCTCCTCGTCGGTAGCGTTAGCGAAGATCCCGAGCTGTGATTCCATAGTTTCCAACTCATCGACGCGCTGGGGCGGTTTGCTTGCATTCAGGAAATGCATGTCAATTCCAAGATTGGGATCCTCGCCCGCTTGCTGCCAGGCCAATGCGGCGATCGTCACGGCGACGACCCAGGGCTTAAGTTGCTCCACTCCGGCACGCGGCAGGCTGTGCTTGCTGCAAAAGTCATCCAGCGCGGCAGACGTTTCTTTGGACAGGTGTTTGGAGAGGGAATCGCCGCCGGAATACATTCCATATTGCTGGATGAGGCCCATGGCCTTGGCCTTGTCGGCATCTTTTATATTGATTTCGACAGCCAGGACACGGGCAGAGGTGAAGGCCGACTCGACTTCAGACGGCAGGGGATACATGCTGCTGTCGCCTACGTGGATTGATCCCACCAGGTAAACCGTATTGGTGGGGGACGTGGCCTTCCACATCAAAAAGCGGTGCGGTTTGGGTTGTGACGTTTGCGCGGCCTGGGTTTGGGCGTGAGCTGCACCCAGCAGAGTCAGCAGCAAAAGCCAAACGGCGGGGAGGCGATACCGGGCGGGCATGAAGTCTCCTTGCTATGTGCGGGAATGAGGCCCTTGGCGATTATAGCGTTTGCGCGCAGGAAGGCTGCGATCTTGCGAAATGGGGCTGGGCGCGTTGGGCTGGAGTAAAAGGCGAATTGGACTGGAGTGTGGGCGAATTGGGCTGGAGTGACACCTTCGCGGCTGGTTCGCCACAGATCATGACGCCCCTCCGCTAGCCGAAGGCGGGTGTTTTACCATGCCATCAAGCACGGTGAGGCGGTTACGCTGGACTGCGGCGTGGTGCTGCGCAACACGCGTTACATGGGCTGTAACCTCAGCAACCGGATCGACGGGAACGCCCGCAACATCGCGGCCTATGTCATAGAAGGTATGCCGCGATCTGGTGTCCTCATCCTTTATATGGCCAGTGCCTCCGCAAGCCGTGCAGCCCTGACCTGAGCAACCAGGACACGGGATGAGCGCCCCAATCTTTCCGCAGCATAAGGCCTCGACGACAATCGCACCATCAGAATCGTGCCAATAGCGGAGAGCTTCAGCCGTATGCTGAAGCGGGCCATCCGGACCATCTATTGAGAGCGTATACGTGAAGTGAGCCATATTCCCCTGCGCCTTTAAAGCGTGCTGAGATTGTGAGCGACGCTCCCGTTTTCCAAAATGAAGTGACGCTCGTCATCGAACTCCGTTTCCACTTCCAGCGTGAAAACGTCGCCCTCGAACTCTTCCATTACCGGCCACAGCCGCGACGCCGGCGACCACGAGACGTCTGTCACCTTAATAAGGTGCCCAGGCGTGACGAGTTCTTCATTGCCCATATCGTGCATCCAGCCGGAGTAGCCGCTGCGCTTCAAGCGCGCCCAGCGAGGACCGGCAAGAGTTGTTATCTCCAGTCGCCCAGGAGCGTCTTTAAACTTCATTGTCCCATTGGGCACTCGAAAACCTGTGTTGCCTGAGAAGCATGCACCGCTGCCGCCGCCAGTACCAAACCCGCCGCCACCGAGAGCTGTAGTGACCTGTCCGACAACAACAATGTCGTTGAATTTCGTCAGATCACTTCTGGCCGTGGTCGCAAAGTATGTGACGGTGCCACCTAAATACTGAGGATCACGGAGGTATATAAAGTATGTCCCGTACGAACCAGGATTAACTGATCCGCTGTTGTAGCTCACCTGCCCATCGCCAAATTGTGCTGTGAATGCAGCGATAAGAATCGTGGTAGAAGTCCCGCTCTGGGCCAAGGGACTGCCTGAGGTGAATACACAGCCCACGTTTGTGGGGTTATTTGTGAATGTTCCTTTGAGTCTCTGTATTCCACTCGAATCGACGGCCGCGATTGGCAACAGAGCGCGCGGAATCGACGCCCTGACAGGTTGCCCTACGAGGCTCACATCGGAGAATGCAGCCGATAGATATTGCAGAAGCGTGAGCTCGATGGTTGCGGCATTTGGCTGGGCCCCGCTGCTGTTGGATGTGTCCGTTCCGGGAAGGATGTAGATCGCTTGCTTGATTTCATAATCTCCCTGGTACTCCTCGGTCACAGTGGAGTCCACAGTAATGATGTCGCCGCAGAGCTGTGAAATTAGCGCGCGAGCCTGCACGTCCACGGCATCCATAAAGCAGGTGACTTTCCCGGACCATGGAGCCACGTAAGGAGTGGTCGGCAGGCCGAGATTGCGCGCGCTTCTGAAATTCAACAGACGCCGCACGCGTTCATCCGTGTTGTTGCCCATATCAAGCGTTAACGGAGAGACGCGAAAGGTGGGAGCAAGATTGAGCCCGCGCTGTCCAATGGCATTCTGATGCTGCTCATTGTTCACTATCGGCGCACGAGCTGAGAAGCGCGTCTCAGGAGTGCCGTTGAAGCCGTTGCCGCTGGTCACTCCGCTCGTTGCATTTGTGGTTTGTCTGTAGAGTGAAGCGACTGCGCCATCTTCCATCTGCGCGCCCCAGGCGAAGATGGAGCTGTTGATCGGCATTACGATGATGGCAAAGACCTGGCGCACGCCCGTCCACGTTCCACTGTGCGTAAAGGTAAAACGCTGCCACGCATTTGTGACAGTGATTGGATCGTCTTCAGCGTCAACGCCGTTGCTGTTGATCCTGAGAGTAACAGCAGTATTAGCAGCCGCCTTAAGCCACACGCTGAAGGTGATTTGGATGCCGCTATTTGAGTTGAGTCCGCTGCCCTGAAATATCGCCTGGCCAGACGTCGCTCCCGAGGACACTGTATCAGCGGTGTTGCCGCCCAGTGGATCTGTCTGATACCTGCTCCCGGCCTTTTAAGAAAAAAGGAAACACAATGGGCTCTTTCCCAAGTCGATGGGTTGATTTCATTAAAGATAAGGTTAGACGCGGAGAAATGCGGCCGGCGACGCCC
>JBARMK010000092.1:0-9928 GCA_049802395.1 Candidatus Angelobacter sp.
TCAGGGCTTCGCGCGTGTAATGATCGGCCTTGGCCTTGTCGCCTTCCGAGTTCCAATAGACGGCCAGGTTCCTGTAGGCCAGGGCCAGCGGAAATTCCTGCGTCGAGGCTTCCATCAGCGACAGCCCCTTTTTGAAGTCGCCTGCATGGATCGTCATCTTGCCCAGCCCGTGCAACGCCACCGCGCGCGACAGCGGATCAGCCGGCATGGCCAGGATCTGGTTGAAGGTCACTCGCGCCTTGTCCCATTCGCCGGTGTGGTGGCGGTAAAGCTCGCCGAGATAGCGCAGCGGCGTGGCGTCGTTGGGATCGAGATTGTGCGCGGCAACGTAGAACTTCTGTGCTTCAGCGTATTTCGCGGCATTCTCGGCCTTCAGGCCCGCGGACATCGTCTTCTGGATCTTCGCGCTCACCGCCGGATCAAAATTCGGACCGTCCGGCATGGCATCGGCGTTCAGGTCAGTCACGCCCAGCTTTTTGAGCTCTTTTACCGCGTCCTTGGCCTTGTTGGGGAACATGCATTTCTGGCCGGCCACTTCGCGCAGCTCGGCGATCGCCGTCTCCTTGTCGCCCGACTTGGCTTTGGACTTGGCGTCGTCCATCTTTTCTTTCACTGCTGACTCGCGCTTCTTCATCTCGCTTTCCAGCAGCTTTTCCAGGTCGCCCACGCTAAGCTTGCCGTTCTTGTTCTCAACTTTGCTCACCACCGTGCCATCGGCCTGCACCAGCACGGCCACAGGCAGCTTGCCGTCCGGGACGTACTTCTGCCCGATCGGGGTGCCGGCATCCACCACACCGAGCGTGACGCACTGCTGCGCGTAAAGCGAAAGCGTCCGCGACTCCCGCAGGCTCGACTTCTGAAATTCCTGGACGCTCGAAGGGAACCAATAGAACGCCAGGCCTTCCTTCAGCGGCGGCTCTTCCGGCTTGATCAGCTTCCATGGCACCTGATAGGTCTGCTGGCTGGCCATGCCACCACCCATCCCACCCATGCCTCCGCCACCGCCACCGCCGCATGTGGCCCAGGTCTGCGGCGCCAGGAAAACAAAGATCATCACAACGGAAAGAAAGCGGTGAACGCGGGAGAAAAGTGAGGTTTTCATGGGGAAATTATAGTCCAGGGGGCCCCGTGTGGAGCGGGTTTGCGCGGGTCTTGCCTGTAATGTCTTTGTAAACAATGTCTCTGCAAACAGTGCATTTTGTCCCCAGGGTTTGTGGTTTCTACTCGCGTATCAGCCCCTGGGTGCCATTCCCGTAAGATTTTGTTCCCAGATCCGGCTCTAAAGGGCGTACATTCGAAAAGTAAGCTCCCCAACCTGGGCGGAGGACCAATGAAACGCCCCTTAATTATCGTAATCGGCGCGACGTGCCTATTGGCAGGATGCGCACATAATTACAGCTCCAGTTCGCGGCCATATTATAGCAGCCAGACAACTTATTATCGCAGCAACAATACCAGCTCCCACCGGCATCATCACCCGGAAGGCCGCGGTCAACACCATGAGCACCATGGCGATCACGATCATGGGCATGGCTCGGGGCGACACTAAAAAACGCGGAAAGGAAGCGGGCCTCTCCGCGTCCCTGGTGGAGCGGCTTACGCTTTATTCAGCGGACGCCAGGGCATATTCAACACCGCTTCCATGAAGTCGATGAATTCGGCTTCATTCAGCGACCGGAAGACCCCGTCACCACCACAGGCACGGATAAAGCAGCCGCCATCAGGAACCAGGCAATTCATCGCATCCCGGACGCTGGGATGTTCATGCCCGCAGGAATGAATGCCATCGTCCTCGGTCCAGCAGGCAACATAGTGCAGGTCTGGTATAGTCGTACCCATAAAAAAGCAAGATACACTATACACCGTGAACGGTGTAACCGCATACGGTGTAGATTTTAAAGGACTGCCGAAAGACCCTATCAAGCGTGCCCAGCGCCCTGGTTTTGTTCGGCAAGCAGGTTCGTATATTGAGGAACGAACGGCGGCTCTCGCAGGAGAAGCTGGCGGAGTTGTGTGCCGTGCACCGCAACTACATCGGGCGCGTGGAGCGCGCCGAAACCAATATTAAGTTCGATTCCATCGTCCGTCTCTCCGCCGGCCTAAAAGTGCGCCCAGAGCAGCTCTTCCAGCTGATCCCCAGGCAGACCATCTCCGATGCGGACCGCATCGTGGAAAAAGACCAGTAAGTGCAGCATTCAGGCCGTGAGGTATATCTAGCATCGCAAACGCTGAACATTGAATATCAAATTCAGGTCGTGAAATGCGGTTCCGGGGACAACTTCTCGAGAGAACTCCCTGACGCGGCTCAACGCGGAAAACATCCTCGGGAGCGGCCGTCGCGTGCGCTCCGGCTTCACTCCAGGATGACAGCTCGAGACGCCGTCGCAGATGCAAATGAAGATGAAGATACGCGGACACTCCTACATGCTATCCAGCGCCGCCCTTAGCTCTCTTACGCCGTGTTCGGAGACTACTGTGCGTTGGTATTCTGTGCCAGTAAGCGCGCCCATGGCGATGCGGGAATTTCTGAAGCGCATGGCACTGGCCACGGGCTCTCCTAGGGCGGCGTGCACCTCAGTTGCGCCGGTGTAGCTGACCACGGCCTTTATGTTGGTGGTGGAAATTTCACCGCAGACCATCACGGAGATGCGGCCCTGAGCTTGACCAGCCTGGGCTTTCAGCACGATTTGCTTCAGCGTGGGCATAGCGTCAATAGCGCTCTTCTGGCCACCGGATGTGAGCACGCGGTCAACGCCGAGCGAGATCAGGTCTTCAAGGGCGAGCGTGAAGTCAGAGGACATATCGAAGGCGCGATGGCACGTGACCTTGAGCGGGCGGGCGAGTTCAATGAGCTGCTGCATACGTGGCTTGTCAATGCAGCCGTCGTGCGAGAGCAGGCCAAAAACTACGCCGCTGGCGCCAAGCTGCCTGGCGATGAGGATATCGCGCTGCATGATGCCGAACTCTTCCACGGAGTAGCAGAAGTCACCGCTGCGCGGGCGAATCATGACTTGCAGTCCGATAGAGATTTGCTTGCGCACGGCGGCGATCATGCCGGCGCTAGGCGTGGTCCCGCCTTCCGGGAGACCGGCGCAGAGCTCAACACGGTCTGCGCCGCCGCGTTCAGCGGCCACGGCGGACTCGACAGAATCAAGGCAGATTTCGAGCAACCGTCTGCCGGGACGGATTTGCGGCTGCGCTACCACACGCGGCAGCGGTTCTCGCGAACCATGGGCTGGCCAGCTTTGCAGCTGAATGCCTGCTGGAACTCCGGTATGTTCACCACCAAGCCGTTGACCCGATATTTGCCCGGCGAGTGCTCATTGGTGATGGCATTCGCCCGCAGGTTCTCTGGGCGATTGTTTTCACACGCCCATTGCGCGTAGCCGATAAAGAAACGCTGGTCGGGCGTAAAGCCGTCGCGGTTCTCCAGTTGCTTTCCCTGCGTGTCCACTTTCCAGGCTATGTAGGCCAGGATCAGCCCGCCCAGGTCAGCCACGTCCTCGCCTTCAGTTAGTTTGCTGTTGATCTTAATGTCGTCGACGATCGTGTATTGCGCGTACTGGTCCACGATGCACTGCGCCCGCTTCTCGAATTGCTCGCCGTCTTCTTTGGTCCACCAGTCGCGCAGATTGCCCTTGGCGTCAAACTGGCGGCCCTGATCGTCAAAGCCGTGCGTCAACTCGTGGCCAATCGTGCCACCGGTGTTGCCGTAATTGGGAGCGTCGTCCAGCTTGGGATCATAGAGCGGCGGCTGCAAAACTCCGGCAGGAAAGTTGATATCGTTCATCTGCGGGTTGTAATAAGCATTTACGGTTGGCGGCGTCATGCCCCATTCACCGCGGTCCAGCGGCTTGCCGATTTTCGCGAGTTCGCGTCGCGATTCAAACGTGGTTGCGCGATGCACGTTGCCGAGAAAATCGTCGCGCCGGACTTCAACCGAGCTGTAATCGCGCCACTTGTCGGGATAGCCAATCTTGTTCACCACCGAGTGCAGCTTTTCCAGCGCCTGCTTCTTGGTCTCCGGGCCCATCCATGTGAGCTGTTTGATGTCGTCTTCCATCGCCTGCTCAATCAACCTGGTCAGTTTTAAGGTACTTTGTTTCGTCTCCTGGCTGAAGGCGCGATTGACAAATTCCTGGCCCAACGCTTCGCCCAGTTGGCCATCCGTCAGGCGGACGCACTTCTTCCAGCGCGGCGGCAGTTGCTCCACGCCGCGCAACGTGTGGGCGTAGAACTCAAAGTTATGTTTCACGAACTTTGAAGACAGGTAAGGCGCATTGGCACTGGTTATGTGCCAGAGCAGATAGGTTTTAAGATCGTCAAGACTGTTGCTTTGAATCTGGCGGTCCACTTCCTGGTAGAACTTGGGTTCGGTAACGTTGAACGTGCTCACCTGGTCCACGCCGCTGATCTTCAAGTAAGTGTCCCAGTCGAAATTTGGCGTGAGTGCCTGAAGCTGTTTGCGATCAAGCTTATGAAACAAATTGTGAGGGTCTCTTTGCTCCACCCGCGTTAGCGAAACCTTGGCCAGGGCCGTCTCAATCTGCATGATCGTCGCGGCCTCGCGCTTCGCGGCTGCGGGAGAGTCACCCAGCATTTCCAGCGTCTTCGCCACGTGAATCAGGTACTTCTGCCGGATCTCTTCGGACTTGGCGTCAGTCTTGGTGTAGTAGTCGCGATCGGGCAGTCCCAGGCCACCCGCGGTGGCAAAAGCAATCACCTGGTTGGAATCGGAAAAGTCCTGGTCAGAGCCAAATCCAAAGAGTAATCCCTGAGTCTCATTCGTGACGTGTTCATGTCCCAGCAGCGCCGCCAGCTCTTTCTTGTTCTTGAGGGCGGCGATCTCATCCAGCGCCGGTTGCAGCGGTGCTGCGCCCAGCTTCTCTATCTCCGGCTCATTCATGCAGGCAGAGAAATAATCGCCAATCTTTTGCTGTGTCGCTGTGCGGCCAGTGGTCTTCTTCGCTAAATCGTCCAGAATGCCCCATAGAAAGCGCTGGTTATCGACGGTAAGCTTTCCATAGACGCTCCAACTCGCCTGGTCCGCGGGGATTGGATTGTGGGCCATCCAGCCACCGCAGGTGTACTGGTAGAAATCCACGCACGGGTCAGCCGACTTATCCATCGATGGCAGATCCAGGCTGGGCGTGTAAGGCAGCGCAGTGACTGGCTTGTCATCCACTACAATCACCGGATTGGCGATCCCGGGCTTCAAGGGCTTTTGCGCCGGTTGATCTTGCGTGGAATTCTGGGCAAAAACCAGAGAGGAAAACAGAATTGTGGCGAATAAACACCTGTAAAAACTCATCAGAAGGTCCCTCATGAATCGCGGTTAGTGTACAGGAATTGGCTGAGTATTGGACGGCTGAACTGGAAGATCGTCACGGCGAGGATACATCGAGATTCGCCCGTCATAAAAAACGGTAACTTTCCTAAACGCTCTCCGGCACTGCAATTTCCACCGGCAGTCCCGCATTGCGCCAGGCATCAAAGCCGCCGGAGACGTTGATCACGTTCTGCACTCCGGCGCGGCGCAACAGGCTGCATGCGATCATGCTGCGATATCCGCCCTGGCAATGGATAGCCAGCGGCGCCGCCGGATCAACTTCAGGCGCGGAGATTTTAAAGTTGTCCAGCGGAAACCATGCTGCCTGGGCAATGTGCCCTGCCTGCCACTCCGGTTCGCGGCGAACGTCGAGCACCTGCATCGCATTGTTTCGCAGACGGGCGTCCAGTTCCTGCGCCGTCATCTGCGGCATTTGCGCTACGGGCATGCAGGCTTGTTTCCACGCCACAATCCCGCCCTTCAGGAAGCCGCGCGGATCTTCAATTCCCACGCGCGCCAGGCGCATGCGCGCCTCTGTGAATTGCTCCGGCGTGTCCGCGATCAGCACCGGACGCGCTGCCAGACCCAGAATAGTTGCGGCCCAGGAAGCGAACTCTCCTGACAATGCAATGTTGATTGAGCCGGGGACGTGCACTGCGGCAAATTCCGTATTCAGCCGGACATCGAGCGCGAACGCGCCCTCCTCCAGCAACGCTTTCAACTCCTGCGGGGCAACCGGCGTGAGCTCAGTCAAATCGGCCAGCGCGGGTGCTCCCACGCGGTTGATCTGCGCATCTTGCAAGAAATATTCCGGACGCGCAGGCAGATTCTCCGTTAGCTGCCGGACGAATTCGTTGCGGTCTTTGATTTGCAACGCGTAGTTGGTCAGCCGCTCTGTACCGATGGTCGACGATCTCTCCGCGCGCATGCTGCGGCCGCAAAGCGAGCCCGCCCCGTGTGCGGGATAGACCAGCACCTCGTCGCTCAGCTTGAGCAACTTGCCATGCAGGCTGTCATACAGCATGCCTGCCAGTTGCTGGGGCGTGTGCGCTTTGGAAAGATCGGGCCGGCCCACGTCGCCAATGAATAATGTATCGCCCGTCAGCACTGCCCACGGCTTGCTAGATTTTTCTTCATCCGTGATGACCAGGCACATGCCCTCCGGCGTGTGGCCCGGAGTTTCCAAAGCGGTGATGCGCATCTTGCCCAGCCTGATTTCCGATCCATCATGCATGGCTTCATGGGGGAAGGCGGCCGCGGCATGCGCGCTAATGTGGATGGTCGCTTCCGCTCGCGACGCCAGCTCCAGGTGCCCGGAGACAAAGTCGGCATGCAGATGCGTTTCAAAAATATGGCGGATCTTCAGTCCTCGCTCGCTCGCGGCTTTCAAGTAGATGTCAACATCGCGTTGCGGATCAACCACCGCGGCCTCGCCCTCTGACCCCAGCATGTAAGAAGCATGGGCCAGGCATCCCAGGTAAAACTGCTCAAAATACATTACTTAGCCTCGTTGTCGATCTGCCGCTCGGAAACGTGCTCCTCAATCATAGCTCGGATTTTTGGAATACAACGCGGTGATGCAGCTGCGATTAACGGAGGGAGATCGAGCTCATAAAGTTATAAAGCCATCATCCCGATGGCCGTTAAGCGAGCGCGTGTTTTCTTCAGCGAGTAGGACGGAGGGGACCTTGTGTTCAGCCCTGCCACATCCGCGGTTCTCTCGCGCCCCGCAGCGCATAAAAAATGATGTAGAGATAGCAAAGCACCGGCAGGATAAACGCATGGTGAATACCAATGTGGTCAGCCAGCATACCCTGCAATTCCGGAACTACTGCGCCGCCGACAATCGCCGCAACCAGCAGCCCGGAACCTTTTCCAGTCAGCGGCCCCAGTCCTTCAATCGCGAGGGTAAAGATGCTGGGAAACATGACGGAGTTAAAAAAGCCCACCAGGATTAGCGTCCACATGGCAACGTGCCCGAATGTGAACATTGAAACCGTCACCAGCACTGCGGCCGCCGTGGCATTGAATGCCAGCAGTGTCTGGGTACGCAGCTTTTGCAGCAGCGCCGAGCCCATGAACCGCCCGATCATCGCTCCGCCCCAGTAATATTTCAAATGGCCGGCGGCATCCTGCAATGACAAATTGCCGATATCCTTCTGGTTGAAATAATTCGTCATCAGGCTGCCGATGGAGACTTCCGCGCCCACGTAAACAAAGATTGCCACCGCCCCCAGCACCAACCGTCGATGGCGCAATATGCTGTCCGCAGCCTTGCTGTGTGCTTCCGCATAACGGATGACCGGCAGCTTGAACAGCGCAACCGTCAATGCCAGCAAGGCCAGAGCCGCCGCCAGCCCAATATAGGGTCCTTTGACCGAGGAAGCCTGCTCTATCCGGTACGCATGTTGTTGATCCGCGCCCATGGCCCGCAAAACTTCAACGGCCGCGGGAGCGGCAGCCGCGCCCAAAATCAGCAGGCCGCCAAACACTGGCGCCAGGGTGGTTCCCAGCGAATTGAAGGCCTGCGTGAGGTTCAGGCGGCTTGATGCCGTGCGCGGTGGGCCAAGGATCGCCACGTAAGGATTGGCCGAAGTTTGCAGCACGGTCATTCCCGCAGCCAGCACAATCAGCGCGGCCAGAAACATTGGAAAAGATGGCAGGCTCGCTGCCGGAACAAACATGATTGCGCCGGTTGCCATGGTCAAGAGCCCGGTGACCATCGCACGCTTGTAGCCAAGCCACTCCACGATCTTCCCCGATGGCATCGAGAAGATGAAATACGAGGAGAAAAACGCAAACTGCACCAGCATTACTTCCGCATAGTTCAAGTCAAAAATATTCCTGAGATGCGGGATCAGGATGTCATTCAGGCACGTCAGAAATCCCCAGGCAAAGAACAAGGTGGAAACCATTGCCATGGCTTTGGTGTCGGTCTTGACCGGGGCGTGCTCGGCGCTGCTGACTGCTTCGGGTTGGCTGAGGGTGGTGATGGCGAAACCGTGGCCTGGGAAGCTACTATCTTAACCTGCAATGGAGAGTGTCAAGAACACAACAATCTTTGCCAACAATCGATTGCTTCACAGGGGGTTGAGGGATTGACGCAAGGAATGAGCATAGCCGAACGACCCGAGGTATCTCTTGTCGGCAATCACTCCTGGATGCTGAACGCGGCTTTCACCTTGCCTACTTCAATAATGTCGCCGGGTTCCAGTTCGCGCTGATTTACAACATCTTCTCCGTTGATTCTCAATTTGGCTTTGCTTTCCGGAGAGATGAAATATTTATTTTCGCGTTTGCTGATCAGCGCCGCGGTGGTGGGCGCGAAAAAGCCCTTGAGCCGGATGGACGCCATTCTGGATTTGCCGATCATCGTCATCTTGCTGGTCAACACGTATTTTTCCTGGTCGGTCCTGCCTTGCAGAATATTGAGCATTCCAACGCGCTCTTTGGCAGCGGCAAAAGGCTCTATCATCCACGCCGGCCGCGAAATCCCCAGCGGTCCAGAAGCGGGCGAAGGCATGGCCTTGTCAACAAGGACGCCGCGCGATTGTTTTGTGTCCAGCATCATGGTGGCCTCTAGCTTGGGTGTCGCGGGTCCTGTTTTTGCGGCCACGGCATAATTGGGAACAGGCCCTTCGGCCTTGAACTCCACCAAATGTTTTCCGATCTTTACCTTGTCGCCGTGCTTTAGCGTGGCTTTACCTATGCGTTCATTGTTCACGTAAGTGCCGTTCAGCGAGCCAAGATCTTCCACCACGTAGTGGTCCTGATCCCATGAAATTTTGGCGTGATGGCCGGAGACAGCAAGGTTGTCTATTTGGACGTTGTTGTCCGGCAACCTTCCAATCGTGGTGGCTGCCTGCGTAAGCGGCACCTCTTTCAGCACCTGATCAGAAGCCTCAAATTTCAAATAGAGTTTTGCCATTGCGGCCCTCCGTAAAATAGCTTTTCGAGAATGTTGCGATACCATGGCCGTTCCATGATTCTCACCAGCAGGCAGGTGATGTTGTCGTCACCGCCACGCTGTTTTGCGGTTTCCACCAACTCATTGCAAGCCTCGTTCAGATCGTTCGGCCGTCGCACAATCGCCAATATTTCTTCATCCGTCACGTGGCGCGTCAGGCCGTCTGAAGTCATCAACAAAAGATCGCTGGGCAGCGCGACCAGGTCTTCCACGTCGGCTTCCACCGCCTCTTCCGATCCCAGCGCGCGCAGGATGATGTTCTGCATCTCTGATTTCTGCGCCTGCTCCAGCGTGATGTAGCCGAGCCGTACCTGCTCCATCACCAGGGAATGGTCTTGCGTGAGTTGCTGGATTGCGCCCTGGCGGACCAGATAGATACGGCTGTCGCCCACGTGGCCAATGGCCAATGCATTGCCGCGTACCAGCGCCGCCACAATGGTTGATCCCATGCCGCCGCGCCCGTTCTGCTCCTTGCCTGCGTTATAGATGGTGCGGTTGGCAAGTTGAATCGCGCTTGCCAGGCTGCCGGCGCCGGAAGATTGTTTGCGTCCGTTGAAAGAATGGTCGCCTGCGGGAAGTGTTTCTTTGCGGAAATAATCCAGAATCACGTCCACACCCATCTTGCTGGCGAC
>JBARMK010000093.1:0-2676 GCA_049802395.1 Candidatus Angelobacter sp.
CAGACCGGTCTCTGGATTGAAACACTTTTACAAAACACGCTTTGCAGGAAAGGAGCTGCAACGTGAAAAGAAAATGGCATGAGCGATATCCCCAGAAATTCCTTATCCGAGCTGTGGAGCGGATGAACAGTTGTGACAATGTCCTGAGAGTCGCATTCCGAGGGTCGCGCTGGAAACACGATCAAGAGTCGGCCCTAACAGAACGACGCGCTCATTTCTATTCTTTCCTTTTTGCCCCTCAGCAGGAGGGGCTTGCAAGTTTGCGTTAGTCACTATAATGTTGGCGCGACTATCGTAATGCAACAAATGCCGCTACCCCGTGCGGCGCACAATCCAGGGAGGACTTTTTCATGCGCCGCGCAAAAACAAATGCGAGAAGATCGCCCCCGCCGGCGCGTGGGAATATCAAAAACACCGAGGCTTCCAACAGCAGGCGGGGACGGCCAGCTTCTGGGAAGAAGCCCATCGGCGGACTTCGCGAACGCAAGAAAGCGCGGCTAAGGCAGCAAATCGTCGAGACGGCTCTGCATCTTTTTCGGCAGCGCGGCTACGAGAACACCCGCATCGACGACATTGTACATACGCTGGAAATCAGCCAGCCTACGTTTTTCCGTTATTTCCCCAGCAAAGACGCGGTTTTACGGGAAGTAGGGCGGCGCGCGTTTGCTCGTCAGGCGGAAAGCCTCAAGTCTGAGCTTGCGATTAAGGCCACGACGGAGCAACGCTTGCGCCGGTTTTACGAAACACTGGGAAATGTGACCGAAGTGGGGCGGCCGCTCTGGCAGGCCGTGATTCTTGCCGGCGCCATGGACCCGGTGCGGTCACCGGAACTGCGAGGAGCGGAAGCGGCGACGGTCAGCCTTCTGCGGGAAATCATTGCACAGGGGCAAAAGAGCGGCGAGATCACGCGAGATTTCCCGGTCGTACATCTGGCCGAATTCATGGAGGGGCTTTTCAATACCGTGGTACGGCAGTGGGCTGTCGATCTTACGGGGCCTCACAAACTCACTGAGCGAGTGCGCAACGCCGTAGAATTTTTCCTGCGCGGCGCAAAGCCGTGAACGCTGCGGCATATTCCTTCTCGTTCAGTGCCGAGTTCAAAGGAGTTCGCATCCCTTAGGCAGAGACACTGAAGCCCACATCCCTAAATCGTTAAGGCCTAAACCATGAAAGCTGCCATTCTGCGCAAGTTCAGATCACCGTTGATCATCGATGACGTTGATCGGCCTCAGCCCGACGCGCAGGAAGTGCTCATCGAAGTGGAAGCGTGCGGAGTCTGCCATTCGGATTTACATCTCGCCGATGGTGATTGGGCGCAACTTGTGCCTATTACCAAGATGCCTCTGATCCTCGGGCACGAAATCGCGGGCCGCGTGGTGGAAAAAGGCGCGTCCGTGAGTCATTTGGAGGTCGGCGACCGCGTTGGCGTTCCATGGGTGTATTGGACTTGCGGCCAGTGCGATTTTTGCCGCGAAGGCAATGAGAATTTGTGCGTCAAACAGAAAATTACCGGCGTCACGGTGGACGGCGGATACGCAGAGTTTGTCAAAGTCCCGGCGAGCCACGCCACCAAGATTCCCGAAGGGCTTTCCGCGATCGACGCGGCGCCGCTTTTCTGCGCGGGCGTCACCGTCTATCGGGCTCTGAAGCACGCCAAAATTCAGCCAGGGCAGCGTTTGGCGGTATTCGGAATTGGAGGACTCGGTCATTTGGCAGTGCAAATTGGATTGGGTATGGGAGCGATCGTAACGGCCGTTGACGTTTCCGACGAAAAGCTTGCTCACGCCAAGAGCTTAGGAGCTGCTTTCACGTTAAATGGGTCAAATGTAAATGTCGTCCGGGAGTTGCGTCGCGCGGGAGGCGCTCACGTTGTGCTTGTAACCTCCGCGGCGAAAAATGCCTATGACACGGCTTTTCCTTGCGTTAGGCCCGCCGGGATGCTTCTCGTGGTAGGCCTGCCTTCCGAATCGCTCTGCTTTCCGCCAATCATGATGGCTGCCACGGAAGTACGCATCCAGGCATCCTCCGTCGGCACGCGCCAGGATTTGCAGGAGGTACTGGCCATGGGAGCGGCCGGCAAGGTTCGCTGCCAGACGGCCACTCGACCGTTGGCTCAAATCAATGAGGCCATGGAGCAACTGAGGCAGGGACGGGTTTCCGGCCGGCTAGTATGCGTGCCCCGCTAGAAAACTCGGCACAGCTGCCGTGTCAACGTCTTGCTGCTTGGCTTTGGCGACCGGTCGAACCGCTCACAATACATCCTAGATTCTGCCCAGGGGTCTGGCAGTGGGCAGGCAAGTCTAGCCACGGCAAGCGTTGTGGTTTCGTCTTGACGTTAGTCAATATTATGTGATACGGACAATCATAATTTTCAATGGTCCGTCGGGGCATGGGGTCTTCGAATTCCTTGGGACTGAGTAATAGTCTCGTCCTGACTGCGTGAGCACTACCAAAATTGGTGCGCGCTGGTATGTGTTTGCCTGATAGCGGTCGATCCGGGCCCAGCACTAGGGACTCACGGTGCAAGCAGAGTTTATGTTGGAAAACTCAGCAACACCTCGTTTATGTGTTCGCTGAACCTGGAGGACTTATGAGGGCAACTTTTCTTGCTGGGGCATTGCTGTCATTGGCATGCTTGCTGCCTGCAAATGGCGTCGCTCGCGCGCAGGGCGGAGG
>JBARMK010000094.1:0-3772 GCA_049802395.1 Candidatus Angelobacter sp.
ACATCGGACAACGGCGAGTTCTTCGTCGTCGATCTCTGGAAAAAAGATGGCGAAACCTGGAAGCTTGCCAACCGTTACGTGGCGAAGGTGAGTTCTGTGCTGCCCAAAGGCGACGTTCATCCTACCGGCAAACAGTGAAATCGCTCGTCGCTGGACGTGAAGATCGCTAGGAGCGGTTCGCGTCTTGCAGCAGGCCGCGCAATCGCGCTGCATCTTCTTTGGCAGCGTCCGTCACCACGTAATATTGCAGTCCGCCCTGCTGCCATCCGGTCACAGTAAAAGCCGTGCCGCGGGTCGGCGTTTCAACCGCCGCGTCGCGCAATTGGAAGATAAATACTGACATTTTATGCAGGCGCACCTGATACACCAGCTCCGCGCCGGGTGAGTGCTGCAGATACACCAGCTTTCCGCCTAGTAACTTGAAGTCTGAACGGTCCAGCTCCGGCAGATTGAAGGCGAAAGGCAGTTTGCCCTGGAACCAGGGTTTCACCGTGTGGCGGTCTTCGGAAATCACGTCTACAGGATTGCCGCTGGCCAGCATGGTTACGTGCAGGTCAACCAACTGCGCCACAATCGCGCTCTCCGTACGCGAACGCGAATACCAGGAAAATCCCAGCGCCACAAATAACACCAGTCCGGCGGAAATCAATCCCCATGTCCACCAACGCTTAGCACCTGCGTCCGGGCGTATCTGCCTGCGCACGCTGGCGTAAAGCTCAGGTGGCGGCGTGAAGCGTTTGCCGGCTATGCGGACTGCCTTCTTCAACTCCTGTTGCTCCAGCACCGCGGCAGCGCAATTCGTGCACCCCTGCAAATGACCGCTAAAGGCCTGCTGGGGCGCTGGCTCCATCTCACCATCCACGTATAAACCGATCTTGTCACGCCATTCGCAATTCATGCCCTGTTCCCTGCTACCTTCTTTGTGCCTGAAGCAGCCACTATATGGTCGCGCACCTGCTTGCGTGCCCGCGCAAGCCGCGACATCACTGTCCCGATCGGGATATCCAGTGCATGCGCAATGTCCTGATACTTCATCTCTTCCATATCCGCCAGCAAGAGCACCTCTTGAAACAAGGGAGCCAGCTTTGCAATGGCCGCTTGCACCATTTCAGTATCGGCGCGCCGCACCAATGCCAATTCAGGCGTATCAGACGTTGCGACAACATCCTCAAACCCGTCTTCAGCTTCCTGGCTGGTGTTGCGCCGTTCCAGGCCGGTGCGACTAGTCAGAAACGTATTGCGGAGGATCCTGAACATCCAGGCTCGAAAATTCGTGCCTTCCTTAAACGAACCGAAGCCTTTCAGCGACTTCAAAAAAGTTTCCTGCACCAGGTCACGGGCTTCGTCGGCGTCCCCGCTCAGCCAGCAGGCAAAGTTGTACAGCCCATCCAGCAACGGGATCGCCAGCTTCTCGAAGTCTTTGTTTACCAGTCCGCTCACGTCTCCTCTGGATATAACTGTGGCGGCCATGATTCTATTCCCCTTCGTTGAAGTTTTCCTCCCCGGATGCTGCCACCCCTGAAAGCTGTGCAGCCAGGTGCAGCGCTTACAGCGGGGCGTTTACGCCGCTCAAAAAACCGCCTAGATGAGCAGTCAGTGCCACTGCGGCAGCCGCTAAAGCCTCCAGAGGCAACCTGTATTTTGAGAGGGTCTGCTTCGGCTTGCGGCCGCGGAAATGCAGCCACCATACCAGCCAGATCAGCACGCTTGAGCTTACTCCCAGCACCAGATGCAGCAGCAGCGTACCTTTCAGGCGTTGGCCTTCGAGCTGCCACTGCCAGGCGGCCAATCCGCTGGCCACGACAGGTACGGAAAAAATCGCAGCAACCGTCAGGTTATAGTACGCCACGGTGCTGAGCGTTGCGTTGCGCGTCCATTGCGCGGCAAAGTCAAAGGCCACACTGGCGAGAAAGAGTGCGATCGGAAAATGGATAAGAACAACGTGTTGCGCATGCCGGGCCAGCAGGGCGGATTTTAAGTCAAACGGGTTCACCGTGGCGCTCCTTATTGCACCACTACCTTGCCCGTCATCTTGGGATGAATCGAGCAGAAGTAGGTGTACGTTCCCGGCTTGGTAAAGGTGTATGTAAACGCCTCGTCTGTGTCCATAACTTTCGACTTGAAACTCTTATCCTCGCTGACCACGTTATGAGGAATGTCGTCATGATTGGTCCAGCGTATCGTGCTGCCCACGGGCACTGTTATTTGGTTTGGTGAAAATACAAAATTATCGATCTTGACCTCTGCCGGCTTGTCTTCCGCTGGCGCAGCGCCGTAAGTTTTTGATCGGCCTGCCACCATGAGTAGCATGATGGCGAGCGCGGCGATCCCTAATGTCCAACTTGTTCTTTTCATTGCTTCCTACTCCTTGATTTGTACTTCAGCACTTATGCCCGGAAACTACTCCAAGGTTGAATCAATTACTGCCAGGGCATGCTTGCCGCCCAGATAGTTCACATCGCGCACGCCGAGCAGGCTGCGCAGTTGCTCTGCCGGCACCTTCATCGGTCCGGGCGAAGGCGCAGCGCCTGGCTTGGGTTGCGGAAATGCCGTGGATGCCGCCGTATGAAATATGACGTTGCCTTCCACTTTTTGCATGGTCTGGTGAATGTGCCCGTTCAGCACTGTAACGGAACCAAACTTCTTCAGACTGGAAAGCGCCTGCGCACTGTCATCCGTTCCCCAGCCCCATTCGGGATAGACACTCCAGAGCGGGATGTGAGCAAAGACCACCACGGGGGTGCTCTTCGAGAGATGCTTGACGTCCTGTTCAATCCACTTCAACTGTTCCTTGCCCAGGCTGCCGAGGCCCCCAGCCTTAAGGTTCATTACATTCACCAGCCCGATGAAATGCACGCCTTTCTGGTCAAAGCTGTACCAGCCTGCGCCTTTGGAGTTTTTTCCATAGCGCTCAAGGTACTGTTTGCCGTCATCGCCGATCACATCGTGTTCGCCGGGGACGTAAAAAACATCTTTGGCGCTGGCGTCTTTCAAAATCTGATCGACGTTATCGAACTCCCCAGGCTTTGAAAGGTGGCTGATGTCGCCCGTATGCAGAATGAAAGATGGTTGGGCAGGCAGGGCATTGATCTTGTCCACCGCCGCCTTCAATGTCGCGGCCACATCAGGGTTGGCCGGTTTGTTAAAGCCCATATGGCTGTCGCTGATTTGGACGAAGCTTAGTTCGCCCTGGGCCTGCTTCTCGCTCAGTTCTGAGAGACGGCTGAGGCTATAGGATTTGAGCACTCCGCCTTGCATCACGCAAAATGCGCCAGTGCCCGCCCATGCCATGCACTTCAGAAAACCGCGACGGTCGATTCCATCATGGTTGTGGTCATGCAGGATCTCGTCATTCTTTTTGTCAGACATAGATTCCTCCTTGAGAGACGCGCGGGGAGATTGCCTTCGCTTTCTTCGCCGTCTGTGGGATTCAACTGTTGATCGGGGAAAATATTCCCGATGTAAGAAATTTCGCCGGAAAATAAACAGTTAGCCCGGCATGGGTCGGGCTAACTGTTCTGTCGCCACTTAACCGTAAATGCTCAAATCAGGAGCGCTGGAGTTGTTCTCTTTGTCGCGGATGATCGATAACTCGTCGCGGTGGAGAACGTATATGTACCCACGCTTGTCCTCGATCACGCGATAAACGTCAGAGAATTTCTTCACGAGTCGGGGGCTTCCTGGATGAGAAATGTCCCACAACGCAAATTCCTCGGTCGCTGAATGGCCTGAAACTTCGGTTGAAGCCATCCGCGATATCTCTGAATTGTTC
>JBARMK010000095.1:0-2028 GCA_049802395.1 Candidatus Angelobacter sp.
TTTTTGGCGCCCAGCGTTTAACCCCGAAACCGATGGCGAAGTGTCCGACGAACATACACTTTCTATGATCCCGCCATGGTAAGACAAAACCGCTTGTCCGTATAGTCGGCGACTCGGAAACGATCCTTGGGTGGCAAAGTTGCTATAACGCTCATCGCCCCCTCAGTTCACTGTTTCTTCTGAATAAACCTGCGCCGCACCAGATGTGTGTTCGCGTCCGGTTTGATCTCGTCGTACTTCAGGCAACTGATCGACCCATCTACTTCCAGCACAGCGAGCGCAACCTGGTCGCAGGCATGAATGCCGTGCTCGCGCAGCGCGCGATGCAATTCATCCATGCTGACGTGTTCCCGCGCCAGGTGCTCTTCAATAACCTTGCCATCGTGAACGAGCAGGCTGGGCTGGCCTTGAATCAGGCGTCGAAAGCGCCGGCTTCCTCCCGAGAGGTCAGCGACCAGGTAATTCAAGATCAGAAGCGTGCCCGCCGCCACCGCACCGCCCAGCAGGGACGTATCCGGCCCGGTCATCGCATTCTGCACGGAGTTCGACAACAGGAGCAGCAGCGTAAGGTCGAAGGGAGTCATCTGCCCGACCTCACGCTTGCCGCTTAGGCGCACGCCAATCAGCACCAGCAGGTAGATGACGCCGGTGCGCACCACAATCTGCAGCAGCACGTGGCTGCCCGGAAAAAACGCTCCGCTCATCTTCTAGTTCGCCGTTACTGGAACGGGAGCATTTTTGGGCGTGCTCAAATATCCCGTAGCTTTATTCTTGTCCACGCTCCACACCACCAACTCAAACAGCAGGTGATCGCGCCCGGAATAGAACTGAATGGGCTCGGCGACGTTGCGATCCTTTTTTTCGATCGTCCGGTCGTCCGCGGTGACATTCACCGTGAACTTCCCCTTCTTCACGTCGGCCTTCTTCAGTTGCAGGCTCACGGTCGACACCGGTTGGGGCTTGGCGCCCTTGAGCAGCGTGAACTCGTAGTAATTGCGATCGCCCTTATGCTTCAACACTTCCAGATCGCCCGCGGTGTGGGCAATCAATCCGCTCTGCACGCCGAGATCGCCAATCGTGCTTTGCAGCTTAGCTTTGGTGGCTTCCAGGTCGGCCCGGGTCGATGCGACGTCGGTTCTCACTCCGCCCACGTCCGTCTTCACTCCCGAGATCTCTCCGCTCACCGCAGTGATTTGCGCTTTCTGCTCCTGCTCCAGGCGAGCTTCGGCAGCCTTCTGTGCAGCCTGCAAGGTGGCCGCGCGCTGCGCCAGTTCTTTCTTGGTCATGCCAGCTTGGCGCGCCAGCGTCTCTTCCTGCGCTTCCGCCGTCTGCATCCGATTCTGCAGCTCTTTGACCTGGGCCTGACTGGCGTCGAGCTCTTGGGTCAGTTTCGTGACCCGCGCATAGTTGAGGTACTGCCCGTATGCGAAGACTGCCACCACCACAATAGCCGCCAGAATCAGGATCCACTTGCCCGCATTCGACGGCTGTTGCTCCACCTGATAAGCGCCTTCATCGGCCATACACCCTTCCTCCTCGGGAAGCTAATTTAAAGTTTGCAGGGAATACATCAATTGTTGAGCAGGATTCGCTGTAGTGTCAATGGCCCGAAGGACGCCAAGATGCCGCGAATCAACATTTTTGGTGGATAACGGAAGTAATCAAAGTAACGTTGGCACACACCTGGTTCCCTACGATTTCAATGCCGGCTCCAGATTTGAGCCCACAATCGCTACACGAGCGCTAGCGCATTCCCGCGTAGAACAGATGCTCGCGCTCTTCCTTCTTCTCTTCCGCACGCGTCTTCTTGAACGCCATCAACTCCGCAGCCTTATGGGCAATGTGCTCGGCGCTCACCTCGAATTCCTTGATCAGCTCCCAGGGAGCGCCTGAGTCTCCGAAGCGATCTTTCACGCCGATTGCCCCGGTAATCACCGGCACGCCGTACAGTTGAGGACTCTCGGTCAGAATTCCGCTGACCCGCCACGCCAGAGCGCCAATCTGATGCTCCTCGGCGGTGACGACCAC
>JBARMK010000096.1:0-6216 GCA_049802395.1 Candidatus Angelobacter sp.
TTGGCAGGGCGATAGATCGGGTGGCTTTTTATATTGGGACAAGAAACAGAAGCAAAGAACGGGAACGAAGAACACGAGCGGACCTAGTACAACTCGGTGGATAAATGAGATCTGCGTCAAAAAGCGCCAAAGGTGGGTTGGCGTACCAAACTCAGAATGCAAATTCACTCCCTAAGTCGACAAATAGCAAAGGCATTTGAAGTATGCGCTAGTTAGTGATGAAATATTGCACCATGAAACAGCCTTTTTTTCCTGAGTTGCCAAGAATCTTAAGATTAAGAATTTATTGGGCAAGGCGCCAAAGGGCTATCAACAGAAATTTGGGTTTAATTATTGCGCTTCTCGCTTCAGCTGCGGCAGTCTGGTCTGGAAATGAAGCGCACATGGCTCGCCTCGATGCTCTTGATGCAATGCGACTTTTACAACGCCCCTATGTGAGTGTGTTGAGTGGCGCCTGGAATAACGATGGAGTGGATGGACAGGCCGTAAGCGTCAGGCTTAAAAACTATGGCGCCACGCCCGCGGTCTTTGAACAATCTGCAATGAAGGTGTGGGCTGGAAAACGGCAAGATATCTCCGCTCGTCCCCACTTCGTTAATTTTGCGAACAATTTGAGTGCGTTAGAAAAGGACGAAGCTGGCAAGCTCGACGCTACATGCACGCACTGTTCTCAATGGTTCGGCGATGATTTCGCAGCTGCTATGCTTCTCGAATACAAGGATATTTTTAATCTGCATCACTGCGTGAGATGGGGTTGGGAAAACGGGCTTATTCTCGGAGATGATGAAGTTAAAGCCATTCTCTCAGCCGGTAACACCGATTTAGATAACGAAGGCTGTCCTACTTCCGCTAAAAATCCGTAATCCCGCCTTCCCGAATGGGCGAGACACCGTGACCGCCGTGGAATACAGGATGGGAGATGCTCATAAGTGATTTTGTGAACCACACTGCGATTTCCTTGTTGACGATTCTCTTTTTGTTTGCTATAGTCTGAGTAGTTTCGGCTTGGGGCAGCGCCATCCGAAATGAGCAGCAAATAAAGGGGAAAGTCACCCGAAACAGCCTGCAACCTTGTCCGTTGGTCCGCGAGCAGTTCCTGCCCGCCAGCCAGGACATTTAACCTCCTACACTTGAAGTGTGTCTGGTGAGGCAAGCCAAAATCGCCGGAATTGCCAAAAGTGAAAATTTGAAACCTAAAAAAATTTGAAACCTAAATAAGTACCCTTTGCACCCTTGGGATTGGCCTTTGGCTATTGGCCCTGGGCAAAAACAAAATTCGAAGAATTGGAGCCATCCGGACAGGATGGCTTTTTTATTGAGCAAAAAGGAAGAGGAGACAACGAACTATGAGCAGACCGATGATCCATCCCATGAGCAAGCAAGAAATCATGTCAGCCATTGTGGAGTGCGCCGAGAAACTGGGGCACCCGCCCACCCACAAAGAGCTGCTACAGACAACCAAGGTCAGCCAGCGCCAGATCATAAAGCAATTTGGCACGCACACGCGGGCGCTGCGGGAGTGCAACCTGGAGAAGCACGGTCCCGGAAACAAACTGAAAGTCGAAGCGTTGTTCAAGGACTGGGCGACAGTGGTACGGACGCTCAAGAAGGTCCCCAGCAAATCAGAGTTCGAGCATCTGGCCAAGCACAGCACTACGCCACTCAAAACGAGGTTTGGCACCTGGGGCGAGGTACCAAGGCGACTGAAGAGCTACATCATGGAGCAGGGCCGGCAGGAGGAGTGCAAAGACCTGCTGGGGATCATCGAGGAGTTCGAGCGGGGACGGGACGAACGCGATTGGGGTCCATCCCCGGTATACGAGCCGCACAAACCCCGGATGATCATGAACCGTCCGCTGTACGGCCCGCTGCTGCGTCCTTACCCGCTGATCCATGGCCCGATCAACGAGGCCGGGGTGATTTATCTTTTTGGCACGCTGTCAGAACGGCTGGGCTACGTGGTGACGCGAATCCAAAAAGAATTTCCCGACTGCGAGGCGATGCGCCTGGTGGACGAAGATCGGTGGCAGCGGATTTGGATCGAGTTCGAGTACGAAAGCCGCAACTTCCTGAAGCACATGCACCGGGTAAACGGATGCGACCTGATTGTGTGCTGGAAACACAATTGGCCGGAGTGTCCGCTGGAGGTGCTGGAGCTGAGCAAGGTGGTGAAGAGATCGGGGGATCGCGCGTGATCGAGACATCGGGTGATCTGAAAAGCAAAATTTCACCGCGGATTGGGAGGGATCGGGGACCGGGTGATCGGAAGGAAAACTCACGCGCGCAGGCAAGAGGCGGGTAGATTTAAGTTTTGATTGAAGAACTCGTCCGTATTTTCACCGCTCGCGCGCAAGCTCCTTATACCTGAAGCAATTCGTCAGGTGGTCATTTACCATCCCAACCGCCTGCATAAAGGCATAGCAAATGGTGGGGCCCACGAACTTGAAGCCGCGCTGGAGAAGGTCTTTGCTCATGGCGTCTGACTCCGGGGTGCGGGCGGGCAGAGGTTTTCCTCTAGCCCACTTGTTCACCTTTGGCCGGCCGCCGACGAACTGCCAGATATAAGCATTGAAGCTGCCGAATTCCTTTTGTATTGCCAGAAATGCCCGCGCGTTCTGGATGGCCGCAGCGACTTTCAGCTTGTTGCGGACGATCCCTTCATTGGCCAGCAGCGTCTTGATCTTTTTCGCGTCGTATCGGGCCACGCGGACGGGATCAAACTCGCTGAACGCCTTGCGGTAGGCTTCGCGCTTGTTCAGGATGGTTGACCAGCTCAGACCGGCCTGCGCGCCTTCCAGAATAAGGAACTCAAACAGCACGCGCTCGTCGTGCTGCGGCACGCCCCATTCGCGATCGTGGTAGGCGATCATGGGCGGCGTGGCGGCCCAGGTGCATCGGGTTGGCTCGGTCAGAATTTGTCCACCTCAGAAAGAGCGAAGGAAAAAACCTTACCACGGATGAACACGCATGAACACAGATCTGGAGGAGGAAAAATCATACCGCGGACTAACGCGGATGAGCGCGTATCAGAGGCTTGCCAGTGTTGCCGGAACTGGGAAGGGTTTGGGAGAGTTTGCTCCTTATCAGCGTTTACTGTAAACCTTTGGACTGAGCGCGAATGAACTAAAGGCCGGCCCGGTACGTATCCATGACGGGGAGACTGCTTGGAAGAGCAACAAACAGGGGCACTTGTTCGCCGATGCCTGGCAGGTGATGCCACGGCATGGGAGGATATCGTGCGCCTATATAACCGCAGGATCTATAACCTGTGCTATCGCTTTACCAACTCTCCTGACGACGCCCAGGACCTGACCCAGGAGGTTTTTGTCCGGGTGTACCGCACCATGCGCAGCTATAACCTTGAAAAAGGGGCGTTTACCACCTGGCTCACCACCCTTACGCGCAACCTGCTGGTAGACCATTTCCGCCGCAGCAAGCAGGACCGGGTTACCGATTCGATGGACGCCGGATTAAGGGAAGAAGACGACTCTCTCTCACTGAGCGACCGGCTGGAAGACCCACGTCCCAGCCCCGATGATCGCCTGGCCAGCAAAGAAGCCCAGAAAATGGTGCGGGCAGCACTGGCCCGGATCAGCCCGGATCTGCGCGAAGCGGTGATCCTAAGAGACCTGCAAGATATGGATTACAAAGAGATTGCCGTGGTGCTGCGGGTGCCCGAGGGGACGGTTAAGTCACGAATAAACCGGGGAAGAATGGAACTTGCGCGATTACTTTCTCGTAATAAAGGACAGGCAAGCAAATGAACACGAACTTCCAAAACGGACTAGAGTGCAGCGAGTTTGAGGCCCATCTGGCTGACGCGCTGGACGAGACGCTGGCGCCGGAAACCCGGCAGGCCTTTGAAGCGCATGGCCGGAGCTGCGGGGTTTGCGGTCCTCTGTGGGCTGAAGCCCGTGAAGGCATGCTGCTGGTGCGAGGGATGGAAGAGTTGGAGCCGCCGAAGAACCTGGTACACAACATTTTGGCGGCAACCAGCCGGAAAGACCTTTCGGCCAAGGCCCTGGCAAAAGCGGAAAAAGCTGGATGGCCGGAGCGCCTGCGGGAAACGCTGCGTCGCAACTTGCATGGCTCGCTCTCGGGGGCAATGCATTCTCGCTTTGCCATGTCATTCGCCATGGCGTTCTTCTCGCTCAGCTTCACGCTTACGCTGGCCGGCGTAAGGTTCTCTGACGTCAAGAATGTTGACTGGCATCCGAACGCGCTGCGCAAGAGCGTGGTGCTGGGATTTACCCAGGTTGAAGCCAAGGTCGCGAGCTATTACGAAAACCTACGGCTGGTTTATGAAGTGCAGGCGCGCGTGCGCGAGTTGAAAAAGAATACGTCGCCGGCGCCAGGGACCAACGATAACAAACAGCAGAACCGGAAGTCCGCTCCCGATGATGGCGGGCGTCCGCAGCAGCAGGAAAATTACAGCCGGGAGCGCGATGGCAGTCAGATCGCGCAATCGAACCGGAAATCCGAAGGAGCCCAGATATGAATTGCGCCGTACACACACAAACCGAGGCGGTGGCATTCTGCCGTACCTGCGGCAAGGCACTTTGTGAAGACTGCAAGCGCGACGTGATAGGAGCGATTTACTGTGAACCGTGCATCGCTGCCCGGCTGCAAAGCCCGGGCGCGCCGGCTGTGTCGGCCATGCCGCCCGCAGCGCCGGTGCCGGGAGCTGCCAATCCGGTGATGGCGGGCATATTGGGTTTTATTCCCGGCGTGGGCGCCATGTATAACGGCCAATTCGTAAAGGCCTTTGCGCATGTGGTGATTTTCGTCATGCTCATCATTGCCGCCAGCAATATTCATTGGGCCTTTGCGTGGATGATCGCATTTTTCGTTGTCTATATGGCCTTTGAAGCCTACAAGACTGCCGAAGCCAGACGGTTGGGGCTGCCTGCGCCGGATCCTCTCGGTTTGGACAAGATGTTTGGCGTACATGAATCGCATCCGCCGGTATCGCCATCTTCAATGGCAGCCGTGCCTGGCCCGATGGGAACAACTGTTCCGCCTCCCTTCCAGGCTGCACCTCCTGTCCAAATAGCGCCACCATCGCCTGCGCAGGACAACGCCCCTATGGGCGCCATCGTCCTTCTGGTTCTGGGATTTGTCTTTTTGCTGAGTAATTTCGGATTCATGCAAGTACACCGCCTTTGGCCGCTGGTTCTGATTGGATTCGGTTTGTGGATTGCCTACAAACGTACCAGCCAGGGCACATAGTGAGGGAATGTCGATGACCGTTTATTTGCGAAACAAAAATTGCCGCTGCGTGCGTTGCCGCACTCATGGCATGATGGGCCCGGCCGTTCTCATCACTCTCGGGGTCCTCTTTCTCCTGGATAATTACGGCGCGGTTCCCTTTGTCACAAGCCTCCCCGTGCTTCTTCTGGTGATTGGCGCGGTCCTCTTGATTTCCCGCACAGGATCCACCGAGGGCCATATCGATCCCAACTGGTACGCGGGTGCTGTGCCTCCGCAGGCCTCGGCTCCGCAACAATGGACTGCTGGCGCTGGCACGCCGCCACCGCCTTCAGAACCGACAGATCAGCAGGTGAAATCATGAGCAGCCCGACCCCAGTGCCTCCGTCGCCCTACTATCGGCCTCGGCCGCGCTCCATCTTTGGCCCACTGGCCCTGATCTCCATCGGCGTGCTCTTCCTTTTGGATACCACCCGGATGGTCCCGCGCCAGACCTTGCATTGGTGGTTTGCCCATTACTGGCCCGTACTGCTGATTATCTGGGGCGCCGCAAAACTAATAGAGCATCTATGGGCCCGCCACCGAGACGAGCCAACGCCGCGTCTGGGTGGAGGCGGCATCGTGTTTTTGGTCTTCTTTATTCTGTTCGGGTCCGCCGTTACCAGGACTGCTGACATCAACTGGTCGGGTCTCCGTGCGGATTGGGGCATTGATCCCGATTTCGACGTCGGCATCTTCGGCGGTCGCTACGAATTTACTGACAATTTTGCCCAGCCTCTGTCGAGCGGTGCGCAAATCAAAGTACTTGCCGGCCGCGGCGACATCACGGTAACTCCAAGCGATGACAACCAGGCCCACGCCGTGGTCCATAAAGTTGTTCGCACCGATTCGCAGGAGAATGCCAACAAGCTGAATGAATCCACCCATCCTAAGTTTACTCAGCAAGGCGGCATCTGGCTGCTGGACCTTACCAGCGGTGACTTTGAACATGCGCGCTTTGACCTTGAT
>JBARMK010000097.1:0-6178 GCA_049802395.1 Candidatus Angelobacter sp.
GCGGGATCTTGTATAAAGGATAAATTTTGGCGTAATTCACAATCGCCATATCCAGTCCGCAGTCCACGGCCTCTTTCATGAACACGCTGTTCAGCACGCGCCGCGCGTAGGTGTTCAGCCCGAACGAGATATTGCTCACGCCCAGGATCGTCTTCACCTCGGGGAGCTCAGCCTTGATCCCCTTGATCGCATTCAACGTCTCAATGCCCGCGGTGCGATAGTCGTCCTGCCCAGTAGAGATCGGCAGCGTCAATGCGTCAAAAATCAGGTCTATTGGACGTATCCCGTACTTCTCCGTCGCCAGCTTGAAGATCCTCTTGGCGACTGCAACTTTCCTCTCCGCCGTCAGCGCCATACCATCTTCATCGATAGTCAGTGCGATCACCGCCGCGCCGTACTTCTTAGCCATCGGCAAAACTTTGGCAGTGCGCTTCTCGCCGTCCTCCAGGTTGATGGAATTGATAATGGCCTTCCCTGGAATGCGCTTCAGCGCCTCTTCGATTACATCCGCCTCGGTGGAATCCACAAGGATGGGCGCTGGCACACGCGTGGCTATACGCTCCAGGATCGTGCTCATGTAGCCCTTCTCGTCCTCACCCACAATGGCGCAGCACAGGTCCAGCATGTGCGAGCCTTCCGTCACCAGCTTTTTGGCCAGCGCCAGAATGTCGTCATACTTGCCTTCGCGGACCATGTTCTTGAAATGCTCCACCCGCGTGGTGGTGTTCATCTCTTCCGCAACGATCAGCGGCTTGGGATCGAGGTCCAGCGGCAGCATGCTGTAGGCGCTTGACGCCGCAGGGGTGACCTGAACTTCGCGTTTGGCCGGCTCAAGATTCGCGCAGAGATCGGCCACAGCTTTGATGTGGACCGGCGTTGTACCGCAGCATCCGCCCACAATGCGAACACCGTATTCCGTGATGAACTTCTTATGCCACTCCGCCAGATCGTGCGCCTTCAGGCGATAGTGCGCTACCCCGCCCACGTTTTCTGGCAGGCCTGCATTGGGGAGAACGGATATTTCTTTCGGAGCATTGTGCGCCAGATAGCGCACTGCGTCATTCATCTCCTTCGGTCCGGTAGCACAGTTCAGACCGACGATCTCGCAATCGTAAGGCTCCAGCGCCGTTTCGGCCGCGCCAATCTCAGTGCCAAGCAGCATCGTGCCCGATTCCTGCAGCGTCACCTGCGCCTGTACAGGAATGCGCTTGCCTGCCTGCTTCATAGCAGCAAAGGCCGCGGCCATGGAGATCTTGGTTTGCAGAATGTCCTGGCAGGTCTCAATCAGCAGAATGTCCACGCCGCCGTCGATCAATCCCAGTGACTGTTCGAGATAGGCGTTGAACATATCGTCATACTTGATCTGCCCCAGCGATGGCAGCTTCGTCCCCGGCCCAATCGATCCTGCAACGAACCTCTGCTTGCCATTGCCGGAAAAATCCTGCGCTACCTCGCGCGCCAGTTCGGCCGCGCGCTTGTTGATCTCATGAACTTTGTCGGCCAGATCGAATTCGCCCAGCACAATGCGGCTGCCGCCAAACGTGTTGGTTTCCACCACGTCGGCTCCGGCCTTAAAGTATGTGGCGTGAATGTCCTTGATAATGTCAGGCCGGCTCAGCACTAGAACTTCAGAGCAGTTTTCCTTGCCCCAGAAATCATCAAGCGACGGCTGTCGCTCCTGTATCTCCGTGCCCATCGCGCCGTCATAGATCACGACGCGTTCGCGAACTGTTTCAAGAAATGATTTCATCTTCCTCTACTCGAGACCCCATTAACGCCGCGCCGCGCATCGATCGCGGCGCCTCAACTTGTCATCGTGAGCAAACGGCTCACCGTGAGTCGAACGACCCAAATCAGGCCAAGCCTCTCTACAAACGGGGTTCCCGCTGTTCACTATTCTAAACGCGTGTTTCTGTCTAACTCGACCGATTCACCTTGATTGGTGCATTGAGAGCGTTGAATGGGCAAAACGTGGATTTTCCCGTTTGGCGATTCAATCCGGCGACCGCTTTTCGCTGAGCTGGGTCAAAGTTACCCACTGCCCAAATGCCCATGACCCTCAGCGATACGTTCAGCCAGACCCCACCCTCCCATAGTGCTCTGGTCGCAAACAAGGCACCGAACGGGTCGAAGGCCCAAAAGCCTAAATTCGTGCTCATTTCGCGTTATTCCAAGGCCGTTTACTGCCCTTGGCATATACGCATAAATAACTGTAAATAAATGACTTAAGTTAGCATATTGACGATCAAAAGTCAATGAAAGTATCGCGCCAGCATAGATGAAATACGCCGGGCGCAGCTTCGATTTCGTCTTGTTTGCGGCGTGTCGGTGGTCAAAGCCGCAAGGGACAGTTGGGTTAAGTTGCGGGTGGTAAGGGACGAGCGGCTTAACAAGCTGATTTCACGCCACTTTAAGCAGAGATTCCTTGTGTGAAGAGACTCTAAGAAAATCTAATTACGCCTGTTACTAGCGTACTGGCAACCAATCTCGCTACCCTACTTGCATGATGACTTCCGGAATTTGGCTGCGCGATCATGAGTCACTTGCAGCCTTCATTTTTTTCGTCGCTTCATTCGGGCTGATAGGGTTTTTTGCCTGGCTGGAGCGACGTCTTTTCCGTAAGTAGCCGTCTGGTCCGTCCCCCATCATTTCCCCTGATCAATCAATGAAAAAGAGTTCTGGAATTTCTGCGCGCCCTCCGGTTGAGACCCTGTCACGGGATACATAACCATCACGGCATAAGCATAGTGCTTGCCCCAGTACAGGTTTCCCTCAACCGCCACCTTGACGTTCGGCATGGCACAACTCAGCTGGTACCAGTGGCCGATGTAACCTTCCAACGCTGGCGCCGGTGCTTGTTCCCTTTCCACGTCGCATTTCGGCAGCTCCTGAAAGACAGCTTTCTTGAAGATCTGGTAGGTAACGTCATTTACCGGCTGCTCCGTGGCCATGGTCGTATAGACCACCGTATAAACGCCCGCCTTGGTCTGGACCATCAGCGTATGCGATTGCGCTCCGCTGTCAGTCTTGTTGATGCTGTCTTCGGGGTTACCAGGAAACAGCACGGCGAAATTACCTTCCGTGTTCTTGTAGGTCTTCCAGTCGCTGGTTTGTCCGGTGAAGGAGACAGCTAGAAAAATCAGGAGCCATGACCGCAGAAGCAGGTTGCGCATGATGTCCCTCTCGAGCAATTTGTTTGGGGGAGTCTCGCGCTCAGATTCTCCCATGGAAACCTTCGCCAAACAAGACCCGCTTTGATTACCGTGGTGCCGCTTCCACGGGAGCAGCAACTTGACTCAACCAGCCGATCAGGTCCTGCGTAACCTCGTCGCGATTGGTCTCATTGAAGAGCTCATGCCGTGCTTCAGGATAGAAGCGGTGCTTTACGTCCACAACCCCCGCCGCGCAATAGTCCGCCAGCCATGGCTCCAGCTGGCGCGTATTGCCACTCACCGGGTCGCGGCCACCGGCAATCAAATACAAAGGCAGCGTCTTTGGCACGCGCATGCGATGGGGCACGCTGCTAATCTCCGCCCATCCATCCAGCAGGTCGATCCATAGCTGGACGGTCGCTGGAAATCCGCATAGCGGATCGGCGACATACTTATCCACTTCGGCTGGATCGCGGGAAAGCCAATCAAAAGCCGTCCCGGTGGGCGCAAATTTCTTGTTGAAGGCATCGAAGGTGAGCGACTGCACTAGCTTGCTGTGGCCGCGCGGACCTAGTCTTGCTCGCTCCGCCCGGGCGATGGCGCGTCCCACCGAAGCAAGAGACGTAGGCTTGCCATTGGCGCCGGAAAGCACAACGCCCGCCAGCGCGTCTCCATGCTCGCCCATGAAATGCTCGGCCAGTGTCGAGCCCATGGAGTGCCCCAGCAGGACCGTCGGAATTCCAGGATGCACGGCGGCAATATGCCGGTTCAGCTGCCACAAATCATCCAGGCATAGTCTCCAGCCGTCACGCTCCGCAAAGAAGCCAAGCTCGTCTGCTGGCTTCGCTGTCTGGCCGTGTCCCCTATGATCATTGGCATATACCGCGTAGCCCGCGGCCGTGAGCGCCTCCGCCAGCCGTGTATAACGTCCCGCATGTTCCGCCAATCCATGCGCGATCTGCACCACACCCTTTGGCCGTTCCGCTGGAAGCCAGCAGTAGCCAAATAGATCAATGCCATCGGCGGCGACCAGCGTAAACGTAGAAGCCCGAATCATTGGTTTCATGGATGTCTTTGCACGCGGATGGCGGCGGATTTTAGCACAGATGAATTGCCATTGCTTCCGCCGTAAAACACCTCTTTGCCGTGTCAGTGCGTTCTCACCAGTCGCCTTCTTTCGTGGGAGTGGGAGAATTAGACTGGAGTGACGGGAGATGGCGGGATGACGCGGGAAATGGCGGGTTTTACGTGGCAATTAGAAAGATAGGGCGATGTTGGCTGGAGTGGAGCAAGAGCGGCGCGGCGAGCGCATACGGCGCAAAGTGTTGATAACAGGGGGAAGGAAAGTTGCGCGTTATACGATATCGGCGATCCAAGTGACATTAGCCAATAAGGAAGGGCTATGGAGCGTTTAAACCGGCATCGAATGCGGCCATGGCGAAACTGACAGGCACTCGTGGCAATGACAATCCAACTGACATCAAACCGACACGGTTTTCATGCCATTTTTGGTCATTCTGAATCGTCGTAAAACTCAGATTTTAGCTTCCTCTCGTACTCGTTAACCGATGATTCGAACACGCGCCACCAGCCACGAGGCAGGGTTATTCTGTAGCCACGGAGTGCTCCCGATTGAAGCTTTCGTAACACGGCATCCTTTGAAACGTTCCAATGTTTCGCGACCCATGAGACGGACACGGTGCGCTGTTCAAATAGAGATAATTGCACAGGCTTCCGATTTGGACGGACGTCAGTCAAATATGAACCCCTATGTTCGCCTGATGCGCAGCGATGCCTTTAAGAGCCCACAGCACGCGATTTAAATCGGCCAGCGTGCGCAGCTGAGGATTAGACCGGCGACCCAGCGGCGAAGATGGAGATCGCAGGAGAGCATCCAGTCGCTCCCGCGTCCAACTCATAGCGGCGAGTTGTGCATCGATCATGGCGATATCTTCCGCCGTGGCCAGGGTGAACTTATCGCGCGATCCTCGCCGCCCTTCAGTGCCCGCTGCATGCGCCTGGTCGCGGTCTTTAATGCGCGAACGAAAGCGGCGAGGACGCACTGCCGGTGAACTCTCTTTAATACCGAGCTCAGCCTGGAGGAGGTTGATCAGATCGGACGCCTCAGACAGGGTCAAATCCTTAAAGCTAAGAATGGTGCGCTTCGTCTGCTCCGACGCCCAGATCAAACGATCCGCGCGCGAATATTTTGTCATCTCGTGGCGCGCATACTGACCCCACAACACCTGCAGGCGCTGTAGCTGTGCGGAGGTGATTACGGTGTGCGTCATAAATCTATTCCGGCTTCGGCAGCCAGTATTCTCAATTTCTCCCAGGTCTTCGGTGGAAGGATGGGCTGAGTGCAACGGGAGCAACGCTTCTTTGTTTTCATATTTGCTCGCAGGTCCCTGAGCTTTTGGCTTTTATCCTCATTGCGACATTTATCAGAGCAAAATTGCCGATCATAATCGGTGCGTCCATCTTCCTTTTTCAATTCCGTGCCACAGCCTGCGATGCAGAACCTGGCCATCAACGCTTCTCCTGTGCTGCCTCGATCCAACGTCCCCAGCGGATGATCCACTCGGTCTCAGCATCAGTCGCGTTCCACTGTTTTCTGTATCGGTTGGCTATGTAAGCCAAGTACGTTCGGCCACTATTAGAGAGTTGAGACTCGACAGAAAGTCTGTGGATGAAGCGCTTATGGCTTCCTCCTGGAGGGAATCGTACTTTTGATTGGAGCTTAAAGACGATCAACCACTCATCGGGTTCGATTTGTGTGCGTGTCTCTTTGCCTATGGTCAGACCAAGGGCGCCCTGCGTAGCGTCATATTTGAATTCTTCTAAACGAATCCCGGAATACAAGCCATATTTTTTCTTGGCCGCTGGAGCGCATTGCGGACAGAAGTCGAGATTCATCACGCCTGAAATGTTGACGCGCAGAACAGCCCGATTTGTCCGCGATATATGTTTACATTTCAAGTTCGGCAACCTCGTAGAGCCATCCGCTGAGTCGCTGACCACAGACC
>JBARMK010000098.1:0-21061 GCA_049802395.1 Candidatus Angelobacter sp.
GTTTTGGCGAATGCCTATGTGGTGGGCACAGGAGATAATTCAATCCACGCGCTGGTGGAAAACTCCATCGGTGATTTGGTGCCGCTTGCGCTGTCTTCGTTTCCCACCAACCCCCGCCCTGTGGCACTGGCACTGCATCCTTCCAGGAACTTTCTTTATGCAGCGAATTTGACCTCGAACACAGTGGCAGGCTTCAGCATAGACCATACCAATGGTGTATTGGCGCCGATTGGCACAGCGCTGCCGCCGACGCCTGTCGGGAGTAACCCGGTAAGCCTGGGCGTGAATTCTGGAGGCCAGTTCCTCTTTGTCCTAAATCAGGGGTCGGTGAGTCCCGCCGCGCCGGCTTCGATTTCGGTTTTTAGCATCGATCCCACAAGAGGCCTGTTGACGCCGGTGGGCGGGGCCCCAACCGCCGCGAATCCCCAGTTCCTGGCGGTATCACCTACCGCCGGCGTGCTCTACGTCTCGAATGGCTCGTTGGGAACAATTTCAGGGTTTGTGATCGGTTCCGGCGGTGCGCTCTCTGAAATGGCGGGATCGCCATTTGCTGCTGGCGGCACCATTGCTGGACTTACCATAGATCCCAAAGGCCAGTTTCTGTACGCCGCCGACTCGGCGAACAGCAAGATTGCCAGCTTTACCATTCAATCCAGCGGAGCCCTTACTCCGGTGGCCGGATCGCCGTTTACCACCGGGCTGGGCCCGGTGGCGGTTGCAGTAAATGGGACTGCTACGTTGCTTTTCTCCGCCAATCAGGTGGGTGAAAGCGTTTCCGCCTTCAAAATTAGTTCGGGAGCGTTGACGCCAGTAGCGGGTTCGCCATTTCCTCTGGTTTCGATTGGCACACCCACGCCCACCTTCCTGACCGTGGACAACAGCAATACATTTCTCTATGTGGCAAATCAGGGCACAACGAACATTTCCGGTTTCACCATCGGATCCGATGGCGTCTTGACGCCGCTTGCTACCTCACCATTTACTGTCGGGGTAGGACCGCAATGGATCGTTATAACGCCGTGAGGGCGGTGGCATTACTAATTGCGATATCGCGCCTAGAAATTGTTGATTGGGCCCTGCGAGTTCCAGTGAGTCACGCCGGAACCTGTGGTGGTTGAGAGGCCACCATCAAGATGGAGTCATGCGGCTTCGCTTCCCCCGCGTCGAGGGCGCTGGGCCAGCCGGCGCATTTTTCTGTCAGCATAGCTCGCAATACGGAATAGAGACACCGCGGCCGCCAGTATGAAGATCCAGCAAAAACCTAGAATGATCCATAAAAGCATCAGGATTAAATAGATTCATTCCAGCTGCGCTGGGTTGGACTTAATGTGCCGCCGATTTATGGACTTGGCCGCCCTTCATCACGAAATCAATTTTTTGCAATATGCCAACATCGGCCAGGGGATCGCCCTTCACGGCAACCAAGTCTGCATACTTTCCGGGCGCAATCGTGCCCACATCATTCTGCATGCCTAGCAACTCGGCGGCGCTGCTGGTAGCGGAACGGATAGCCTGGGTGGGCGTCATGCCATATTTCACCATGAAGGGGAATTCAACTGCCGGGTTAATGCTCCAGTCAAAACCGCCAACATCGGTACCGAAGGCGATCTTTACTCCAGCATTGAGCGCGCGCCGGAAAGTGTCTTCGTGGATCTTAATCATCTCCAGCCAGACTTTCGCTCCGGCCGCGGCCCGGCCCTGGGCCACGTACTCTCCGACGTAAATTGTCGGGACGTAGAAGATGCCCTTTTGCACCATGACCTTAATGTCAGCCTCGGCAATGTAGTTGCCATGTTCGATGGAATCGACCCCAGCTTCAACGGAGTTGTGCACGCCATTGAGCGCCATGGCGTGCGAAGCCACTTTATGGTGCTGGCGATGGGCTTCATCCACAATGGCGCGCAGCTCATCGAGAGTGAATGTCGGTATGTCGTCAAGCACGCCGTCAGGGCGGACAAAGTAGCTGCGATCAGAATAGACTTTGATCCAATCGGCGCCAAAGCTGATCTGTTCACGCACGGCCTTACGCCCATTATCAGGGCCATCCACAATTTGCACGCCATGCGGTACGGGCACCTCGGGTGAATAGCCCACCAGGGGATAGGCTCCAGTCACATCCATGGCGCGTGTCGCAACCTTCATGCGCGGCCCGGGGATGATTCCGTTGTTGATGGCCTTCTTCAAGTCCACGTCGGCATAGCCTGCGCCTTCCGTCTCCAAATCGCGGATGGTGGTAAAGCCATAGTCGAGCGCCCGCCGCACGGAGCGTGTTCCCAGGATCGCCCTATAAGCAGTCGACTGCTTCAAGAGCTGCTCATCGTAGTCCGCGGCGGTGATATCTCCCTGCAACAGCGTGTGCGTATGCGCGTCAATCAATCCGGGAAGACAAGTATGGTCGGAGAGATCAATCACCTGGACGCCGGCAGCTAAGTTCGCAGCCACGTTTTCCCGCACTTCCGAAACACGTTCTCCCTGAATAGTGATCAGCACATTGCGCTGCACCTTGCCACTTTCCGGCTGCACCAAAGCGCCGCAACGGACATATTGAGTTGCCGGGGCGTGGAGAGTTTGCTCCTGGCCCGCAGCCAGGCCAGCCATGGCCGCGAAGGCAGCAAAAACAAAGAAGTTTTTCATCGATTCACCTCGAAGGAAACTGGCAATCCTACCAGAACGGAGAGAAAAATCCCCGTCGCTGTTACTGCCGGCCAGAGCTGCTTTTCACCAGCGTCTCCAGACACAGTCTAGCCGCTCATCACAAGGTGTTCTATGCTAGTATCCAACCCACACGCGCAATGGAGAAACTGTTTTTTATGGATTTAGCACTACGGCCCATGAGCACCTCGCAAGTGTTGGACCGCACTTTTTACCTATATCGCAGTAATTTTGTTTTGTTTGCCGGCATCGCGATTATTACTCCTGCCCTCAAGCTGATCGCTATGCTGATTCAATTGCGGATCTTTGGGCCCATGGTGATGCCGCAGCAGCCGGAAAACTTAACGCCACAGTTTCTTCAGGCGTTGATGGTTCGTGTGGTCATCAGCGTCGTTGTGGGTTCCATTATCTACATAGTTGGAACGGCGCTGGCCTCCAGCGCAACCGCCTTCGCTGTTTCCATGGTGCATCTGGGCAAGGCCACAACCATCGTGGAGTCTTACAGCAAGGTCAAGCAAATCTTCTGGAGGATCCTTGGGCTACTCTGCACCACCATGTTCTTTACTCTTGGCCCCTTGATGCTTTCGTACACGTTGTTTCTGGGGCTTGCTTTAGGCATGGCATTTTTTGTTCGAAGCCGCGGTCCACAAACAGCATACCTGGCGCTGGTCTTGGTGGGCGGATTGCTGGGTCTGGCCCTGTTCTTTGGCTCCATTGTCTGGATGTTTTACGCCCTCTGCCGTTATTCCCTGGCTGTGCCCGCTTGCACCCTGGAAAAGCTGCCAATAAGACACTCGATTGTCCGCAGTAAATTTCTTACCAATGGCGCCAAAGGAAGCATCCTTGGCATTATTCTGCTGACCGGGTTGATGAGTTTTATTCTGACCTACGTGCTGCAATTGCCCGCTCTTCTAATGAGTAATGCAGTGATCATGACAGGCAAGACGCATTTGAGCCTGGCCGCGACCGTCTGGATCTATATAGCTGATTTCCTTGGCGGGGCGCTGGCCGGCCCTATCGCCACGATTGCCCTGGCTCTGGTTTATTACGACCAAAGAGTCCGCAAAGAAGCTTTTGATCTACAGCTGATGATGGAAGCTGTGGGACAGCAGAAACCTCAAGCGCAGCCTGCTGTTGCTGCGCAAGTATAGGGTAGTTCCCCGGGACTATTCCCCTGACATTATGTGATACTATGCAACGCTTACCCCCAGAGAAAGATGTCTTCCATGGACTCAACGCTACGGCCCATGAGCACAGGTCAGGTGCTGGACCGAACCTTTCATCTCTATAAGGGCAATTTTCTCTTATTTGCAGGCATCTCAGCGCTGCCTCCGGCAGTTTTGCTGCTGGCGCAAGTCAGTATGCTCTTGCTGGCATTCATTCCCGGCACAAGCATTGTTTCTTTCTTCCCTGAGGCAGCATTTGTCCTCGGCTTAATTGCCATGGTGGTGGTGTATCTGGTTGCTTTTTCCCTGGCGACGGGCGCTACAGTGTATGCCGTTTCACGTGTCCACTTGGGTCATGCGGTAAAAATAGGCGAATCGTACAAAGTGATCCGTCCATTGATTTGGCGGATCTTACGAATCGTGATCAGCGTGGCCGTGCGTTTCTCCGGTGCACTCTTGTTGACTATAATCGCGGGAGTCGCACCGTTTTCTTTGTTGAGAACCCTTGGTCCCAGGTATCTGACCCCGGCAAACTCCACCATCGTTGCCTGGATGGTCGGGCTCGTGGTTGTGGTCGCGGTCATCGTGCTATTTATCTGGTCCATCCGTTTGTATTGCAGCTATCAGCTTGCGGTACCAGTCTGTGTGCTGGAAAAACTTGGAGCTGAGGCCTGCATGAAACGCAGCCGGTTCCTTAGCAAAGGCAAAGGAGTCCAGCGCATTTTGCTTGTCCTCTTTCTGTCGGTGATTTTGAACTATGCGTTGATCCTGGCATTGTCGATGCCCCTGTTCATCTTTGGCATACTGAACGTGGTGAAGCACACGCCAAGCATGGCCATCCCGCTGGCCATCTGGCAATACCTTTCCGGTTTTATAGCCGGCACTCTCGCGGGTCCCATTCTGACCATTGCCCTTGCCCTTATGTATTACGATGAACGCGTGCGCAAAGAAGCTTTTGACTTGCAGTTGATGATGGAAGCCATAGGGCAGGCACAACCCGCCTCTATGGCGGCTGCTGCGGCGTCCGGCGTAGCCGGATGAAAGGCCGCAACGTGACAAGGTGCGCGGCAGTCGTCGTTCTGTCGATTTTTCTTTTCGTCTGGAGAGCGCAGGCTGAAAGCATTTCCGTTTCCGACTATCGGCAGCAGCTTGTCACGGTTGTAACAAAAATCAACGCACTGGAATCCCAGCCGGAAAAGGCCGGTGAAGTTGAGGCGTCAATTCCCGATCACGTTGCGGTGGCGACAAGCTCGGGCGAAGTCAGCGTCAATTACAAAAGTCTCAAGGACGACCTGGCGGCTTTTTCGCGGGCGAATGCGCAACAACGCCCCGGACTTTTGGCGAAGATCCAGAAATATGTTCACGCGCTCAGTGCGGCCGCGGAAACATATAAACGAGCGGGGCCGGATGAGGCGGCGGCCCACGGCAAGCTGAATCAAATTCTTTCGCACCATGAATTCAATAGAGTCAAGGGTCCCAACGCCAAGGAAGCTCTCTTGGCCAGGATCTATCGCTGGCTGGCGCGGTTGCTGAGCAAGCTTTCTTTCGGTGGCAACTCGCGCTTCGATTGGATGCAGCTCTTCATCTATCTTTTGGTTGGCGCAGCAGCGTCACTCCTGCTGATCTGGACCATCAGAAAATTGAGGCGTCCGCAGGAGGAACTTCCGCAACGTGAGATCATTCCATTTTCTCCTTCGGCGCGAGGCTGGCGAACCTGGCTGGCTGAAGCGCGCGCGCTGGCGCAGCAGCAGGATTGGCGCAACGCAATCCATCTGGCCTATTGGGCAGGCATTTCCTATCTTGAACAACAAGGCGCGTGGAAGCCGAATCGTGCGCGCACCCCGCGTGAGTATCTGCGACTGGTGGGCGTACGAACCACCCAGTATCCGGCAGTAGCGGCGCTGACTCGCAAACTGGAATTGGTCTGGTACGGCTATGGAATGGCCGATGAATCCGATTTCCATGAAACCCTGGTCCAGTTGGAGAAGCTTGGATGCCGTTGATCGACAAAAGCGATCGCCGTCTGCTGATGTGGGCTGCTTTGTTTCTATTGCCGGTCATCATCGCGCTGGCCTTTCTCTCACAGGAAGAAGAAGAATCTGGAGTTCCTAGTACGTATTCCGCGCAAACTCGCGGCGCCAAGGCAGCTTATCTCTTGCTGGAAGACCTGGGATACAAAGTTGAACGCTGGGAGCAATCCCCCACCGAACTTCCTGCAGACCCGGAGAAGTCGGTCCTGGTGCTCGCCAATCCTTTTCGGCCGCCTTCGCGCGAAGAAAAAAATGCGTTGCAGACTTACCTGAGCCGTGGCGGAAAAATACTGGCCACCGGTTCGAGTCCCTGGCTGTACCTGCCGCAGGCGGAGACAGACCGTGAAGCGCTTCCGTTGCCCACCTGGAAAGAGTATCCGCCGCAACTGCTTACACCGCTCACGCGTGGCGGCGCCGTTCAGATGTCGCCTACTGCCTACTGGAAGGACGCCTCGACCACATTTCTGGCCCACTATTCTGACGACGACCGGCCCATCGTGGTGTCTTACAAAGTAGGGAACGGAGAGGTAATCTGGTGGGCGGCGAGTACACCGCTGACCAATGCTGCCATCAACAAGTCCGGGAATCTAGCGCTGCTGCTGAACTCGCTGGGCCAGTCAGATCAATCCCGCGTTTACTGGGACGAATATTTTCACGGTTATAGAAGTTCGCTTGGTGGATACCTGGGAGAACCGCCGGTGCTCTACGGTCTGTTGCAATGTCTTCTGGTTTTTACGGCGCTCATCTTTACCTTTTCACGGCGTAATGGCCCCATCCATCGCCTGATGACGTCCTCGCGGCTTTCGCCGCTGGAGTTCGTGCACACGCTGGGCAAGCTATATCGGCGCGCCAACGCAGTCCATTCCGCGCTGGCGATCCCATACGCCAGGTTCCGTACGCTGGCCACGCGCCAATTGGGAATTCATTCCGACATTTCCGCGGCCGACCTTGCGCGCGCTCTCAAGCATCGCCTGCGCTACAAAGACGACAATCTGCATGAACTGTTGCAGCTCATTGAATCCGCCCTGCATAATCCAGAGTTGTCTGAAGCCTGGGCGCTGGAACTGGTACAACAACTGAACTACCATACGCAAAAATTGAAATTGATCCCGCGACAACGACAGGAGACCACTTCTTATGCAGACAGTGTCCCAGGTGCTCACGCACGGACGAGCTGAACTGGCCAAAGTCATCGTCGGCCAGGACGACCTGATCAATCAGTGCCTGCTCACTATCTTGTGCGGCGGCCATGCTCTGCTTGAAGGCGTGCCCGGAATCGCCAAGACCCTGGTCATCAAAAGCTTTGCCCGGCTCTTCGATCTCGAATTTCGCCGCGTGCAGTGCACCTCTGATCTTATGCCGGCGGACATCATCGGCAGCAACGTGCTCAATCTCTCAACCAGCGCCTTTTCTCTCCACCGAGGGCCGCTGTTTACCGACCTTCTGCTGGCTGACGAAGTCAACCGCATGCCTCCACGTACGCAAGCCGCGGTGTTGGAAGCCATGGAAGAACGCCAGATCACCATCGACGGCGCTACCCATCCGCTCTCGCAATTTTTTACCGTCTTTGCCACGCAGAACCCCATCGAATTCGAAGGCACATATCCTCTCCCCGAGGCGCAACTGGACCGCTTTCTGCTCAAGATCAAAGTCACATATCCCGAAGCCGAGCAGGAAATCAGCATCTTGCATCATCATCACCAGGGTTTTGACGCGCACAACCTTGAAGCTGTTCATATCATTCCGCTTTCTACTGAAGTGCTGGCCCAGGCCCGCGCAGAAATCAAAAGCGTAAAAGTTGAAGCTGCGCTTTTCCGCTACATCGTCGAAATCATTCGTCGCACGCGGGGATGGCCGGCGCTCGCGCTTGGAGCCAGTCCCCGCGCGGCCATAAGCTTGATGATGGTGGCCAAGGCCTCGGCCGGGTTGGAAGGCCGCGATTTCATGGTTCCCGATGACGTGAAATCCTCCGTTCTGCCCGTTCTGCGCCATCGCGTGATGATGAAGCCCGAAGCCGAACTAGAAGGCCTGGACAGCGACCGCGTGCTCACCGAGATCGTTGGGTCAGTCGAGGTCCCCAAGTAATGCAGCAACAGCTTCTTGCGCCGGCGCCGCTGAACGCCCGGGCCTACCGCGCAAAACGCCTGAGCTTTGGCTTTGGGCGACGCTTCTTTCTGGTCGTCGTACTCGGCGTTCTCTGGGCCATTCCCGCATTCTGGGACGAGCGCTTTCTACTGGTCATGGCGGCGTGGGACCTCTGCGCCGTGATCGCCTGGGCCATTGATCTCGCTCGCCTTCCGCGGGCCGACAGACTTGTGGTGGAAAGGTCCTGGGCTGGCCCACCTTCGCTGAGCAACGCAGTTGAAGTGACCATCGAAGTGAGCAACCAGAGCGGCGTCAACGTTGAATGCTGCGTGCTCGATGATGTTCCCGGAGCGCTTATCCATGAACCTCCAACCCTCACCATAAAGGTCCCGGCCCACGATTCAAACACGGCCCATTACACGGTGCGCCCGCTGGAGCGCGGCGACATCACGCTGGGAGATGCTTATCTGCGCTATCAGAGCGGCTCGAAGTTTGCCGAGCGCTGGGCCCGTGTGGATTTGCGGCAGACCATCCGTGTCTTCCCTGACCTTGAGGACGCCAAACGGCACAACATTTACCTCTCCCGCGCGCGCCAGATCGAGCTGGAAAGACGGCTGATCCGGCAGCGCGGAGTAGGCCGCGAATTTGAAAGCCTGCGTGAATATCAGCCGGGCGACGAATTCCGAAACATCTGCTGGACCGCTACCGCCCGTCGCGGCAAGCATGTAACCAAGCTCTTTCAGGTGGAGCGCAGCCAGGCTGTCTGGATCGTCATGGACGCCGGCCGTCTCATGCGTGCGCGCGTGGGAGAGCTCAGCAAACTCGATCTTTCGGTGAACGCCGCGCTCTCACTGGCCCAGATCGCGCTCTATTCCGGTGATCGCGCCGGCTTGCTGGTTTATGGCCGCAACGTCCAGCAACGCGTGGGACTGGGCCGCGGTCTGGCCCACATGCGCGCCATCATTGAAAGTCTGGCGTCGGCCCGTGAAGAAGTCGCCGAAGCCGACCACTTGCGCGCGGCCTCAGTGCTGCTGCAACTGCAAAAGCAGCGCGCTCTTATCATCTGGGTCACCGATCTCGCGGATACCTCCATGACGCCAGAGGTAATTGAAGGCGCCTCGCGTATCCTCTCCAAACATCTACTGCTCTTTACAGTGATCGCGCAGACTGACCTGAATGAACTGGCTTCCAGGAGCCCCGGCAGCACTGAAGAACTCTATGAGGTCGCCGCTGCGCAGGAAATGGTGCACCGTCGCGAAACGCTCATCGGCAAGGTCCGCAACCAGGGCGCCCTGGCGCTTGAGATTGCTCCCAGCCGGCTGACAACGTCACTGGTGAATCAGTATCTGGAAGTCAAAGAGCGGAACCTGATCTAGCTGCTAGACTAATCCGATGGAGACCCACGATTCCGTTAGCGCCATGGTGGACGACTACGCGAACAAGGCCGTAGCCATTGCGCGTGAGTTCAATACCAGGCTGGATTACAGCGAGAACTCCCTGATGGAACTGGAAGCCATTGTGGCGCAGTTAGCCGCCGATTTGCCTGCCGGCGGACCGCCGAGCGATGAACTCACCGAGATGTGCAAGATGTGGGGCAGCTACTTTGGCGAAGTGGTACGCCGCCGTTTCGGCGGTAACTGGAGCATTGAAACCTACCCGGGAAAACAATTCGCCACACTCACGCTGAGCGTGGCCGGCAACAAGCTCTTTCCTTCCATGAAAGTCCATCGCCGGATCGTTGGCGGCGAAGCCGACAACCTCTGGGCATTTTACAAAATGGTAAAAGCCAAACTTAAATCCGCCCCGGGCGGGAAAGTGCAGTGAATTGCCGACACGGGGCCTCTGAGACACGACGAAAACCAGTTGCTAGCCAGAACAATTCCTTTAGCGGAAATTCAATTCAGGTCGGCACATCAGCAAGAACCAAAGACCAACTCTGCCGCTCTTCCCTCCGTGTCTCCGTTGTGAAAATTACTTTTTCTCCAGCCACGCCGCCGGCGGTAACTGTTCCTTCAAGGTGACGCCACTCGTTCCCCGCGCCATCATTTGCGCTGCCAACTCCACGATTCGTCTTGCCGCTGCCTCACCTCTTACTCCCCGTTCGTGGATATTTGAAATCAAATTGCGATTGGCGTCAGTGTGGCCTGCGGCAGGCAGATAAGCCATATAGGCGGAGAGGCTTTCCGCCGTCGCCAGCCCGGGACGCTCGCCAATGAGCAGCACCACAACATTAGGATGGAGCAATTCGCCCACAGCATTCATCACTCCCACGCGGCAGTAACGGACAGCGAATGGTTGTCCCAACGCCCACCCTCGCGTACGCGCAGCCTCCGCGAGCAGGGGCAGCAATCGCGGAACCTGCGCACGGACCGCCGTAACCGAAAGCCCATCGCCAATCACGATCTGCAAATCTGCCCGTGCCGCGCAGCGTTCCAGTATCATCTCGCGTCCGTTCTGGCTAAGCTGCCGTCCCAGATCAGGACGCAGCAGATATTCATCCTTGGTTTCAGCCATTGTCTGGACCTCAAACAAATTCCATTGACTGGCAAACTCTGTGCCCAGCTCCCGCTCCAGATCAAATTCCGTGCGCACTGCGTCGCGCGCCGCGGCGTGGGCCTCCCGCAATTCCAGCTGGGTCTTTGTCTGGTAGGCCGCACCCGCGCGTTCCACCAGCACGCGTGCCGGTGTGCGTGCCCGGATCTTCTCAATCAATTCGGGCCAGCCCGGAGGTTGGAGGGCGTCTTTGCTCATACTCATTCGCAGGTAACGCTTCTTAGCCTATCAGTCTCCAACCGTCTGACGATACGCAGTCTTCTGTCATAATCTTCAAACAGCCGGGTACAATTAACCATGCATGACTAGCCTCTTCCAGTATCTTCTCTACCCTTCGGGAAACCGCACTCATTGAAGAACGGTTGGCACTCCCGACTCAAAGGGCACGGCTGTTTAAGCGGTCTGTTATTTTTTACCGCTCTGATCTCTGCTTCATGCGGCAAAAGCAAACCGGAAGAACCTCCAGACCACCCGCGGCTCACCCCGAGCCTAAAAATGATCGATGTCAGTTTTCATTCTTCGGCTCTCAGTCGCGAGATGCAATACCGTGTGATCCTTCCCGCAAACCTCGCAGCCGGACAAAGGCTTCCGGTTTTGTACCTGCTGCACGGCGGCGCAGGCGGTTTCCGGGACTGGTCGAATTACTCTGACGTCGCGCGTTACGCGGAGCGCGGCCTTGTTTTGGTCATGCCGGAAGGAAACGAGTCCTATTACACAAACTCTTTTGCCCGCCCACAAGATCGTTACGAGGATTACATCGTGCATGATCTCATCACGGATGTTGAACGACGGTTCCCGGTTTCCGGCCAGCGAAACGGCCGTGCGATAGCGGGCCTTTCGATGGGTGGCTTTGGCGCCATCGTACTTTCCCTCAAACATCCAGACCTTTTCCTTTTTTCCGGCGGACTCAGTTCCGCCCTTGATGTTCCCATCCGTCCTTTTTCCATCACGCGAATCGGTCAATGGCGACAGCATCGTTCAATTTTTGGGCCTTGGGGAAGCCCAAGCAGGCAGGACAGTGATCCTTATGTCCTTGCTCGTTCCGTCGATCCCGGCAACGCGCCCTATATCTTCCTTTCTTGTGGCGAGCAAGAAGGCCTTCTGCCTGCGAACCGGAAATTTGCTGCTCTGCTGAAAGAACGCAATTTCCGCTACGAGTTTCATGCCGGTCCCGGAAGGCACGACTGGGGCCAGTGGAACCGGCGGTTGCCTGACCTGTTCAAGAGCTTGGCGAAGCAGCTCGGGAAGTAGATCCATGCGTTTCGTCCCTTGCCTTACCGGCATCGATGGGTGTCCAATAAATTATGATTTGAGCGAGGGAGTCGACGCATGAATCGCAGACAGTTCCTGAGAGATGCCTCAACCACTGCGGGAGCAGCGCTGTTCGCTCCCGGATTGCTGCAAGCGCTCGCCTTCGATACGGCGCCTGCCATGGCCCACGTGGCCTTCGTCAAGACCACCGACCGCGCCGTCGGCATTAAGCGCGCCATCGACCTGCTGGGCCTGGAGAAGTTCCGTGGCAAGGACATTTTCATCAAACCGAATTTCAACAGCTCTGATCCAACTCCCGGATCCACCCACGAAGACACGCTCGTTACTTTGATGAATAAGCTCAAAGCCATGGGCGCAGGTCCCCTGACCATTGGCGACCGCAGCGGCATGGGCAATACCCGCGAAGTCATGGGCAAGAAGAATGCTTTTCAGATGGGCAAGGAGCTGAACGCAAAGGTCATGGTCTTTGATGAACTCGGACCCGACGATTGGGAGCTGATCAAGCCGCAGGACAGCCACTGGGAGCAAGGCTTCGCGCTTCCGCGCCCGGTGCGCAAGGCCGGCGGGATCGTCCAGACCTGTTGCCTAAAGACCCACCGCTATGGCGGCCACTTCACCTTGTCGCTCAAGAATTCTGTCGGCCTCGCCGCAAAAGTCGTTCCTGGAAACTCTTACAACTTCATGCGCGAGCTGCACTCGTCAGCGCACCAGCGCCACATGATCGCCGAAATCAATACTGCATACAAACCCGATCTGATTGTGCTGGACGGGATACAGGCGTTTACTAATGGCGGCCCCGATCAGGGGAAGATGGTGCAATCCAACGTGATTCTCGCGGGAACGGACCGCATCGCCATTGATGCTGTGGGTGTAGCCATCTTGCGCCATTTCGGCACCACGCCGGAAGTCAGCCAGGGAGCGATCTTTGATCAGGAACAAATTGCCCGCGCTGTGCAACTCAAGATCGGCGTGAGCAGCCCGAAGCAGATCGAGTTAGTGACCGACGATCGCGAAAGCGCCGACTACGCCAAACAGATTCGCGCTGTGCTGGACGGTGCAGGCGGCAAAGCTTAAGGAGAATCCGCCAGCTTGATCATCAGCTTGCCGGAGTTTTCTCCGCTGAAGAGTTTGAGCAGCGTCTCGGGAAAGGTCTGGAAACCTTCCACAATGTCTTCTTTCGATTTCATTTTTCCCTGGGCCAGCCAGGTGGCAAGTTCGCGCACGCCTTCACTGTAGCGCGAGGCATAATTGAACACCACAAAGCCTTCCATGCGGGCGCTGTTGATGAGCAATGAAAGATAGTTCGCCGGGGCATGGATGCCGCTGGTCGAGTTGTACTGCGAGATCGCTCCGCAGATGACCACCCGTGCATGCTTGGCCAGTTGGGCCAGTGCCGCGTCAAGGACCTCTCCACCAACGTTATCGAAATAAATGTTGATGCCCTTGGGGCAATGGCGGCGCAAAGACTCCGAAACCTTTTCCGATTTGTAATCGATGCAGGCGTCAAACCCAAGCTCCCGCACGACGTAATCGCATTTTTCCGCTCCGCCTGCGATTCCCACAGCGCGGCAGCCTTTGATCTTGGCAATCTGGCCTACCACCATGCCGGTGGCTCCCGCGGCGCCAGAGACCACCACGGTGTCTCCCGCGACTGGGCGCCCAATCTCCAGCAGGCCAAAGTACGCGGTCAGGCCGGTGATTCCCAGAGCGCCCAGATACACCGGCAACGGCGCAATCCTGGGATCGACTTTGGTGAGACCCTTGCCATCCGAAACCGCATACTCCTGCATGCCCAGCATGCCAAAAACGTAATCTCCGGTCTTGAAAGACGCATTCTGCGATGCAATCACCCGGCCTACCGCGCCGGCGCGCATTACGTCGCCAATTTTGACCGGCTCAATATAGGATCGCCCTTCGTTCATCCAACCGCGCATCGCAGGGTCGAGCGAGATATAAAGGTTCTTCACGACGGCTTGCTCCGGGCCAAGGTCGGGCACCGGCTCTTCTGTGTAATTCCAATCGCTTCGCTTGGGCAATCCCACTGGACGGGCGGCTAGGCGGAATTGATGATTGATCAGATTCATGGAAGAAGATTGTAAATTCAAAATTTAAAATTTGAAAATTGCGCTATCCGATCATCTGGTGCAGTCCCGCAGCCAATTGCTTGCGCGCACCGGAATCGATCTGCGCCGGCTCGTCCCCTTTGAATATTCCCATCTCCTGCAGCCAGCTAAAAAATTCCGGCGTGGGACGTAGTTTGAACAGCCGGCGCATGGCCAGCGCATCATGAAAGCTGGTGGACTGATAGTTCAGCATCACGTCATCCGCGCATGGCACTCCCATGAAATAGTTGCAGCCTGCAGCGGTGAGCAGCATCATTAGATTGTCTGCCGAGTTCTGGTCGGCTGCCGCGTGATTCGTATAGCAGACATCGCAGCCCATCGGCAGTCCCAGCAGCTTGCCCATGAAATGATCTTCCAGGCCGGCGCGGATAATCTGCCGTTCGTCGTAAAGATATTCCGGACCAATGAATCCGACAACGCTGTTCACCAGAAACGGCTGGAACACGCGCGCGACGCCATAGGCGCGAGCTTCCAGGGTGAGCTGGTCCACGCCGTGATGCGCCTCAGCCGAGAGGGCACTGCCCTGGCCGGTTTCGAAATACATCACATTGAGCTCGGAAGTCCGGGTGATCGGAAGATCGGAGCACCTTGCATAGCATTGATCTATTGCCTGCGAATTACCTTCGGTTTTCTCCGTGTCTCCGTCCCTCCGTGACGATCTCTGTTTGTGGTGTTCAAGGACTCTTTCTCTTCCTTCGCGCAACATGCTAAGCGTAATACCGAAGCTCTCATTGGCTTTTTGCGTCCCGGCGACAGATTGAAACAACAGATCTACCGGCGCGCCCCGATCCAGCGCTGCAAGTTGCGTAGAGAGGTGCGCCAGACAGCAGGCCTGGGTGGGAATCCGGTAAGCATCAATGAGCCGATGGAGCGTGTGCAGAATCGCGCTGACCGTCTCTACCGAATCTGTTGCGGGGTTCACGCCAATCACGGCGTCACCACAGCCATAGAGCAGGCCGTCGAAGGCAGCAAGCAGGATTCCCGCTACATCGTCAGCTGGGTGGTTGGGTTGTAACCGTATGCCCAGCACGCCCGGTCCTCCCATAGTGTTGCGGCAATGGGTGACCACTCGAATCTTTGCAGCGGCCAGCACCAGGTCCTTATTGCTCATCAGCTTGGTAACCGCGGCGGCAATTTCCGGAGTGATCGCCCAGTGGAGGCGCTGCAAGTCAGCTTCGGCGGTTTCATCGCGCAGGACAAGTTCGCGCAATTCGCCGACGGTCAGGCTGCCGATAGTCTTGAACTCTTGCCGGTCATGCGTTTCCAGGATAAGCCGGCTGACGTCGTCTTCCTCGGGCGGGATCAGCGGGTTGGCGACGATCTCTCGCAGCGTAAGGTTGGCCAGCGCGCGTTTGGCCGCAACTCGTTCCTGTTCCGAGCGCGCGGCCAGTCCGGCAAGCTGGTCGCCCGACTTCTCTTCATTGGCCTTGGCGAAAAGCTCGCGCAGGCTTGCGAACTTGAAGGTCTCGTGCATCGGCGCTGTTCATTATCCGCCAATGTCACTTGGCAGCGCGAGCGCTCACTCTACTCTTTCTCGATGATAGGCTGTAAGCCAGTAAGCGCATTTAAAAGCAGAGTCTCGGCAAATGGCAACAATACCCCCGCAAGTCTTCAAAACATTGCGGGGGCGTGCAGACGACGTGAAATGTTGCTTGCTTGTTTAGGCGGCTTTTTCTTGATCGCGATCGCGCAAGTCGCGAACATAATCATGGGCGGCAAAAACGCTTTGGGCGTGCTGTTGCAGCATGCCGCGAATGTCAGCAGGCAGGTCTTCGTGCAGAGCATCTTCATAGGCGTGTTTGGCGCGGTCCTCGCCCTGCTCCACACTATTCAGCACTGATTGATCGCCCAGTCCGAGATCGGCTTTGGCTTCAAACCACAACCGGTGCAGAGTTGCAGCCACGCTGCCTGAGGTGTCAGGCTTGTCACCCAGGATTTCAGCCGCGTGCTTCAGGTCCTGGACAAAATGCGCCCGCTCCAGGCTTTGCTCCTGAAAATAAGACCTCAATTTTGGATCAGAGACGATCCCCGCTGCGTGAGTGTAACCGGTTTCACCATCTTTGCAGACTTCAATCAATTCGTGAAGGACGTCAAGTATTTTGCCATTGTCAGTCATGCGCACATCTCCTCTCGATGGATATCAAAGTAAGACGTTCGCCGCAGACAGAGAGATGCTTGAAATCCAGCGCTGCTGCGTGAAGCTGGAATCCAGCCCAACTCAGAGGGACGACGGGATCAACCAGCCCAGGATATTCATCGCAGAAGCTCTTTACGCACTCTTTGCTTCTGCAGCTTTGCGGGCTTCAGCAGCGTCATAGCTCTCGCCGTAAATCGAGGGCACCTTGGCGCCCATAGGACGCAAGTACGTTGATAGCTGGCCGCGATGATGTATGGAGTGGCTCAACGCCAGCCGGAAAAACGCAACGGCGGGAAGCTGCATCATGCCGCGGAAGTCCATCATCCTGGCCAGTTGCTCGCCGGAAAGCTTCTGCAGCCGGCTGAATACCGATTCAAACATCCCGGCATACCAAGCGGCGATATCGGCGGAGTTGCTCACCGAGTCAGGGCGGTTGATGGGAGCAAAGTTGAACTCTCCGCCGGCGATCCCTTCAAAGAACCTCTTCTCGGCAGCCACAATGTGCCAGGCGAGTTCAAGGGCGGATTTTGATACTGGATCAGGGCGATACTCGCCCTTGTCCAGCGGAATGGCTTCAATGATCTTTCTGGTCACGGGATGCTCGTTTTGCAATGCGTGCAGAAAAATCGTCTGGAAGATCAGGCTGGCTTGGTCTGGCTGTAAAAGCTGCGGCATGTCTCACCTACGAGTAAGAAGAATCCCATGCAAGTATACAAAAGACGCGGTCTTGACGGATTAGAGCAGAATTTCCATCCCTTCAGAAGCAGCGCGCACCCTGGGATAGTGCTCCCGCGCTTGCGTTACCACGGCATCGATACAGGCGTCAGTATGGTCCGGGTCATGGTGGAAAAGAATAAGTTCTTTCGCTCCGCTCTCCATCACAATATTCACGGCTTCGCGCCAATGGCTGTGTCCCCAGCCCTGCTTGTGGGCAGCATATTCCTCCGGAAGATATTGCGCGTCATAAATCAAAACATCGGCGCCTTCGGCGAGTTTGCGCACGCTCTTATCAAACACTGGATCGCCGGGTTCGTTATCAGTGGCGTAAACCAGCACTTTGCCCTGGGTCTCCAGCCGAAAACCGAGGCATCCTTGAGGATGGTTCAGCCACATGGACTGAATGGAGCCATGGTCGAGTTCCATCTTGCCTTCGTCGATATTAAAAAAATGCCGCTGTGCGGACATCTCGTTCATGTTGACCGGGAAGTACGGGTCCGCCATCTGTTTTTCGATCGCCCGCTGCAGTCCGTGTGTACGGCTGGAGGAGTGAAACACGAACGAACTCTCAGGATTGCCGTAAAGCGGGCTGAAGAACGGTATGCCCTGAATGTGGTCCCAGTGAAAATGAGAAAGAAAGATATGAGCGGAGATTGGACTGCCGTTGTTTTCCTGCACCAGTTGTTTTCCCAGATTGCGGAAGCCGGTGCCGCAGTCGAAGACGTAGAGATTGCCATTGACGCGCACCTCCACACATGAAGTGTTGCCGCCGTAACGCAGATTTTCCGACTGAGGGGTTGGCGTCGAGCCACGAACACCCCAGAATCTGACTAACATTCGCATTCACCTGTGGCGTCCCTGTTTCAGTCGCAGAGCGCCATGTGGTTCCCTCGCACAAGATCAAGGGGGCACAACAACTTGTGGGAAGTACTTCGTATTCTGTAATTTGCACCGAGTATAGTCCAATTCCGGTCTTTTCTGCACCGTTTACCGCGCTTCCGGCGTAACCGAATGTGTACTTTGATTGCGCGGAAAGTACGTGTACGTTCGTTCCTCTACGGCCTCTTGCCATAAGAATCAATTAAGATTACAGCCCATGCTATTTCCGGACTACAGGGAATTTTCCCGGCTGGCGAAGCAAGCGACGTTGGTACCCGTGGCCAAGAACGTCGCGGCCGATCTCCGGACACCGGTTTCGGCCTTTCTCAGCATTGCCGCCGACGAGCCCAATGCCTTTCTGCTGGAATCGGTTGAAGGCGGAGAGAAGATCGGCAGATATACCTTTCTGGGAGCGCGGCCCTATATGGTCCTCCGCGCCCAAGGCCGGCAAATCACCCTGGAGAAGAACGGCAAGAGACAGCAGATGAATGGCAGCGTTTTTCAAGTGCTGGATGGCCTGCTGCGCGAGCACACGCCCGCGCACGTTTCCGGGCTTCCTCCTTTCACCGCCGGGGCAGTCGGGTTTTTTGCCCATGATGCAGTCCGCCAACTGGAAAAACTCCCGGAGTTGGCCAAGGACGACTTGCAGGTCCCCGACTGCACGCTGATGTTCTTTGACCGGCTGCTGGCTTTCGACCACGTGCGCCATGAAATTTTCATCATTGCCACCGCCGACGTGCGCCGGCAATCCCCGCGCAAGGCCTACGACCAGGCTCTACGGGACATCGCCCGCACTGAAAAGCAGCTTACTGCTCCGCTGCCAAAGAAGCATCTGCAAGCTCTCCGGCCGCAAACAGGCAAACCGAAGATCGGATATTCGGCGAGCAAGCAGCAGTTCATGAGCACGGTAGAAAAGATCAAGGAATACATCATGGCGGGCGACGTCTTCCAGGCCGTGCCATCACTGCGTCTTGACCTGCAGCCGGGAGTAGCTCCTTTCAATATGTACCGCGCTCTGCGCCGGGTAAATCCTTCTCCTTACATGTATTTTCTCCGCGCTCAGGGCCTGACGATTCTGGGCTCGTCGCCGGAAATGCTGGTGCGCGTTACGGGCCGCAAGCTGGAATACCGGCCGATTGCGGGCACGCGCAAGCGCGGCAAAGATGACGCTGAGGACCTGAGATTGGAGCACGAGCTGCGCACCGACGAAAAAGAGCGCGCCGAGCATGTAATGCTCGTGGACCTGGGCCGCAATGACGTTGGCCGCGTGAGCGAATTTGGCACCGTAAAAGTGCGTGACCTGATGTTCGTGGAGCGCTACTCGCACGTCATGCATCTGGTTTCCGCCGTTGAAGGCACGCTGCGCCCCGAGCTCAGCCCCGTGGACGCATTTGCCGCGTGTTTCCCGGCCGGCACGCTCACCGGCGCGCCCAAAGTCCGCGCCATGGAGATCATTGAAGAGGTCGAGCCGGTCCGTCGCGGCATTTACGGTGGATCGGTCCTGTATGCCGACTTCGCCGGCAATCTCGATTCCTGCATTGCTATCCGTACCATGCTGGTGAAAGGCAAAAAGGCTTACGTCCAGGCCGGCGCAGGCATCGTGGCCGACTCAGTCCCTGAAAGCGAATATCAGGAATGCCTGAACAAAGCCCAGGCGCTGGTGCGGGCCGTGGAGTTGGCGCGATCAGGGGAGTAAGGCAAAAGCCTTCGCCGCAGATGAACGCAGATAGACGCTGATCGGAACGTTTGAAGAGCTCAAGGAGATGTTGCGATGAAAAGCGAAAACTGAAAGTTGTGCGCGGAAGCGGGAATGTGTTCCGCGACCTGGGACACAAGAACGCGGATGCCGAGCAGTTCAAGGCGATCCTGGCGGCGGAAATCATCAAGGCACTCGACCGCGATGGTCTAAGCGTGAGCGCTGCGCACAGCCGCACGGAAATTGCGGCCGCCAACTTCTCGCGCATTCGCAACGCAGACCTTAGAAGGTTCACCGTCGATCGGCTTATGTCCATCATCAACCGGCTCGGCTCGCGGGTGGAGGTTAAAGTCCGAGTACGGCGCGCAGAAACAGCCAAGCACAAGGCGACGGCGTAAGTAGAACGGGCAAAAATATCCGCTATCAAGAGATCATTCGTTTATTCCCGACCATAAGCTTTCTCAAATCGGATGTGGTACTGAGCAAGCTCCGTCGCAATTTCTTGAGCGACTTCTGCCGATGCCCATCGGCGTCCTCGTTCGTAGACGAACCAAACAAACTTGCCATTCGAGATGTCGGGTTCTATGGACCAACTTTTTTCGGGGACACGAGATTCGCCGTCTACATAGGCTCGACCCGGGCCAGCCGGTTTGCGGCTGAAGCGGACACGATAACTCTGTGCAACCCCATCGAGACCACCTCTGTCAAAGAGAATGGCAGATACATTGTTGAGAACCAACGAAGGATACCCTGATAAATCGGGAACCCACTCGAACTTATAACTGTCGATGCCTCTGCCATCGAGAGCAAATCTGGACAGCAAATTCTTAAGGAAATCCCACTCCGATTCAGTCTCTTTAGCTACGCGTTTCTTATTCTCTAATTCGTTGACGTGCTTTTGTGCGAAGTCATCAAACCTGTTCGCGGTTGAGCTTCGATAGCTTTTCACTGGTTGCGAATGAAATGTTTCCGCCGGCGGTGCGGCTTGGACGTGTGGATCGGTGACTAGGTGTGGAGAGGTAACTGGAATACCAAGTTCTTTTGATCGAGTCTTTAAAGCAAGTACCAAGCGCCGATAACCATCGTCATCGAACAAACCCGCCCAGTGCAATTGATCCAATCGTGAAGGGATATCACATTCCTCGAGTTTGAGAGGAATCAGAAAAATCGTGCCTTCAGGCTGCTCGTCTGCCACATCCAGGGCTAAGAGAACCTCTTTCTGGCGGTAGCCTGCTTTTTGGAATTCCTTGGATAAACAAACAATAACAACATGGCTCGATCGGACCGCTCTGGGAATTTCTTCCCGCCAATTCTGCCCGGGTAGCAGTTCTTCTTTATCCAGCCAGGGCGCAAAGCCGTCGTTTTTCAAACGTTTGTATAATGTTCGGACGGACAGTTTGTCGGCGGAGGAATGACACAGAAATACTCGTAATCTCTCATCCGGTTTTCTCGCCTGCGCCTTGTTGGTTGCAGGGACTGCGCGCCTCGGTTCTTGAATTCTTTCTGGAGATGCACCCCTCTGCCTAGCTTTGTCCAGACGTTTGCGCGCAGTCTCTAATTCTTGTTCTGTAAACAGCGGTCTGTATTGTCGGTGTGAGCAAATAGCCTCGACTGTTAGATCAAGACGCCCGCGCTCCCACATTGCCGTAAAGCCGTCGGATACTTTGTTTTCATCACCAGCAAGAAGGATCTTTGCAGTCGCGCGCGCCCCTTTTTCTGACAACATCTGAAAAAAACGCGTGGCATTATAT
>JBARMK010000099.1:0-5441 GCA_049802395.1 Candidatus Angelobacter sp.
GGGTTTCCAGGTCGATAAGCATTCCGACTCAGTCTCTGCCCGATATCAAATTCGAACGTTAGGAAGGTTACTATGTCCAATTTGTTTCGCATGATTTCCCGCTATGCCGCGGCTCCCATTCTGGCCGGCTGTGTTCTGATGCTTGCCGGGTGCCCCGCTACAGACGTGGGTGGATCCGTCTCGCAAAACACACAGACTGGCGCCACAACGGTTACAGTCACCGTCACCGTCCATATCCACGCACCCCTCAAGCAATTCGGTGCCTGGCTGCCCCAGGTAACAGGAATGGATCTGGCTAGCTTTGATCCCAGTCAGGCGCTTATGAATCTTGCGCTGTCGAATGCAACAATTGCCTCAACCGGCGGCACGGTCACCGTTACTCTCACAGACCTGAACACTGGCCAGGTCGCCGGCCAGCAGTCCTTTGCATACGTGGTCAGGGGCAATAGCCTGTATGCTCAGGACCCCACTGCTGTTTCTAACTGGCTCCAACAGTTTTCCGGGCTCACCAATCTCGATGTAGCCACGAATGTCAGCACCGACCTGGCGCCGACGGCGGCCGGATCGGCCACACTGAATTCGCAATATGGTGGAGTGACCTACGCCAGTTCAACCGTAAACTTCCAGCGGCCTCCGATCGGCGGTGGCGGTGGTTGCCACACCAGGATTTGCCCGAACCAATAAGAGGAAATATCTCCTGCAAGACCTGAAAAAACTGGATGGGCTGCCAGGACTGCGGCGGCCCAGTTTTCATAACAACGGAAAAGAAGCCTGCGCGGGGCTTGAACTCAATTTCATTGCATTTCGCTGCTCAGCGGAAAAAGATTTGTTCGAACAGTTGAATCGGCTCTGCCAATCTTTTCCTGCGATCAGACGAATACTCGAAGCGCTCATCGCTGTTATCATCGGAAGTGGACCTCATGGTTACTTCCACACAGTCTCAGCGAATGGACGTCGAAGCGCTTCTCATTGAAGTCGCTGACGTGCTCAACACCACGCTCGATCTCGATACGCTCCTGCAGCGCGTCGCCGAGGTGGTGAAACGGGTTATTGATTATGAGATTTTCTCCATTTTGCTGCTGAATGAACGCGCCCAGGAGCTGCGGTTCCGGTTCCAGATCGGCCATTTGCCGGAAGTTGCAGAGCGGATCCGCGTCAAGGTCGGAGAAGGCGTAACCGGAAAGGCCGTTCAGGAACGCCGCGCCATTCTGGTGGACGATGTCGCCCACGACAAACACTATATTGAAGCCGTTCCACGCGTGCGCTCCGAACTGGCCGTTCCTTTAATCAACAAGAACCGCGTCATCGGCGTAATGGACTTGGAAGCGCGTGAGCCCGGTTATTTCAAGGAAGAGCACTCGCGTCTGCTTTCTCTGATAGCATCGCGCATCGCGGTAAACATTGAGAATGCGCGCTTGTATTCGCGCGTGGTCAAGCAAGCCAGCACGCTTACCATACTGAACGAAATCAGCCGCGATCTCACCTCAATCCTGAATCTTGATCAGCTTCTCAAACGCATCGGCGACCTGCTCTCCAAACTGATTGACTACCAGATGTTTTCCATCCTCCTGCTCGACGAAAGCAAGCAGAAGCTGGTGCACCGGTTTTCTGTTCGCTTCAAGGAGAACATTCACATCAAGCATGACATTCCTGTCGGGCGTGGCCTCGTCGGCGCTGCCGCCGAAAGTAAAAAGCCGGTGCTAGTGCCCGATGTTGCCCGCGACCCTCGATATATCAAGGCCAACCCGGAGACCCGCTCTGAACTCTGTGTGCCCCTCATATATAAGGATGAAGTCATCGGCGTGCTCGACCTGGAGCATACTCGCCGGGCCTATTTCACTGAAGATCATCTGCGCACCGTAAGCACGTTGGCCGCGCAGGTGGCCATTGCCATTGAAAACGCCCGTCTCTATGAGCATATTGCGCGTGAAGAACAGCGCATGGAGCGTGACCTGGCCATGGCGAGGGAAGTACAGCACCACTTGCTTCCGCCCACCAGTCCCAGCCTGCCTGCGGCGGAGGTTGCCGCGCGCTTCAATCCCGCGCACGCCATTGGCGGCGATCTATACGATTTTCTCGATTACACGCTGCCCCGTGCCTGCATCGTTGTGGGCGACGTCAGCGGCAAAGGCGCGCCTGCGGCGCTTTACGCTGCGCTTGTCAGCGGAATTCTGCGGAGCATGGCTCGCGACGAACCTTATCCGGCGGAGATGCTCAACGCGGTCAACCGATCGCTCAATCATCGCCGCCTTGATGCGCAATATCTCGTGCTGACGTGCGCTCTGTGGGACGATGAGAAGAAGACCATGCGAGTCGCCAATTCCGGGCTTCCCCGCCCCATTTATTGTCATCAGGGACACGCTCATATGCTGGAGGCGGCCGGACTGCCGCTGGGAATGTTTGAGGACGTGTCTTATGACGAAATTACGGTCCAGGCCCAGGCCGGGGATGTATTCGTCTTCTTTAGCGACGGCATTGTTGACGCCAGCAACAATAAAGAAGAGCAATTTGGGCGCAGCCGCGTAGAACACGTCATCGCCAAGAATGCGGCAGGCTCTGCGAAGGAAATTGTGGACGCGATTTTTCGCGCCGCTGAAGAATTTGCCGCGGGCGCAGAAGTCTTTGACGATCAAACCGCAGTCGTACTCAAAGTGAAGTAATGTCGGCTCCGTAAAACCGGTACGTTGGCCTCCGTGGCCGTTTCTTCTACCACGTAACACCCATCTTCTTTATCCCATCTGCCCATGTTTCGGGTATGAAACACGGCATTATCGGGTACGATTGGCCGAATCCGAGAAGTTACTCACGTGATTAAGAACTTTAATCAGAAACTTTAAGTTCCTTAATGCTGTCCGGGCATTCTCTTACCCGAAGCTGACATCGCCTTCCGGCAGCGCGGTTCTTGACGTTGAGAGAGTCTTACGTGGTTGCGTCGACCGCCTGACTATCAAAGCGATGTGGCGCGAAGGTTCCAAAGACAACAATACAGGGGCCATGCCACTTTAAGGTCGGCATCATCGCCGAGCCGCGGAACTTCGTCCGTTCCGTTGCAGGTTCATACTAAGGAGCGCAGCCAAATGAGCCGCAGACACCAGGAAGGTTTCTTCCTGACAGAGAACTCGTCTAAAGCACGTCTACGCGAGGCCGAAAACGCCCGCCAGAACCGTGCCGAGATCGTCAAAGCATATTCACAGGGTCAGGTTTCCCGTCGCGATCTGATCAAGTGGGGCCTTATCACCACCGGGGGCGTGTTAGCTCCCATCCACGGACTCAACCCGTTCGTCAACAGCGCATTCGCCGCCAGCAGCTTGAACGGTCCCACGGGCGCACCACCCAGCCCCGGACTGAACGGCCTGGCCTTCACCCAGCCCATGCTTCGTTTTGAAGTGCTGGATAGAAATCCTATCGCCGCGTGCGATCCTGTTCCCACCGCGCTCTCCAACCAGACAGCGATCGCCTGCGCTCCAGAGTTGGGCGGAGGCTTTGGTCCCATGGAAGGCCGTCCTCCGGGACAGGATTGGGCGCACCAGCGCTTTAACGAATTTGCTCCTCAGGTTTACATCGACGCCACGCAGGAAGGGGCAAAGGTCAACACCAAAAACGGGCAGAGCATTCACCCCAAGTTTCACCCCAATCTGCCTGACCAGGGCCCGTTGGCATTCTGGACTTTTAACGGGACCATTCCTCCCAAGTTGGCGATTGGCCGTTACGGCGAACCTATCATCTTCCGCCATCACAACAAACTTCCGGCGGACGTAACCAAAAACGGCGGGTTCGGCCGCCACACCATTACCACCCACGAGCACAACGGACACCATGGTGCGGAGAATGACGGCTTTACCGGCGCGTTCTTCTTCCCCGGACAGTTTTACGATTATCACTGGCCCATCATTCTGGCCGGACATGACAGCATCAACGTTGACGCTACCGACCCTCGCGCCGGCAGTCCGGCTGACAACGGCGGAATCAACAAAGTGCCTGGCGACTGGCATGAAACCATGTCCACCCACTGGTTCCACGATCACATGTTCAGCTTCACTTCGCAGAACGTGTACAAGGGCAATGCTGCCATGTTCAACATTTACAGCGCCCTGGACCGTGGCAATGAATCGGTGAATGACGGCGTGAACCTGCGCCTGCCCAGCGGCGCCTCCAAGTCATGGGGCAACCTGGATTACGACGTCAACCTCATGCTGGCTGACAAGGCCTGGGATGCCAACGGACAGCTCTTCTTCGATATTTTCCAGCTCGATGGATTTATCGGGGACGTGATGACCGTGAACCTCTGCTACAAGCCGTTCTTTGAAGTGGAGCGCCGTAAATACCGCTTCCGCGTCCTGAACGCCAGCGTCTCGCGTTTCTTCAAATATGGCCTCTCTGACGGTTCGCCGATTGTGCAGATCGCCAACGACGGTAACCTCATGCCACAACCGGTGCCGCAAATTGTCTCCGACGAACAGGGCATCGCCGAGCGCTATGACTGGATCATTGATTTCTCCCGCTACAACCTGGGAGACAAAGTCTGGTTGGTCAACGTATGCGAGCACCAGGATGGTAAGAAGCCTTCTTCTGATCGCACCATCGCTGACGCGCTGGCCGGTAAGTCTTCCGACCCTTGTGTAGGCAAATTCCTGGAGTTCCGCATCACCAGCAATCCGGCTCAGCCCGACCAGAGTCAGATTCCTGCACAAATGATTCCCAACCCCGATCTTTCCAACATTCCAGTGGTGCGCGAGCGCACATTTGAATTTGGACGCGGCGCCGTCAATCCTACCGATCCCACAGACCAGGATCCATGGGGTGTAAAGACCGATCTGGGAACAATGCTCACAGCCGATTACGGCCGGATCGCTGCAGCGCCCACACCGGGCACTCGTGAAGTCTGGACGCTCAAGAACGGCGGCGGTGGCTGGGATCACCCAGTCCACATCCACTTCGAGGAAGGCCAGATCCTTGCCCGCAACGGCAGCGCGGCCAACGTTCCCGCCTGGGAAAAAGGCCGCAAGGACGTGTATCGCCTGCGTCCAAGTGGAAGCGTTACTCTTACCATGCAGTTCCGCGAGTTCTACGGAATGTTCATGGAACACTGCCACAACACCGTGCATGAAGATCATGCCATGCTGGTTCGTTGGGAACTCGATCGCGGTCTGGTGCCCATGCCGACTCCGATTCCGACACCACAGGGAGTGGGCTACATCGCCTCCACCACTCTGCCAACGGCGTTCAATCAACCCTCAGGTAACTCCGGCACGAGAGGCGGAGGATCTGGTTCGGGCGGCGGCAGCGGCTCCGGCGGCAACGGTGGGTCCGGCAGAGGCGGGAGCGGCGGCGGTGGTGGCTTAGACACCGGCATCTCCGGCGGCGGCAGCAGCTCCGGTGGTAAAGGCTCCAGCGGAGGCGGCAAAGGAAAGTAATTAAAACCTGAGCGGTGGGGCATACAC
>JBARMK010000100.1:0-6146 GCA_049802395.1 Candidatus Angelobacter sp.
CCTTGGAGCGGTTGGCATGGCAGGAAAGCTTTGGCAGATTGCTGCCCTGCTGCTGATGATGGCCGGTTGCGCGGGCCTGGCCAATGTGCACATCGCGGCATGGATACAGCAACGGGTTGAAGCCACCGTGCGTGGTCGCGTCATGAGCGTCCTAATGCTCTCCGCATTCGGATTGCTGCCCGTGTCGCTCGCCGCCGCCGGTCTGCTGATTGCGTGGAACCTAAGATTCATGTTTCTGGTGGCGGGCGCGAGCATGCTGCTGATCACAGCTTTTGGAGCATTGCAAAAACAGGTCCGCGAGATCGAGTAAGGTGTGAGCTCAATTCGACGGAATCGGGCTCAGCGACTTATACTGTCTGCCTGGGAGCATAATGCCTGAAGCCTGGCCATGATTGACACCCGCAACACCGCTGTTTCCGATTCGTCCGCCTGCTGGCCGGAGCTCCCGCTGGACGCCTGGCGCGATACCCGCGACACACTGCATATGTGGACACAGATTGTGGGAAAAGTGCGGCTGGCGCTCACGCCAAAAACCAATCACTGGTGGAATGTGGCGCTCAATATAAGCGCGCGCGGCCTGACGACCTCGGTGATTCCCTACGGCGATCGCGTGTTTGAAATCGAGTTTGACTTTCTCGAGCATCAGCTTCACATCAAAACCTGCGATCCTGCCACACGAACGCTTTCCCTGGCGCCGCGTTCGGTGGCTGACTTTTACGCCGAGTTCATGTCGGCGCTCCGCTCGCTCAACATCGATGTGAAGATTTGGAACATGCCGGTGGAGATCCCCGACCCCATCGCCTTTGACCAGGACCGCGTGCATGCCTCATACGACAAGGAATATGCCCGCCGTTTCTGGCGCGCCTTGGTCTCAGTGGACGATGTGTTCAAGGTTTTTCGCTCGCGGTTCATCGGCAAGTCCAGCCCGGTACATTTTTTCTGGGGCAGCTTTGACCTGGCGGTCACGCGCTTCTCCGGCCGTCCGGCGCCGCCACGCAGCGATCCGGATCCGGTGCTGCGCAAAATCATGCGCGAAGCGTACTCTCATGAAGTGATCAGCGCGGGCTGGCCTGGCACCGGCGATATGAAAGACGCCGCTTTTTACACTTACGCAGCGCCTCAACCGCAGGGGTACGCGCAGCAAAAGGTACGTCCGGCTGCGGCGCTCTACCAGGAACAGATGGGCGAATTTCTGTTGATGCATGAAGATGTCCGGCGTGCGGGATCGCCCACGGAAACCTTGCTCGATTTTTTGCAAAGCACCTACGAAGCGGGCGCGAACCTGGGCCAGTGGGACCGCAAGGCGCTGGAAAGGCCGCTGGAACCTGCCGCCGAAGTGGCATAAGCGGCATAAGGAGAAGCCATGGCTGAAACTTGCACGCACATGAAAGAGATCAAATTCACCAGGACTGATAAGCATGTTTGCGAAGATTGCATCAAAATCGGCGATACGTGGGTTCACCTTCGTCTTTGCCTGGAGTGCGGCCACGTCGGCTGCTGCGACTCATCGAAAAACAAGCATGCGACCAAGCATTTCCATCGTTCCAAGCATCCGCTGATTCGCTCCATTGAGCCAGGCGAAGCGTGGGTATGGTGTTACGTGGACGAAATTTCGCCGGGAGAGCTTGCGGCGTAAACCCCGCGGCGTCCGTTATCAGCTTAATGGCTCAGTTTTGAATGTATCGGCCAGGCTTATTCGCCAGTCTAAGCACAATATCTCTCAACCCTACTCGCAAGCTCTGCCCATTCACGCTAAGAGCGGGCGCGAATGGGGACCCGAAAACGCTTGCTCGTTTACTGAACCTCGGAATGACGGAAGTTTACCTACTATACAAATCGACTTTAACTAACCCAGAGCTGCCCGGTCTCACCGGCCGTTGAGCCAGACAAAAAACCAGTGGATCGCCGTGAGCCAGAGCATCAACACCATCAGGTTCAAACCAATCATCATGCCGATGACCATGAGCATCAACACTCCGGCAACCGCCAATAAGGGGACGATGATCAGGTAAAGGACGGTCATAAAAATTTTGAGTCCCACGCCGCCGGCCATCCTCGGCGCAATCAAGTGTGAGCCCATCTTCTGCAGTCGCTTGGCGCGCTTCTTGAGCGGAGGATGAAACGACAAGAAGCTCTGTATCTTCAGTCCAGATTGGCCTCGCTTTTGAACGCTCTGCTGCTGCCGGTCCTGCCGCAATGCCTGGAGACGCGCCATGGCCGCACGATCACCTTTTTCGGCTGCCAGAATGTCCGCCGGATTCGGCATGGCACGCAATCCCAGTTCCTGGTATGTCCCGGCCATCGCGGCCAGAGCTTCCATGCGCTCAATTGCCTGCGGGTTTCCGCTCGCCGCTGCCTTCCCCGTAGACATGATCTCCTGCCGCAAGCTCGCCCAATCATTGATTGTTGCAATCGCCTTTGCAGAAGGCGCACTGCCTGAAGTCGCGGGCGCGCCAAGATGCGCGGTTGAAGCCCAGGCTTCCCGCAGCCTGCGCTTCTGCTCTTCGCCGGGCTGCAGGCCCTGAAGACTGCTATCGCCCACCGGATTCACCACAAACAAATGTGTGGCCCATTCGCCGCCCTCCAGACACGTGTTGTTGTCTTCACTCAGCCGCTGCAGCGCGCGGGCCATTGCATCAGGATTGCGCGTCAGCTCCACCGAGCTTGCATCGGCCAAGTAGCGGCGTGTACGCCACAGCAGCGCCATGCACGGCCCCAACAACAAGTTGAGAAAGAAAAACAACGTGAGCTCAACCGCCAGGTTCGTGAACATCAAAGGAAACATCACAAGACGGAAAGCTTTCCGGATCAGTCCGGGATTCTGCTGATTGAAGTAACGATCGATATCGGTGTTATTCGCGTCCAGCGATCCCGCCAGCGACTCCGCGATGGCCGCGGCTTCAACACATTTCTGCTCTGGCGTGCCGCGAGCAAAAATATAGCGCAGCACGCGCCAGATCCGGCCGCGCGACTCGCGTCCAAACGGCGCGTTGATCAAAGTCACTAGCAGCCCGCAGGTCTCAAATACGCTGGTCACGGTGAAGGCGATGCGCAAATCTCCATTGCCGATGGAGCCGATCAGGTGGCCCAGCAATGCCTGCAGCTGATCTCGGTCCAGATCATCCAGCAGCCGGCGCGAGAGCACGATGCGCGCATCCGCCGCCGAAGTGCCAATCGCTGCGGCATTGGCGCCGGAAGAATCCACCAGCATCACCTTCGGCGCAGGCAGTCCGGCAGCGATGGCCATCTCCTGAGCCGCGTCCGCCAGCTCCAATTCTTTCAAGTCCGCCTGGTTCGGGTCACGCGCATTCAAACTGGATAGCGCGCCGCCGACTCCGCCGCGACGAAACAACACCAGCATGCCGAACCAAAGTCCAAACGCCATTGCCATGCCCGGCAGCAGCACCAGAGCCAGCCCTGCTACTAGTTCCCCAGGATCGACCGTGCCCTTCTGGTTGATGATATAGTCGGCCACGCGCATCCCCAGTTTGGCCAAGCTGTTGGCATACTGCAATAGCTCTGGCTGCGGGGAGAAATGGTTGACTGTTTCCAGCACAATCATCCCGATCGCGTATAGCAGCGGCGTAAGCACCAGCGTAAGCGGAATGCCCATGATGAACGCGGCAAACGCACACAGTGCCGACATACGCCACGTGGCACGGCGATTGCGTTTTTGCGCAGCGAAAAAAGTCTCCGGATTGAGCGGCCCAAAATTCCGCGCCGACGCTGGATCTACTGTGTTCATGAGGGCTAGAGATTAGCATCTGGCCAGAGCACGGGCAAGCGCACCAGAGCTGCTTTAGCCGCTTCGCGCGACTTTCAGCGCCATGCTTTGTTACATTGGAAGCAGCGGCCACTGCACGTCCGCGGACTATTGCATGCGTACCCTGGTTGTTATCGCGACTCTCGCTCTGATCGTTGCCGGTTCGGCTGCGCAGTCTCCCACGCCGACGCCAACTCCATTTTCAACGCCCACGCCGTCTCCATCGCCAACGCCTTCACCCACGCCCACGCCGACTCCATCGTATAGGCCAACCCCAAAACCTTCGCCAACTCCGTCACCAACTCCAACTCCGTTACCATTTCCGTCCCCATCGGCCACCCCAAGCCCATCGCCTTCTCCCGTGGCTTCGCTCTTGCTGGCTGAGCAGTCATCCGCGCCTGAGCAGTCGGAACGGCCAACACTCAATCGCCGGCCACCAGACGCTACGCCCACGCAATCGCCAACACCGGCTCAATCCGCGCCCAGTGCGGCTCCTGGGCAATCGTCGGGGACCACTGCTTCACCGGTAGCAACTCCCGCACAGACTTCGGGGCCATCGACGGCCGCGGCGCGGGATAACTCCGCGCAGCCCGGCGCGCCGGTTACATACCCCAAGCCAACGTACCCTGACCTGCTGCCGCGCTTCGACTACGACACCAAAACCGGCCTGGACCTGCGCGAGATCAACATTGAAAAACGCGGCGACTCGCTGCTGATCGAGGTCAACTATTCCGGCGCCGGCGGAGACCGCGTGCCCGGCTATCTGGTCATCCCTCACGGCAAGGGCCCGTTTGCCGCCGTGATCTGGGGTCACTGGCTCAAGCAGGGCTCGCCGCTGGCCAACAAAGACGAGTTCCTTGATGAAGCGCTGGCGCTGGCCCGCTCCGGCGTGGTCTCGCTGCTGATTGATGCGCCCCAGGCGCGCCACGAGTTTGTGCCGGAAAAAGACCTCATGGCCTCGGCCCGGCAGCAGGGCGACGCCGCCGGACACCAGGCGATTGATCTCCGCAGAGCCATTGATCTGATGCTGCTGCGCCGCGACGTGGACCGCAAACGCATCGCTTACGTCGGCCATAGCTGGGACGCCAACGTTGGCGCCATCCTGGCCGGAGTCGATACGCGCATCTGCTGTTACGTGCTCATGGCCGGCAGCTATGGCGACCATGAGGAAGAGGCTTTCGCCAGCAAAGACCCGGAAAGCATGGCACGCATAAAACAGTACGGCGAGGAAAACGTCCGCGAATATTTCCACGAATACGCCTTTGCCGATCCGGTGTACTTCCTCGGCCATACCAACAATGAAGCCATCTTCCTGCAATTCTCCGCAGCCGACCTGAACGCCGAAGCCGGTGGGCAAGCGAAAGCTTTGGCCCAACAATATCTTGACGGCTTCAGCGCCACCGACAAGCGGATGGAAATCTACGACGCTCCGCACGCTCTCAACGCCACCGCCCGGCTCGACCGCGATCGCTGGCTGCAAAAACACCTGGCGATTAAAAAGATTGACGAGAAGGAACTGGGGGAGATCGAGCAGTTGAAGTAGCCTCAGGGGCAAAACCTTTACCACTGAGGACACAGAGGAACACGAAAGAATTGCCAAAATCGCCGAAATTGCCAAAAAGTGACAATTTAAAAACCAGGAGACTCCAACTGAGAGACAAGCCCGTCGCCAAAATGCCTGCACAAAGAGAATGATCTGAGCGGGATCACGGCGACCCAACCTCCTTTGTGCTCCTTCGTGTCCTTTGTGGTTAAAGTTTTTCCCCCTGAAATTGGTTTGTTATAGTTCCCTTTGAGGTGCTTCCATGCGAGGACTAAGCTTCGGCGAGCTGCTGGACTACTGCGCGGAAGAAGGCAATCACTGGCGCGACTTCTTCAAGAAACATCCTGACGCACTAGAGCTGCCGTGCGACATTGCCGGGACCAAGATGGTGCGGGAAGTGGTGCTGCACATCGTGATCGTGCAGGTGCGCTACGCCGAGCGCCTGCTGAACATGCCTATCACTGAGTATGAGACGCTCGCGGCCCGCCTTGGCGAAGGAAAGCCCGGTGAAGAGCTGTTCGCGCTGTCGCGCAAAAGCCTGGAAGACCTGCGCAGCTTCGCCATCGCCGCCAATGATGCTGACTGGGACGGCACGCTTACGTTTCCCACGCGCTCGGCCGGAGAACTCACCGCCAGCCGGCGCAAAATCTTTATTCATGCGCTGCTGCACGGCGTCCGGCACTGGGCCCAGCTATCGACTCATCTGCGGCAGAAGGGCTACAAGCAGGACTGGATGCATGATTTCATTGCGTCTGGGGTGATCAAGTAGTTTTGCCGGAGTGTTTTTTCTACCCCACCCGGCCTTTTTCGGACTTTTATTGCAAACAAAGGCACTTACCC
>JBARMK010000101.1:0-5070 GCA_049802395.1 Candidatus Angelobacter sp.
CTCCGGTGATGGGTGAGCTGCCTCGCAAAGCTTACCTGTACAAGACCGCGACGAATCTTCTGCGCGATCGCTGGCGCAAGCTGAAGCGCGAACAAAAATTATGGGAGATGAGTGATTTCATCGAGCACGTTCACCAGAAGATCAACCTGCCGCTGGATATGGCTTCAGTTTTCGACCACCTGAGCGCGCAGGAGCGCGCCATACTCTGGCTCGCCCATGTCGAGGAGCTGAGCCACAGGGAAATCGGAGCTATACTCGGCGTGAAAGAAAAGAGCGTGCGTGTGATGGTCTTCCGCGCGCGGGAAAAGGCGAAGGATCAGCTGAAGAAGGCCGGTTTTAGAGGGGCGCATGAATAACGACTTTGAATTTGATTCTCTGGTAAAGAAAATGGCCGCTGAGCATCAGCCGGAGCTACCCAGCCCTGGTGTGATCTGGTGGCGAGCGCAAATTCTGAAAAAGCAGGCTGAGAAAGAGCGCATTGAACGGCCGGTTACAATCATGCGCGCCGTGGCAGCAATCATTGGCTTTGTAATTATGGCAGGACTCTGGATCAGCCAGGCGGATGAGATTCGTGCCAGCCTAAGCCACGCCGGTGAATTTCCTGTTGTGACATTTCAGATTGTGGGTGCGGCGATTGCAATCGCATTCATTGGGTTGATGTTGTGGAGCGCATCTCGACATAAAAGTCAGACCTGAAGCACTTGCTTCTCTCGACTCAATCTCAGGAATAAAACTCCGCAATCGACTCCACCACGTACCGCTGCTCGTCCTCTTCCAGTTCAGGGAACATCGGCAATGCAAGCACATCAAGGGCGGCGCGCTCGGCTTCCGGCAGATTGCCGGGAGAGTAGCCGAGATAGGCAAAGCATTTCTGCAAATGCAGAGGAATGGGATAGTAAATCTCTGATCCAACACCGTGCTCACTGAGAAAAGCGCGCAGCTTGTCGCGGTCGCGCACGCGAATCACGTACTGATGATAGATGTGGTGAGCGCCGGGAAGGGTCTTGAGCAACACTACGGGAGGCGTTGCGTTGGCGCCGATTCTGGTCAGCCCCGCTCCGGTGAGCAGGCGGCCATAGGCGCGCGCCCGTTCGTGCCGCACTTCATTCCATTTCTGCAGATGAGGCATCTTCACGCGCAGCACCGCGGCCTGTATGGAATCCAGACGGCTGTTGGCTCCGATCTCATCGTGGTAATAGCGCTGCTTGCCGCCATGGTTGCGCAACGACCGTACATGCTCTGCTACGCTGCCATCGTTGGTTGTGACGGCCCCGGCATCGCCAAAAGCGCTCAGGTTCTTGGTCGGATAAAAGCTGAAGGCCGCGGCCGTTCCCAGCGACCCTGCACGCCGGCCGTTCCAGGTGGCGCCCACGGCCTGGGCCGCATCTTCAATGATGTGAAGTTTGAACTCAGAGGCCAGCCGATCGAAACCATCCATATCAGCGCACTGACCATAAAGATGGACCGGCATAATGGCGCCGGCACGCGTGGAGTGCGCACTGAGCCGCTGCTCAACCGCAGCTGGATCAAGGTTCAGAGTTTCTGGATCGATGTCGGCAAAAATCGGCTTTGCGCCCGCGCGCAGAATGGAACTGGCGGTAGCAAAAAAGCTAAAAGGAGTGGTAATAACGTTGTCGCCATGGCCGATACCTGCGCCGGCCAATGCCAGCCAGAGACCGTCAGTGCCGGAAGCGCAGCCTACGGCTTCTAAGGCACCGCAATGCGGAGCAAACTCGCGTTCAAAAGCCGCGACCTCATCCCCCAGGATGTACCGCTGCGAGTCGCAGACGCGGGTGATCGCCGTCAAAACCTCGTTGCGGATGGAAGCGTACTGGCGCGACAGATCCAGCATGGGTACTTGCGCCGTGGTTTTGTGAGCTGCGCTCTTCGTCATCCCATCAAAATTCTAGCATTCCCGGCGCCACAGGCCGGATAGAGACCTCTTTTTGCCGGAGCGACCTCAAAAAGCTACAATGGCAGAGGACAGCACGTAGGCGGTTTCCAGATTTTATGCAACCAACACAGGAGAAAGATCGGCAGATGGAAAACAAGCCGGCACAAAACATACAGGATTCCTTTCTGAATACCGCGCGCAAGGACAAGAGCCAGATTACTATTTATCTTCTGAGCGGGGTGAAGCTGACAGGCCGCATCCGGTCCTTTGACAAGTATTCAGTGGTCATGGAAACCAACAATCAGGAGCAGCTCATCTTTAAACATGCCATCTCCACAGTGGTGATGCCAAAAGGCAGCCACCACGGAGACACCCGCCCGCACGCACCTGCGGCGGAAGGCGAAAGCAGTTCGGCCAAGTCGGAGGGCTAATCCATTCCTGGGAAGCGTTCCCGTCGTTCTTCTACCCATTCACGCGCAAATGCGGCGCGCGAGTGGGAGCCCGAAGCTTCGACCGGGATCAAGACAGGTCGTGACGGTCCGGAGCGAGCATTTCTTGTGGCGCTGGAGTTTCGCCATCGCTCGCGCACGGATCGCGACCTTCATGTGCCGCCCAGCGCCGTGCTCGCACGCAATGCTGCGGCGGAAAACGCGGAAGGCCGTGGTGTATCCCGAGTAGGACTGGAAGAATCGCTGGCGGAATTCCGCGAGTTGGTGGCTTCAGCCGGAGCGGAAATTGCCGGTGAATTCGTCCAGCACCGCGACCGGCCCGACCCGGCAACTCTGATCGGCAAAGGCAAACTGCAGGAGATCGCCGGCGCCGTGGCTTCTGTGGACGCTGACCTGCTGTTAGTCGATCACGAACTCTCGCCATCGCAGCAGCGCAATATCGAAAAAGAAGTCAATGCGCGGGTGATTGACCGCACCCAGCTCATCCTTGATATTTTTGCGCGACATGCCCGCAGCCGTGAAGGCCAGTTGCAAGTGGAGCTAGCGCAATTGAATTACATGCTTCCGCGCCTCACCGGAAAAGGCATTGAGATGTCGCAGCTTGGCGGCGGCATCGGCACGCGCGGACCCGGTGAAACGCAGCTGGAAACCGATCGACGCAAGATTTTCCGGCGCATTCGCCACATTAAGCAACAGCTTGAGGACGTGAAGCGGATTCGCGGGCAGCAGCGTCAGCGCCGTGAATCCGTTCCCCTGCCGACTGTCGCCTTGGTGGGCTATACCAACGCCGGCAAGTCGACTCTGTTCAACGTGCTCACCGGCGCGGGCGTGCTTGAGTCCGCCAAGATGTTTGCCACGCTCGATCCCACGGTCCGCGGCGTTACTCTGCCCAGCAAGCGCAAAGTTTTGCTGTCGGATACGGTAGGTTTCATCCGCAACCTGCCGACCACGCTGGTCTCCGCTTTTCGAGCCACGCTCGAAGAAGTCCAGCGCGCCGCGTTGCTGCTGCACGTGGCGGACGTGACCAGCACTTCAGCTCACGACCAGCAGCGCCAGGTGGAGAGCGTGCTGAAAGACCTGGAAGTAATGGACCGCCCGCAGATTCGCGTGATGAACAAGATTGACCTGGTCCCGCAAACGCAGCGGCGGGAACTGAATAACAGTTCAAACACCGTTTATATTTCCGCGGCGAAAGAACTGGGCCTGGACGATCTGCTCTCCACGATTGACGGCCACCTGAAGATCGACGCCATTGAGCACATGCGGATTCGCGTTCCCCAAAGTGAAGGCAAGCTGCTGGCGCTGATTGAATCAAGGGCCCACATCCTCAAGCGCTCGTATCGTGACAGCAAAGTGCAGATGGACGTGGAAGCGCCGGAATCGCTGGCCCGGGTATTGCGGGAGTATCAAGTGAGGACCAGAAGTCGCCCATAGCCAGCCAAGGCGCCTTTCCGATTACGGCGATCACCGGGGTCCCCGGAAAGCCCGCTTTTGGCTTTCTGGGGTGGGGAGCGGGAGTCCGCGGGCGAAATCCTGAGCGAAGTGAAGGATCTAGCTTCTTCCGATCACGGCGATGACGCGCGATGTCGGCGATTGGGCGATAACACCAGTCGCGCGGCGCACAATCGCCGCGCCTCAACCTGTCATCCTGAAAGAGCGGCCTTTTTTGCCGCGAATGAAGGACCTAAATTGGCGAAGCCCACATCTTCCTCCCCACCCGGCCTTTTCCCAACTTTCGTTGAAAACAAAGGCCCTTCTCACAATCGACCCTTGGGTCTCCCTTGCGTGACGCTTGGGTCACCCTTGGGTCACGCTTGGGTCACGCAAGGGTCACCCAATCCCAAGCCCAATCGGCAGAGGGTCGCAATTGATAGAAGTAGCGCGGTGCAAACCGGGGCCCCCGCCGAGCCCCGGTTTTGGCTTGGCGGGGTGGAAATTCGCCGCGCCACACATTGTCATCGTGAGCGAGCGGTGCAAACGGGAGTCGAACGATCTAAATTAGGCGAAGCCTCACCCAAATCAGGCTAATTGCCATTTGCCAATTGCTATTTGCTAATTTTCAAAGAACTTGGACTGCTAAACCCCTGAGGGCTGTTGGAGAATAGCGCATTCTGCGGGGCGATGCAATAGCGAAAGACCCGGCGCCTCCGCTTTTTCGAAGGTGCGAAACTCCCGAGCCTCCTCTATGGAGAGTGAAGCACAGTGGAGTACAATGCCGGCTCATGGATGGTCCAAACTCGACAACTGACACGCGGCGTTTCGAGGTCGCACTGCAGACGCGCCAGCTCGAGATCAGCCTGTTCTGGCAAAGATCGCTTTTCTTTTGGGGTTTCATTTCGGCAGCGTTTGTCGCTATTGCCGCTTTAAAAAATGATCAACCGACGCTTTCTCTGTTGATTTCAGGATTCGGATTCGTTTGTTCTTTCTCGTGGGCCTTGGTTAATCGTGGCAGTAAATATTGGCAGGAACAGTGGGAAACAAAGATTGAGGTTGCTGAAAAGAGTGTAACCGGGCCATTTTTTCGCATTCGCATGGAGAAACAACGTAAGGGGTTGTGGGGTGGGCAAGAGTATTCAGTTAGCAAGGTCACAATCGCAGTCAGCGATTATGTTTCTTTCGTTTGGTTTTGTATTCTAGTGCGCCAAGTCTGGATTTGTTTTTGCCTCTTTCAACCTTATAGATATAAATTTTTTTGGATTTACGCCTTATCGGTCATTCCGCTAGTGT
>JBARMK010000102.1:0-7580 GCA_049802395.1 Candidatus Angelobacter sp.
TTGCTGTTCGGCGTATCTTGCAAAGCGACCATGAACCGGCAAACGCTTCTGCTCGGCTTTCATCGCTAGAAGTACTTCTACGTCCTAAGGACTTAGTACACAAGGTCCGATCAATTGTCTGTTCTTCACCAATGAGAGACTTCGACCTTGATTATTTTGAAGGTGAGCATACCGGGGATCTCTCGACAATAATGGCACGGACGGAAAAACTCGTTCGGGATCTTGGAAGGGCAGTCGCGGTGGACAAAGCGGCCTTCGAGGAGCTTCTTCCTGAATTGGTCTCTAACGACGGGCGGCTGTGGGCCTTCGGCTGCGGTCTGGCTGAAGGTTCTGATGAGCCCAACGAGATTTGGAATAGACTAGCGATCCAATTAGCCGCCACTGAGAACGGAAAAGGTAGAGTTGAAATTTTTTGCGGTATCATCAATGAACTGCACCAGAAAAACCCGTCCCTCGCCAATAGTCTGCTCGAGGGTACACTACAAAGCGATGCCCTAGTCGCGTGGTATCCAAGATTGCAATCTTCCGCTCCAATTGACAAAGAGGGAGTCGCTCGCCTCTTTCGTTCGCTTGAATTAGGCAAAACCCCAATAACAAGCTATCGGCATTTAGCCTGGGGCGCAGCGTCCGCCTCAATTTCAGGCGAGGACATGAAGAAGCTCGTACTCGAGATTGCCGCTCGGCCGGATGGGTTTGATGCAGCTTTGGAAATTATTTCCATGCGTATTTATCCTGACAAAACACGAGACTGCGAACCGGATATTGTTGAGGCTGGCTGTGCGCTACTCCGGCAGCTTAAGTTCAGTAAGAAACGTAACAGCGAAGACTACAACATAGGGAGGGTGGTGCAAGCTTGCTTAGTGGGTGAGCGTGGTGTAGCGGTTGTAAAGGGAATTTGCCGGAAGCTTAAATATTCAACTTCAAAACACGAAACCCATGCGTTCAATAATTGTCATTTGCTAGAGTCTCTTTTTATCGTGCAGCCGGCTGCTGCGCTAGATGAGCTTTTGGGTACGAAAGTGTTTCCTCAGGAATCCAGCGGTCGTATTCTTGAGTATGCTTGCGACTCGCGAAACAACCCGCTCGATGTCGTTTTGCCCGAAGACCTTTTACGATGGTGCAATCAGGATCCTAAAATTCGCTATCCTCGTATTGCTGCTTTTATGACGGTTTCGCGAGTCGTTGAAAAACCTTCCTCCCTCGCGTGGGCGGATACTGCACTACGCGTGCTCGAAAATGCTCCTGACCGCATTGCTGTACTCAAGGAGTTTGTCAACCAGTTGATAGGCATAACTAGCTGGAGTGGGTCTCGCGCAGCAGTTATGGAATCGAACGCCAAACTTCTCGATGGCTTAATGGGTTATCCTGATCCCGCGGTCGTTGATTTTGTTGTGCATGAAAAAGTTCGAATTGAGCAAATGATCGAATCCGAAAGGCATCGGGAAAATTCTTTCGATCGGCAAAGAGACGAGCGTTTCGAATACTAGGGCGGCAGTGTGAATAAGACATGTTGATCTTTTGACCCTGCGGTTCACGAGACACGGGCCAGAAAAGCCCACCTTCCGTTTTATTCCCGCTTTCCCAAAAAATATTCTCCTCCTGTCCCTCGGAATAAACCTACTCCTATTCCGTTTTGCATGGTGTACAACGCAAGGCCATCGCAAAGATGCCTTCATACATTGCAAATCGAAAAGAGGAGAAATCTCATGAAAACCGCTCTGGTCCGCATACTTACCATTGCAACTCTGGCAACATCCGTTTCGGCCTTTGCCGCCGATGAACCAAAAAACGACAACGCAGCCAGCGCTTCCGCCACGCAACAGCAGGAAGGGTGCGCTGACTATGCGCACAAAGAAAAGAAGCAGAAGAAAGCTAAATCCCAGCGCGACGAGCGGACCGAACAGGAAAAAGAGTTCGACCACGTGCTGATGGGCTACTTTGGGTGAACGAATTCGCGGCTATTACACGCCGTTGGTGGCCAGGGCCCAAAGCGCCATCAACGGCAGGCTTTTCCGTAAGCGGGCCGGTAAGGTTTCTTTTGCGCTTCAGCCTGGGTCATGTATTCACCCTGTTTGGTATTGCCGTACCAGCGCGAGCCGGGGCAGTGATAGACACCCGTAGCGGTGTTGACCCAAACCCTGACGTCGGGATTGCCTTCAGTGGATTGCACGGCGGCGGAAGCTGCGGAGGGTGAAACGGGCGCGACGGCCGTCTGGGTTGCCGGTGCAGGCGTTGTCTGGGCCAGCAGCGGCAGGCACAACAAAAGGACAAGCAGGGAACGAGCGAAGGTCTTCATGACTGCAAAGATTACACCGGATTGTTCCACGCGTGGCTAGATGATGACTAAGTTCGTCTTCCTAAGATGTACTAATTCGCAATTGATTTTGATAGAGAAATGCTCTACCCTCTAGCACCGCCTCAGGGCTGGGAAAGCTGTATCGATCTTTGAAAATCTATCAGCTGGCAATTAGCCGACAGACGGTACTTGATAGTTGGTTCTTGATATTTGGAAAGGCTTGCGACCCTCTGCCGATTGGGTTTGGGATTGGGTGACGCTTGGGTCACCCAAGGGCCACGCAAGCGTCACCCAAGGGTCACGCAAGGATCACCCAAGCGTCGATTGACGGAAGAGCTTTGTTTGCAACAAGAATGTGAAAAAGCCGGGTGGGGTTGGACGCGAAACGCCCCGTGATCGCCGAAATCGCACAAGATCGGAAAGGTAAAACCTACCGCGAAGGTGCGGAGACGCGGAGAACAGCCAAGGTCGAAAGGTCGGAATACTTAAGGGGTGCAGCTCAACACATGGTCATCCCCGGGGATGATTTGCATAAAACCGTTTGGAATCCTAGTGAGGGGTAGGGGGGAGGGGGTACGGCGGTATAATTCCTGCGCCAGCCAATCTCAATTTATGAGGTCGCGACGATGAGAACCCTCTCTTCCGGATTTTTCTCCACCATCCTTTTGCTTTGCCTTTCCGCTGCGCTTTCAGCGCAGACTTTCCGCGGCGGGGTACAGGGCACGGTCACCGATTCGTCGGGCGCTGCGGTTCCGGGCGCTGAAGTCACGGTAAAGAGCACGGACACAGGGCTGGTCCGAACGGTCACGACCAACGACCAAGGCGACTTTTTGTTCACCGAGCTGCCACTGGGGACTTACAGCGTTAGCGCCAGCAAGAGCGGCTTCGGCACCAAGGTGACGAATGGTATTACGGTGGCGGTCTCAGTTAACACTCGGGCTGATGTTCAGCTCGCTCCGGGCGAGGTGAAACAGGAAGTGGTGGTTACGGCCGAAGCGCCGATCATCGATACCACCGGCAATACCATGGGCGGGACAATCCAGGCGGAACAGCTTGCCAATCTACCGGTGAATGGAGGCGATTTTGCCAAGCTGCTGACTTTGGTGCCGGGCTCGGCATCCGATCCCAATGGTGACAGCGACTCGCCGGGTTCGTTTGGCACCTTCAGCATCAACGGTAATCGCGGGCGCTCCAACAACTACCTGCTTGATGGCACAGACATGAATGATGGCTATCGCAATGACCCGGCGATCAACGAAGCAGGCGTGTTTGGCACTCCGGCAACGCTGCTGCCCATTGACGCGCTGCAGGAGATCGGCATCCTTTCCAACATGGAGCCGGAGTATGGCCGCAACTCCGGCGCGGTAGTGAACATTGTCACCAAATCCGGGACCAACAATATCCATGGTTCGGTGTTCGAATATTTTCGCAACAACGCGTTCGATGCCCGCAACGCTTTCAACACCAAGACCGATCCAACGACCGGCCTGATCGTCCCGCAAGACACGTTCCACAACAACCAATATGGAGGAGCGCTGGGCGGCCCGCTGGTGAAAGACCGCACGTTTTGGTTTGTCGCTTATGAAGGCTGGCGCGAAAGCGGCGGTTTGCCGGGAATAGCCAGTGTGCCGTCGCAGGCCCGCGTGAATGCTTTCACCACCGGAGGCGGCGTAATCAATCCGGTGATTGCCAAGTTGCTGGCGCGCAATCCCTGGGGTAGTGCGCTGCCCGCCCTGGGCAACACCGGCGCGGACAACGCCACAACCCAGGTGACCGATCATTTCAACAATCGCGTGGACAGCCTGATCTTCAAGATTGACCAGCACCTGGGCGGCAAAAATAGCAGTGACCTGCTGACAGCGCGTTTCTTCTATGGCGATAGCGACCAGAGCTTTCCACTGGCGCTGGGCGGAGGCACCACGATCCCCGGTTTCAATACCGTAACGCCTACGCGTGTCCAGGTACTCTCACTTTCATACACGCATCTGCTGTCGCCCAAAATGTTGCTGGAAGTCCGCGGCGGCTGGAACCGTTTTGCTGAAGGTTTTTTCCCGCAGGACCAGTCGTTCAATCCGGCGACCATTGGCCTGAATACCGGCGTCACCAACTCTCAGGATTTTGGCCTGCCCCAGATCAGCTTTAGTGACGGCACCAGTAGCCTGGGTGGAAATAATTCCATTCCGCGCCATCGCTTTGACACCAATTGGCAATATTTCACCAACCTCGGCTACAACTCCGGCAAACACAATTTGAAGTTCGGCTATGAGTACCGGCGCACCACGGTCAACCAGTTTTACGATCTCGGCTATCGCGGACGGCTGAAGTTCCTCACGTTTGAAGATTTTCTTTCCGGCGCCATCAGCAATGGCGGCAGCCAGTTTGCCGGCGACTCACAACGCACCACGCACCAGAACAACTCCGGTTTTTACGTGCAGGATAATTTCCGCCTGACCCACAAACTGACCCTCAATGCCGGCCTTCGCTGGGATTATTTTGGCGTGATTTATGAAGATGGCAACCGCTTCAGCCTGTTCAATCCCGCGACGGATTCACTGCAACTGGTTGGACAGCCCGGCGGCCCATCGAGCCTTTATCCGCGCGACCTCAATAACTTTGCGCCGCGTCTGAGCGCGGCTTATGATCTCCACGGCAATGGGAGCACAGTGCTGCGCGCCGGCTGGGGCCTTTATTACGACGCGTTCTCCCAGGATTTCTTCATCGGCCATTTCCCGTTCAATACCTTCAATCCTGGCCCGGCGTACAACGGCGTGGGCGCGTCAGCAATTAACTCGGCCAGTTTGTCGACGACAACTCCCGTCACCATTGCCCCCGGGGCGCCGATCTTTACCGGTTTTGGCCCGACCGCGGACGCGTGGACCGTGGACCCGAAGATCCGCACGCCTTATATCCAGAACTTTAACGTCAACGTGGAGCAAGCGCTGGGCAAATCCATGGCCCTGACTGTGGGCTATGTTGGCTCCGCCGGGACCAAGCTGTTCCGCTTCCGCGACCTCAATCAGGAAGACCCGGCCACCAGCACATTCCCCTTCGCCGGCTTCAACGTCATCAACCAGTTTGAGTCCACCGCCAGCTCGCGTTATAACAGCTTGCAGGTTACATGGAAGCTGCGCAATCTCAGCGGCTTTAATTCGCAGGTGTCATGGACGTGGTCGCACTCCATTGATAACGCCAGCGATGGCGAAGACTTTGTTCCCAACGCGGCACAGCCGGACAATAGCCTCAACCCCGGTGCGGAAAAGGGAAGCTCCAACTTTGATGCGCGTCATCGCCTGACCTGGATGTTTGGCTACACGCTGCCCAAGCCGGCGTTTGCCAGGGCGTTTACCAATGGCTGGTCTGTGAACGGGTTGCTGCGCCTTTCCAGCGGACAGCCGTATAACCTGAATTCTTTTTCTGACTATAACAACAGCAATGAATTCCTGGAGCGGCCTGACGTGGTTGGTAATCCCTTTACCGGCGCCGGCGGTCCCAGCAAGTTGCTCAATCTCTCCGCTTTCGCTGCGCCCTGCGATTGGGACCCTACAAATAACAAGTGCGCGGGCGGTTTCCATTTTGGCAATCTCGGACGCAATGCCTTTGTCGGCCCTGATTTCAAGAACTTCGACTTCTCGTTGGCGAAAGATACCAAGCTGAACGAGCATCTCAACATGCAGTTCCGCGCCGATATTTACAATCTCTTTAACCATCCCAACTTCTCCAACCCTACATTGCCGAACTTCCTGGTGAACCTGGAAACCAATGGCACGGTGGCGCCGGTGCCCGGCGATCCGAAATGCGCTCCGGTCAACGCTCCGAATTTTGTTGGCTGCCGCGCTGTGGGGCAGGGTTTTCTGCCCACCACGGCCACTCCTGATGTAGCCATCGGTTATCCGTTCCTTGGCGGCGGCGGCTCGCGCGATATTCAGCTGGCGGTGAAGTTTACGTTCTAAGTCGAGCGAATGCGCGCAACACTACAAGCTTGATGCATAAGCGCCGGGTAGGATGAGGGGACAGGTCGGCACCTTCAGGGTGGCAGAAAACGCAATCTCGAGCAGCGGTAGATACTAAGCCAAATTAAATCATATATTTACGGGCCATAAATCTAAGGTCCGATTTCTCTTGACACATATCACAAATTGAAATATCGTTATTGCGATTAGCAATATGACACTCGGTGAAAAATTACGCTACCTCAGGCTGATGGAAGGGAACCTTCGCGGGTTCAGTCGCGAATTAACGCAGCAGGAAGTGGTCCGCGCCGTCAGCCGCGAGCTCAAAATGAAAATCAGCCAGAGCTACCTTTCGCAGATCGAGAATGGCGCGCGTCCGCACCTGACCAACAAAACGCGCCTGCTGCTGGCTAAGTTCTTCAAAGTCCATCCGGGATACCTGGTAGACGATCCGGAAGGCTTCCACAATGAGCTGCTCTCCGACGTGAGCTCAGCGGAAGACACGCTCGATCTTTGGTTGATTCAGGGAGCAGAGCGTTTTCGCCGCGATCCGGCGGTAAGCCGGGCATTGCTCAACCTGGCCAAGCATCATGATTCGCGCAGCTGCCTGGTGCTGATGGAAGCAATCTTGGAAACACCCGAGTTGGCGGAGAAGCTGTTGCACGTGTTGCGCCCGCAACAGCAGAAAAGTGCGCCGGAGATAAGTGAGGCGTAGTTTTGCGAGGTGAAGCTATGAACTGGGAGCTCTTTTATCTGATTTGTTTCGTCGTGGGCTTTGCCTTTACCGCATTTTCATTTTTTAGCGGCACGCTGCATTTCCACCCTCATTTGCCGCACGGCCATCTTGGCGGACACGCAGCGGGGACGCACGGCCCGCGCGGCTCCTCGTTTGGTTTTTTCAATCCCATGAGCCTCGCTGTGTTTCTGGCATGGTTCGGCGGGACGGGATACCTGCTGGTCCATCTGCGCCATGTATGGGTATTTGCCGGACTCGCGTTGTCGACCGTAGCCGGTCTTGTTGGCTCCGGCCTGGTGGTGGTTTTTGCCGCGAAATATCTCATGGCCCATGAATCCAGCCTGGACCCCATGGATTTTGAGATGGTCGGCGTGCTGGGCAAGGTCAGCGGGACGATTCGCCGGCACGGAACTGGAGAAATTATTTTCGAACAGTTGGGCGCGCGCAAGGCGTGCGCCGCCCGCGGCGAAGAGGACCAAGAGGTCCGCTGCGGTGAAGAGGTTGTGGTGACGCGCTTTGAGAAGGGTATTGCCTATGTGCGTCGCTGGAATGAGCTTGCTGAAAAAGCCGGCCTGTTGCCGGAAGAAGAGGAGAAAAG
>JBARMK010000103.1:0-7954 GCA_049802395.1 Candidatus Angelobacter sp.
ATTTTGGCCGTACTTTCAATGGTTTCGCGTATGTTGAATTCAATTGGGTCCAGTTCCAGCTTGCCTGCATCGATTTTGGAGAAATCCAAAATATCGTTGATTACCGTCATCAGGGCGCCAGCGGAGGACTTCACCATCCCCAGGTATTCGCGCTGTTGCACACTTAAGTCGGTATCCAGGGCCAATTCGGTCATGCCAATCACGCCGTTCATCGGTGTGCGGATCTCATGGCTCATGTTGGCCAGGAATTCGCCTCTGGCTGCATTGGCCGCGTCGGCTGCTTGTTTGGCTGACTCCAACTGTGCGTTTACGGTGCGCAGTTCCAGCGTCCGCGTCTCCACCTCTTCTTCAAGATGTTCGCGGTGATGCCGCAATTCCGCGTCGCGCACTGCCAACTTTTCCAGCATCTGGTTGAAGCCTTCCACCAGGGACCCAATCTCGCTGTATCCCAGGTAGACGGGACCGAGAACGTAGTTTTCCCTTTGCGGAATGGAACGCGCTTCCTCAGCCAGAGCCAGGATAGGTTGGGAAATCGTGCGCTGGAGCCGGGAAGCCAGTAAAAAGGAAAACACCAGCGACACCAGGAGCACTCCACACGCAATCAGCGTATAGCGGAGCAGGCGGGAATGGAGTTCTTCCAGATCCATCTCCAGGTAAACGGAACCAACCACCACTCCGTTTGCGTGAATCCTGCGGGAGAGATGGACAACGCCTGAACCAAACCCAATCATTTCCGCGGGAGCCAGTGATGGAATCTCATTCGGCCGATTATCGGCGCGCACGTAACTCGCGAAACTCGTGCCATCCTTCTTGTACACTCGCGCCGCAATCACGTGGGGATCAGTCTTGAGCGCAGCCAGTGTCTCGGAAGCTGCCTCAGGATCGTTAAAAGAAACCGCTGCGGCGCTGTTGGCCCCGATCAGGTCGGCCACCAGCTTTAATTCCCGAGACATACTCCCTCGCTCCGAAAAAGTTTCGAACACGGCGAAGCTCCCAGTGGCCAGCACCAGCGCCCCGGCGCAGATGAGCATGATGATCGTCATCAACCCGCTTTTAATGGGTCTGATCTTTCTCATTGGGTTCCTGCAAATCACCTACTGAAGGACATAACTGGATTCCCCAGGGCCCTTGCCACCGATTTTCAGAACCTTCACGCCTGCCGGCAGATTCTTGCGCGTGATAAGAGCCAATGCGCCTGGAGTTTCCACCACATACTGGCCCATGCTGCTATCCGGCAGGGACAAAGGCTCGTCGGGCGCCTCTCCACGAAAAACTTTGGCGCGCCAGTGTCTCGCAAACTCGGCCGTACTAATCCCTAGTAGCGACCCAATCAGTTTGTCCCGCTCACGCGAGCCGGCTTGAGGCAATGCCAATTTCACTTGCACGTTCCCCTTCCAGAATCGGCGCTCGCCCAGAAGGATCCGTCGTAGGTCTGTCACTGAAAGGTCATTGATGGGATTGGTGGGGTTCACCACCGCCACCATCCCGTTGGCATTGTCCGCCGCCGGACTTGCGCCCGCTAGCAGCACCGCCAGCACCAGGGCGCAACCGATGAATCCACATGCGTTCTTTGCGGTCTTCACTTTCAGCCCTTCTAAAACGCGAATGAGAGTTGCGCACCCACTGTGTTCACGGAATTCAGACTCCGCCGCATGTCCCGGCCATATTCCACCTTGAAAGCGCTGAACTCGCTCAGGTCATAGCGCACGCCGATCTTCGGGCCATGCAGCAGACCCACGTCGGAATAAAGAGGGTCCCGCGCAGGAACGTTCAGGTACTCATAACGGAAGTACGGACGATAGTTCCCAAACCGCTTGGATATCTGCGAGTAGAATCCGGGAATATTTACGATGAAATTGCCTTGGTCGGGCGAATGCCTCAGCCAGACCGCCTCATTAAGAAACTCAAAGCGGCTGTTTTGATACACCACGTGCGCGGCGGAGATATTTTCTTTTACGCCGGTCCCCGCCGGCGGCGTTACGTGATCGTGATATGCGGACATACCAAACTGCAATCCCGGGAGCCACTGGGGCCGGACAAATAGCGCAAGGTTGAAGGCTTTACCATTGTTGTCGTCGGTAACGTTCTGCACCGGGCTCACGTCCTTGCGCGGACTCCGTCCGTTGCCAATTTCTGCCACGTAATGCAACCCAAATCTGTTTGAGATCGTGCCCGTTGCGCTTACCCCAACACTATGGACCGGAAGGATGCCGCCGTTATCTTCAAACTGGAAAAGAAAAGGCCGGCCGAGGGTGGTCTGCATCAACGCGCTGTGATGGTAAGCCGTGTTGTAATACCCGATGCCGGTATGGAAGCGTCCAACAGAAAGGTTCAGCAAATCGCTTGCGTTGTAAATCAGCTCCAGGCGTTCAGGTTCAATGCTAAACTCATTGGTCCCCTGGTCAGCTTCAGTGATGATTTCCGCCAGAAAGCTGACTTTGTCAGTTAATTGTGATGTGAGAAAGAGATTCAACTGCCCCAGCGCAAATGAATTGGTGCTGCCTTTTGCGTCGCTGGCATTCCAGCCCACATCTCCATAGCCACGCAGCCTCAATCGTGGCCCGCTGGCGTCCATCGAATGGGAATCCATGGGTTCCGGAACTGCCGTCTCTTCCGGCACTGGCGTTTGTTGCGCGCTTGTGGGTTGATTCGCTGCCGCTTCCGGCGCGGCTGGAGGTTTCGTAACCGTGGCCGCCGGCATTTGCGATTTAAGCGCACTCACCTCTGATTCCAGGTCTTTCACCCGTTGTATCAGCGCTCGAATGGTCTCAGCGTCTACCGGGGTCTCCGGTTGTTGGGCCACCGCCTGCTGCGCAAGCATCGTGACCAGCACGATCAGCAACGGCAAACGGAATGCTATAACTGCGCGTGTGGCTGGCTGGAATATCAATGGCGTTCCCCGGCTTTGAATTTGGCCTGCGATCAGTGAGGGCCATAACCCAGGCTTCCAATGTGGGCAAGCCTGAGGCATGCATCTCTGCGCGGACCGCAGACACAAGGATTATCGGCAAGAGGGATCGGGTACTTTAGGAACCATTAGTGTTCCCCAAGCTAAAAGTGAGAGTTAGCAATCTGATTGAATCTAAATGGGTTAAATGCGTTACATTTGTTTTTCTGGGGTCTTTTTGCCGGAGGTTCTGTCATCGGCCTGAGCGCTGTCCTTTGCCAGCAAGTCCTTCATGCCTGCCTTCATCTGCTTCCATTTGAAGCAGCAATTTACGGCTGCGGGCTTTCATTGCTGGAGTGCCGCCACGCGTCGCCTGCCGCAGCAATTCCCGTACTCTGGGCCGAATATCTGGCGCGTCACAAGCCAGGTCCGCCAATCCTTGCAAGGCGAATGTTTTAACCAGGGAACTCTGGTCTTCCAGGTAGCTACTCAGGGCAGAAACGACCTGTTGCCGCTCTCTTTGGGTTAGCGGAAGCCTCGGAATCATCACGGCAAGATGCCAGCGTATTTCTGGATCTTTAGTTTCGCTCATCAGGCCGAGCAACTCTTTCTTGTACCGAAGCCAAGCGGGACATTTTCGCGCCACCTTCTCGCTTGCATCAGCCGCTCGCATGCGTACAAGCGGGTCCGCCGACCACAAGCCCGCCATCAACTCGCGAAACAACGCTGGATTTTCGCACACCATCTCCGCGACCTGGTCGGAGCGCCCGATCGATCGCCGATCTCCTCCTGCAAGCAAGGTAAGGATGCTCGTTCGCGCCATCGCGCAAATGATACGCCCTGGCCCATCTATAATGCCGCGCAGGAGGGTGTACCGTTCTGTAGTCGGATTTGCAATCCTGCCTCGTTTCTTCCGCAGCGAGGCGCGGTCAAGAACACCATTGCCCAAGCTGTTGTTTCCTGATAAAACTTCCGGCAGCCATGGCCACCCCCGATACCAAACCTACTCCAGTCGCCGAACAGCCCAGCCTGTTTGGAAAAATGTTTTCCTCCACCAACCTCGTGCTCCTGATGGTCTGCCTGATGTATGGGCTTACCTACATTGATCGGATCAACGTGAACACCGCCGGCCCGGTCTTCCAGAAGGAGCTTCATCTCAATACCTCGCAGCTGGGCTGGGTATTCTCGGCCTTTGGCTGGGCTTATCTGGCGCTGCAGGTCTGGGGAGGCTGGGTGAGTGACCGTTTTGGCGCGCGCCGCGCACTGACTGTTTGCGGGGTCATCTGGGCGGGCGCGACGATTTGTACCGGACTGGTAGGCAGCTTCACTGCCTTGATTCTTGCCCGTATCCTGCTTGGGCTGGGGGAAGGCGCAACCTTCCCGACCGCGACACGCGCACTGGCCGATTGGTTTCCCGCGGAAAAGCGCGGCTTCGCGCAAGGGATCACGCACTCCTTCGCGCGGCTGGGAAATTTCTTAACTCCGTTTCTCGTTGTCTCGCTCATCAAGGTCAGCTCGTGGCGAATGTCATTTATTGTGCTGGGCGTGGTCAGCCTGGTATGGTCGCTGGCCTGGTGGTTCTATTTTCGCGATGATCCGGCCACCCATCGCGGCATTACGCAGCGCGAGCTGGCCGTGATCCCCAACTATGCCGCCAAAAGAGACAGAAAGAAAGACCCCGTTCCCTGGGGCAAGCTGGCCCGGCGCATGGCTCCGGTCACGCTGGTTTATTTCTGCTATGGCTGGACACTCTGGCTTTACGTCACCTGGCTGCCTTCGTTTTTCCTGCATGGATACAAGCTCGATCTCAAAAACTCTGCGCTCTTTACCAGCTGCGTATTCGCGGCCGGCGTCATCGGTGACATCGTCGGCGGGCTGGTGAGCGACCGCATCCTGATCAAGACAGGAGATCGAAACAAGGCGCGCCGCAATCTGATCATCTTCGGCTTCGTGCTCTCGCCGCTGTTCATGATTCCGGTGCTGCGCTCCCACGATCTCACCACAGTTGCCCTCTGCCTGAGCGCGGCGTTCTTCTTCGCGGAATTTACCATCGGCCCGTTCTGGGCGATTCCAATGGACATCGCGCCGCGCTTCTCCGGATCGGCCAGCGGCCTGATGAATATCGGATCGGCGCTGGCCGCGGCTGTTTCACCGCTGGTGGCCGGCTACGTGATCCAGCGGACCAACAATTGGGACCTGCCGTTCCTGGGCAGCATCGCGCTGCTCCTGTTTGGCGCGATTATGGCGTATTGGATGAAACCGAACGAGCCGCTGCCCGGCACCGAATTAGGAACCGTACGCAGGCTGGCGTAGGGGCCCGCGCGCACCCGCGCTTGACAAATCTATGACCTTTTTTACTTGCTTTCAGGCAGCCAGAGGAGAATACTTGCTTCAATCAAGCAAGTGTTAAGCAAGGCTAGGTCGACGGGATAAAAATTATGCGCCCAGCTGTCCTTTCTATTTCCGCAGAAAGGGTGTTGGCTCCTATCCGCAATGCCGTTTTGGCACACGCGGGTTATGGAGTGATACCGGTGGCGTCTGTTGATTCCGCACTCAAGATTCTCCGCGCCCGTCACGTGTGCGCTATTGTGATTGCCAATTCCGTTCCGATTAGTGAGCGCCGGCGTGTCTGTTCAGAAGGGCATAGCCGCCACGTTCCCACCGTGGTTATGGATCCCTATGATCAATCTGCCGACGATCAGTCTGAGCTGCACGTCAATCCGCTTGACGGGCCTGAAGCATTTCTTGATGCGCTTGCCAGCCTGATGCAACGCGACCATCGGCACGGCGGTCTCGATGAACCGGCGGCTCCTGCTAAACTTTAGTGAATGTCACATAGTCCAGGCCAGACAGCTCAGGCTAAACTCCTTTCTTCGTCATCGCAACTAGCTGAGCTCAATCAGGAGATTATTGCCTGCACGCGCTGCCCGCGATTGATTACCCATTGCCGCAAGGTAGGCGAGATCAAGCGCCGTGCTTTCCTCGACTGGGAATACTGGGCCCGGCCTGTTCCTGGCTTCGGCGACCCCAATGCACGTCTGCTGATCCTGGGCCTGGCGCCTGGAGCGCATGGATCCAACCGCACCGGGCGTCCTTTCACCGGCGACGGATCGGGCAACTTTATGTATCCGATACTGCACAAGGCCGGATTTGCCTCGCAACCTACGGCCACGCACCGTGATGACGGCCTCCGACTGCTGGATGCATACATCACCGCCGCAGTCCGCTGCGCTCCACCGGAAAACAAGCCCACCCCGGAAGAGATTTCCAACTGTTCAGCTTGGCTGGACCGCGAGTTTGCGGCGCTGACCAACGTTAAGGTTGTGGTGGTGCTGGGCAAGATTGCCTTTGATGCTTACCTGAATTATCTGAAGCGCCGCGGCGAGCTGAAATCGAAGTCGGCATTTGTCTTCGGCCACGGCGAAACGTATTCTCTCCCCGGCGGCCGCACGCTGCTCTGTTCGTATCACCCTTCGCTGCAAAATACCCTGACCGGAAAGCTGACGGAGAAGATGTTTCTGGATGTGTTCAGGAAAGCGAAGAGGTTGATTCAGTGTTGTTGATCACGAAATGTCCGCGCTCATCCGTGAGGGCCTGTGCTCCATGAAAAACGTTCTGAGTGTTGTTCAGCATCACGATGGCTGACTTCAGGCGCTCACCTCTTGCGGCCGACACGACTGTTCCCTCGACTGTACACGTCTCAGTCTTCGGCTCCGAGCCCTGCTCTTTCGCATTTTGCACCGCCTGCGCAGCTGCATTCAATGGTGCGAGAAGCGCAAGGACAAAAATGCATGTTCTTATTTCTTGCATCCAGGTTCAGTCTTCATCTTTCGATAAAACGGTTGCCCTTGCCGGAAGCACTGCGCTTTCCAGCTTCAGTTCCGGCAAGTTCGCGCTTTTCAATTGCTGGTTGAGCGCGGGAATGTCCTGCGACTTGATGGCGTTCCAGCGCTCCATTAGAGGTGGCAGTTGCTTTTGTAAATCCGCGACTGCCGCTACAGCCTGCGTGCTGGGCGTAACGTCGGCTTCCTGAAAGACCCCAAAGAGCGTAAGGAACTTTGTTTTTAGGCCGCTAAGAGTCGGCGGTTCTGTCCCTGCGCCGGGTTTACGCGTTGCGCCTCCGGCAAGAGCTTGCAGTTTCTGATCGAGCGCCTTGATGGCAGTCAGAGTTTCGCCTGTGGTTTTGGGTTGAAGGTCTTTCAATTGTTTGCGCAGCGCGGTGGCCTGTTCCGCGGCAGGAGAGAGCGTAAGCAATTGCGTGTACAGATCATTGGACAGCGTGAATTGCTGTTGCAGGCCAGACGCAGGAGTTTTGACACGCGGATCCATCTTAATGGTAAGCGGCTGAGAATAGCTCTTGCCGTTCGCCGTAAGGACAACGGTGTATTGGCCCGGCAAAGCCCACGGTCCGCTTGGCTGCGGCGCTGTATTGTGCGGGATTGCGGCGATGGGATATTCCGCCTCAACGCCCGGAACATTTGGGTAATGCATGTCCCACAGGAATCGGTGCGTGCCGGCTGCGGCGGAGAGAGTCTGCGCGGGACGCACCCAGTAAGCGGGAATGTTGAGCATGGGATCGATGGCCGCAGGTTTGTCAGCGCTGGAATATTTGCGCACTGTTTTGCCAGCGCTGTCTTTGATCTCCAGCGTTACCGGCGAGGATGAGGATGATTGAAGATAATAGTCAATCGCTGCGCCGTCAGGCGGATTTTCTCCGGCAGGGAAGTCCGGCGGCAGCGGCGTATCCGGGTTCATGTCCCAGCGGACGCGAATTGCAGTTTGCGGCTTGAAAAGAAACGCATCCGCTGAGGTGATCTTTTGTTCGATCTGCCGCAGCGGCGTGATGTCATCCAGTATCCAGAAGCCGCGTCCGTGAGTGGCGGCGACAAGATCGTCGTCCTTGATAATTACATCCCGCACTGAACTGGCCGCCATGTTCAAGCGCAACGACTGCCAATGATCGCCGTCGTCGAATGACAAGTAGACCGCGCGCTCGGTTGCGGCGAAGAGCAGGCCGCGTCGCACCGGATCTTCACGCACGGCATTCACGTTTTCATTCGCTGGAAT
>JBARMK010000104.1:0-29417 GCA_049802395.1 Candidatus Angelobacter sp.
CCTACACTTGGATGGTGGAACCCCCTCCGCTGAGACAAATTTCGTTTCGACAACTTCGCGGCATTGTTTAATAGTGTGATTTCCATTTATTTATTGTTTCAGGCGAGCAGAGCTCGCCCAAGCCGTAATTAGGTTCGGAATGCAAACCAGTGGTGCAACGGTGTCAACAGCTCCGGCGGAAATCGCTTCTTTGGGCATGCCAAAAACAATACAGCTCTTTTCATCTTGCGCAATGGTACTGCTGCCGCCGCGCTTCATAGCGAGCATTCCGGATGCGCCATCATTTCCCATTCCCGTGAGAATGATTCCCAGAGCATTTGCGCCAGCGGCAGAAGCGACCGAGTGGAAAAGGACATCGACGCTGGGACGATGACGCGAGACCAAAGGCCCGTCGCTCAGCTCAACATAGAAAGCTCCGCGCCGCCTCACCACAGACAGATGGCGGTTTCCCGGCGCGATGATAGCGCGCCCCCGGGTAATTTGGTCGCCATCTGTGCCCTCCTTCACTTCGATCCGGCACAAGGCATTCAAGCGGTTAGCGAACGCTGATGTAAAGAACTCAGGCATGTGCTGGACAACCACGACGCCAGGCGTATCGGCAGACAATGCCGTGAGCACTTCTGCCAGAGCTTCTGTTCCTCCGATTGAGGCGCCTATGGCAACAATCGTCCTGGCCTGCGGTCCGGTTGGTGGAGGCACGGCTGAAACAGCCGCCGGGCGGCTGCTTGGAAAATTGCGGAATGGCATCCGCTGTTTTACTTTTGCCTGCGATGCCGCTCTTACGGTATCAATTAACGCCAAAGCGGACTCGTGCAGGAAATTGCCAACCCCAAGTTTGGGTTTGGTGAGAATGCCCAGCGCTCCTTCCTCCAGGGCCAGGAGGGCGTTTTTCGTGCCTTGTGCGGCGACTCCCGAACATACCAGTGTGGGAATCGGGTCTTCAGCCATGATCTTGCGAAGAAAGGTGAGCCCGTCCATTCTGGGCATTTCCAGGTCAAGAACGACGACGTGCGGGCGCACCTGCTTCATCTTTTGCATCGCGATCAGGGGATCTGAGGCAACAGCAACCGCCATATCGGGCTCCTGGGAAAGAATGGCATGCATGACCTGCCGTACCACTGCGGAGTCGTCTACCACCAGGACTTGGATTGGAGAGGGGGTGCTATGGTTTTGCATCGTCAATGGCATCATCTTTTCCGACGTAAACCGTGGGTATGATGCTCCGCAAACGGTCGCTCATGGAGTGTAGGCTTTCGGCATGCCCAAGAAAGAGGTATCCATCAAGAGAAAGGAAGCGGGCCAGGCGGCGCACCACTTGCTCACGGCCGCGTTGATCGAAATAGATCAGAACGTTCCGGCAAAAAATCATCTCGAATTTGCCCGTCAGTGGATATGCCGGCTCATTCAGATTCATGCGGAAAAACCGGATCATGGAACGAATTTCCGGCCCAGCTCTCATCTTGCCGGCCTGGTCCGCAAATCCTTTCAGCATAAAGGCCTTAAGATAAGAAGAAGGAATTTCATTTACCTTCGCAGCTGGCCAGATACCGGCGCGGGCAATCTCCAAGGCCCGTGTGGATATATCCGTGGCTATGATTTCTATTTCCCATCCGGGGAAGCGATCAAGAAGAGCCATCGCCAGCGAGTAAGGTTCCTGGCCGGTGGAGCACCCGGCACTTAACACGCGAATTTTACGGCCACGATAGCCTGTGGCGGCTTCTTCGGCCCACTTTGGAAAAATCACCGACTTCAGCAATTCAAAGTGTTGCGGTTCGCGAAAAAACCGGGTCTCGTTGGTGGAAAGCGCATCCAGCATCTGAATGCGTTCTTCCGGTGAATTGATGACGAGATCGTAGTATTGCTTAAACGATTTCAATCCGTGGTGTCGAAGGCGTTTGGCGAGCCGGCCCACGAGCAGCGCGGTCTTGACCTGCGAAAGCCATATGCCTGCTTCTTCATAGACGAGGTTGCGCAGGCGCAGAAATTCCTTTTCGGAAATTTCATGCGATAACGCCTGAAAAGTGACAAGCGAAGCGGCTTTCGGATTGGGGGAGGGATCGACCGTTGCGGCCGGTCTCGAATCGATGTCCAGCGGTTGCATGATTCTGTAACTTCTTTCAAAGAAAAACTTGCGTCAGTCAGCGTTTCAGAAAAGATTCAAAGTTTTAGCCGGTCAATTCAGCCTAGGAACCAAGATATTTTTTGATCACCATGGCCAGCTTCTCCTCGTTGACAGGCTTGGTCAGGAAATCATTGCAACCGCTGGCATAGGCCTGGCGCACGAACTGCTCTTCTCCGCGCATCGTCAACAGGACCACGGGAATGTTCTTGGTGGTCTTGTTCTGCTTTAGCAGCCTGCATGCCTCGATTCCATTCATTCGTGGCATTTCGATGTCCATCAGGATCAAGTTGGGAAGCTCGGCGATGGCCTTCTCTACTCCTTCCTGACCATCGCAAGCGCTGGTAAGAACATAGGATTCATGACCGGACAGGAGCATCCTGGCCGTCATACGCGAGGTGGATGAATCATCCACCAGCAGGATTTTTTTGATGCCGCTTCCATGGTTCGGCGTGTCGGCATCTTCTTCCAAATGCTTTGCTTTCATTCGTCGTTCTCAGGAAATAACCGGTCTTAATTCTCTCGGTCCAGGTTTTGGCCAGCTTCCGCCGGACTGGGTATGTGCGTTTCCTCCCCGTTAAATTCCAACGCAGCATTTTCCACGGAACTGGAGACCAGACTCAGGTCGCGCAATTCTTCCGTGGTGAGGACCTTGTCAACGTCCAGCAGAAGGGCAAACTTCCTGCCCGACTGTGCCATGCCGATCAGGTAATCCATCTTGACGCTGGTCCCGAAATCCGGCACCGGCTGGATGTCATCGTGCGCCAACTCCATCACCTGGCTCACCGCATCCACGATCAGTCCCACGGTTGTCTGCTGGTCTTCGAACCGCGCTTCCACAATCACGATGCAGGTCGTTTTTCCCACCGGCTTCTGCTCCATCCCGAACTTCGTCGCCAGGTCGACGACCGGCACCACGGAGCCGCGCAGGTTGATTACTCCCCGCACCCACGGCTTCATCTTCGGCACGGTCGTGATCGTGTCATACTCGATGATCTCCCTGACTTTGAGGATGCTGATGGCGCACTCCTCTTTGACGAGGAAGAAAGTTAAATACTGCTCTCGTTCTACGGCTTCTTTGATGGCGGTATTCATTGGCTTTCTCCCTAGAAAAGTGAAAAGCTCATTGCGTCCGCTTCGGCCTTGCCATTCGGCTTGCCCCCTCCGGACGCGGTCGCATGCATGGCCTTGGACTGTAGCTCGGATTCAACCCAGGCCGCTTTCGCCCGCGCTTTTGGCTGGAAGGAAAAGCCGGAGTCGCCGCTTACTTTGAAGTAGTTCATCAGTTGCAGCAGCGCTTCCGATTGCGATGCCAGTTCTTCCGCCGTGCTGGAAAGTTCTTCTGCGGAAGAAGCGTTGCGCTGGGTCACTTGGTCAACCTGCGCCATGGCTTTGTTGATCTGCGCCACGCCGGCGGACTGCTCACGTGATGCCGCTGCTACCTCCTGCACCAACTCGGCGGTCTTCTGAATAGACGGCACCAACTCATCCAGAAGCTTGCCGGAGTTCTCCGCCACCTTGACGCTGTCCGTGGCCAGCGAACTGATCTCCTTGGCCGCTGCCTGGCTGCGTTCCGCCAGCTTGCGTACCTCAGTAGCCACCACGGCAAAGCCCTTGCCATGTTCTCCGGCACGCGCCGCCTCAATGGCTGCGTTCAGGGCCAGCAGATTGGTCTGGTAGGCAATCTCATCCACGATGTCAATTTTCTCCGTGATCGACTTCATTGCTTCCACTGTGTGGTTCACGGCCTTGCCGCTCTCTTCCGCCTCGCGTGCGCCCTTGGAGGCCACTTGCTCCATCTGGCGGCTGTTATCCGAGTTCTGCTGGATTGAGGCGCTCATCTCTTCCAGGCTGCTGGTTGTCTCTTCTGCTGAAGCAGCCTGCTCGCTCGTCCCTTGCGACAATGAAGAAGAAGAAGACGCCACCTGCTGCGAGGCAACCGCAATGGCGCTCGCTCCGCTCTTTACATCGACGATGATCTTCTCCAGCTTTTCCAGGAACGTATTGAGAGAGGTGCCCATCTGGCCTACTTCGTCCTTGGAGTTGACCTCCATGCGCTTAGTCAGGTCGCCGCCGCCGGCCGCCAGCTCCGAAAGATGCGCGGCCAGTGCGGTCACAGGAAGAGTTACGCTGCGCGTGGCGATGAATGCCATCGCCAGGCCCGCTACAATGGCCAGCAGCAGCAAGATCCGGATCATTTGCAGCGAAGAGTTGGCTTCCGAATTTACCTGGGCGCGCTTCGAATCGCCCAGGTCATTTTGAATGGTGATCAGCTTACCCAGGGTCTTGACGGCATTTGGGGCAAAAGTATTGGTGGTCGCCGCGCGGTATTCATGTGCCTCGTCATGTTTTCCCTGATCGATCAATTCAAACCAATGCGGACGCGCGGCCAGGTACTTGGTATACCAGTCGTCAAACTCTGCCAGGGTTTCTTTTTCTGCCTTCGTCCGGTTGCCCTGGCCGTAGGCTTTCATATTTTCCGCAATTTGGCTCATCCACTTGGTTTCTTCGGCACGTATCTTGGCGCGGTCCGTGACATTCCAACCTTCATAGTTGGCGATGCCGAAGCGAAGCTCCCATAATCCCCGCTCTGCGTTCGAAAGATGCACGGCTGACTGAAGATTATCCGTGTACAGGCTGTCAAACTCATTGGCCATGGTATGGGTGTAGTTCCAGCCAATTAAACCAATGCCTGCGGTGAGGGCCAGCACAAGGCCAAAGCCCAGGAAAAGCCGTTTGCCTACTGAAAGGTTTGCGATCCACTTATTGTTCATTTCATCTTTCCCCGTTTTGATCTTTCCACTACTCAATTTTTTACTGATTTGAAGAACTTAACCTGCATGCGCTTCCTGCATGCGGAAGTCGCGGAACAGCGCCGGAATATCCAGAATCAGCGCGACTCGGCCATTGCCCAAAATTGCTGAACCTGATACTCCGGAAACATCCTTGAAAATTGCCGGCAGGGGCTTAATGACGGTTTGCGTCGCCCCATAAAGTTCATTCACGGCCAGGCCCACGCGGCCGGTCTCGTATTGCACCACCACCACGTTTTGCCGTGCGCCGCGTTCTCCCGGCACCTTAAAATGATCTTGTAAATAAATGTAGGGGAGCGGTTCGCTGCGCAGTTGCAGCACACCGTCCTTGCGGGCGTTTTCGTGGTCTTCCTTCGCCAATTCCACGCACTCAATCACCTGGTCGACGGGAATGACATAGGTCTCATTGCCCACACCCACGCCAAAACCTTCAATGATGGCCAGCGTGAGCGGCAGCCGGATCCGCACTGTGGTTCCCACGCCCGGCTGGCTGGTAACATGCACGCTGCCGCGCAGCGTCTGGATGTTGCGCCGGACTACATCCATGCCAACTCCGCGCCCGGACATGTCGCTGACCTGGGCGGCCGTGGTGAAACCGGGCTCAAAGATCAATTGATAGATCTCCTGCGCTGGTAACTTTTGTGGCTCTGCGACCAGCCCTTTCTTCTGGGCCACTTCAATGATTTTTTGCCTGTCCAATCCTGCGCCGTCATCAGTCACCTCGATGACGATGTTTCGGCCCTCGCGAGCAGCGCGGACCGTGATCGTGCCTGTCTGAGACTTACCGCGCTTTTTGCGCTTGGCGGGTGGTTCAATGCCATGATCCAGGGCGTTGCGGATCATGTGCATCAGCGGGTCCTTGAGATATTCGACGACCGAGGTATCGACCTCGATGTCTTCTCCCTCAATGCGAAGCTGGGCTATCTTGCCCAGAGAGTTTGCCAGATCGCGCACGGTACGGTTGTACTGGTGCAACAGCGGCCCCACCGGAACCATCCGCGCTTTCAGAATGGTGTCCTGAAGCTCATAATGCAGGCCATCAGCAAAGCTGTGCGCATCGCGCAACTCTTCAAGGTTGATTTCTTCTTTTGTTTCCAACATCTGGGCCACACGCCCGCGCGCGATCGTGAGTTCACCTGCCAGATCGAGCAGCCGATCCAGTTTCGCCACATCCACGCGCAACGTTCGCGCCGCTTTGTATGGAGTTTGACCCGCGGCTGGCGCGGCTTCGGGGTTGGAAAACGGACGTTGGCCGTCCGTGGCTTGGCCCGGGCCTTTTCCGGTTTTTCCGTCCGACGTCAGATGGTGGGAGATTCTGGCCAGAATGTCCTTTGCGCCGGGGCCAGTTTCATCCTTGCCCTGGCCTGCCATGGCTACCATTTGCCTGAGAGCGTCCACCAGATCGAGCAGGAGAGTAATGATCTCGGGTGTGACGGACAACTTGCCGTTTCGAAGCTGGTCCAGCAGGTCCTCCGCAGTGTGCGTAAAAGCCAGCAGACCTTCAATCTCCAAAAGGCTGGCATTGCCTTTCATGGTATGAACGACACGGAAGATGCTTTGAATTGCTTCGCTGTCACCGGAATGGAGCTCCAGTTCCAGAATGGATTGCTCCATCATGCTGAGCCCATCTTCGGACTCAACCAGAAAATTTTTTAATATGACGTCGCGTTGAATTTCCATTATGAGTTCCTGATTACAGAAACAGCCACCGAACCGGTGTGACTTTGCATTTTGATTTTGCGCCCGTTCTCACCGCCGGTGTCCCTGGCGGCAATGATAATTCCAAGCTGTGAAAAAGTCTGGAGCGCCATTTGGATGTTGCGCGAACCAATGTGGTCCTCGCTTCCATTTTCGGCGCGAAAAGCCTCAAACATGCACGCGCCTCCAAAAACCTTGGCTTCCAGGTCCCTGGGATTGCTTCCATGAATCTGAAACTGCTTGAGCAGAACATCGAGGGCGACATCCCCATAACGAGTGGATGGGGAGCCTGGTCCCTCCCACTGCGGCAACATGTAATGTGTTGCTCCGCCGATGGCCTGGCGGCGGTCATAAAGACACACGCCCGCACAAGAACCCAGAATCATGGATATCTGCGCAGGCTCCGCTGAAATGTAAGTCTGTCCCGGATGCAGATAGAGCTCTGTATGGGGCGCTTTTGCAAACTCACTTGTTTCCATAGCTGCCGTTTTCATAGCTGCACCCATCCACAAGTTTCCTGATGCTTTGTTTTGTTGGTCGCCAGACAAGGCCCGGCATAGGCGCAAAGCAGTTTCAGCAGTTCCCGGTCTCCTGAATCCAGACCGTTGCGTTGCGGAAGCAGATCGAACAAAATGATGGCGCCTTTCGTTGCGCTATCCAGCCGAAACGGTATGCGAGCGGTGATGCCGAGCGACGACAGAAAAGACCGGTCTTCGGCCCCATTCTTGATGTAGATGGAATCCTCGGGAGCTTCTTCGAGAATTCGTTTTGCGTTCCGCCGTATCGCCTCAACCTGCCTTGGATTGAACCCAACGGAACCGGCAAAAGCTATGCGGTCATGCTGTTCGCACCTAACCAGCGCCATCTGTTCGCAGCCAAGCAGGTTTGAACCTATCTCAAAAATAGCGTCCGCAACCATGCCTTCCCTTACCGCCTGTTGCAGCGCATTGGCAGCGGCGTAAAGCTTTGCCCTTATCGCCTGGTCCTGGTGGTTCAGCGGAAGCTCCACGGATTGCCTCATATACCGCAGTGAGAGTTGCCGCAGATCACGCTCCAGGCCGGCAAGGTCTGCCTGCGGAATATTTCGCGGATTCCATGGCGATTCGGGTTTAGAAATCATTCGCTCTTTCCTTGGGCCACCAGATAGCCGTTGACTATTTCAACCAGTTGGGCGCCGTTGATTGGTTTGGTGAGATAGTCGTTACAACCGCTCTCGAATCCCTGTTCCACGTTGCACGACTCGCCCCGGCTGGTGACCATGATGATGGGAACTTTTCGCAAGGCCGCGTGCTTCCGCATCTCGCGGCAGGCGTCAAATCCATTCATCCTGGGCATGATTACATCCATCAGGATCAGGTTCGGCTGCTCGGCAATCGCCTTTTCAACGGCTTCTTCGCCGTCCCGCGCCGTCACCAGATCATATTGAGTGTGCTCCCTGAGCGTCATCTCTTCGATAAGCAGGGTGGTGCTGGAATCATCGACAAGAAGGATTTTTTGGCCCGATTGTTGCGCCGTTTTCCTTTGCGATTTGTATTGAGTATCGCTCAAAGAACCTCCGCAAACAGCAACTCGATAAATTAGAGAAACCTTATTTCAGCGAGCGCTTGTTGGACTGATTTTTATGGTCGGCGGAGTCATTAGAAGCTATAGGCCATACAGCGCAAAGATTTATCTATCTCTTAGACAAACCAAAGTAATAATTAAGTTCCATAATGGAACTCGCATGGATAAATAGGGCCGGTATTTTTCGAAAATGGAATAATTTTTCGTAGCATCACGGGATATAAGGATTTTATGCTGTTGTTCCGTTTTTGTTATGGCTAAGCGAATTTACCTATATAACAAGCCCTCCATTGGCTTGTTCTAATATGTCTAAAAAAATGATGATTACAGATCGCTCGCTACTCCAAAAGATTGTTTTCCACTATATAAGCTTTCTTGTTTTGGTGGGATTAAAGGGATTTATAAAGCTAGCCAACAAGTTATCTTAGAAAAATCCTTTAGCAATTCATTGATTCCCATTGTGGAAACATTGTTTCCCATTATGGAAACCCCAAAACTATTCCAATTAATAGTCCGACCGCAATAGGCCATGCTACACTCCGCCCGAATTTCAGAGCCCCTTGTGAACCTCCCCCAAGCAGCCTTGCGGCGTCCGCTCACCATAGTTGTGATGGTGATTGCCATTGCGCTTGCGTCAACACTGGCGTGGCTGCAAATGCCTAAAGACATTTTCCCGGAATTTAATCTTCCAACAATCTATGTAGCGCAGGCTTACGGCGGGATGGACCCAGCGCAGATGGAAGGTTATCTAGTTTATTTTTTCGAGTATCACTTTCTTTACCTTACCGGCATTGAACACGTGGAATCGAAATCCATTCAAGGGGCGGCGTTGATGAAGCTCCAGTTCCATCCCGGCACGGACATGTCTCAGGCGATGGCGGAAACGGTGGCGTACGTGAATCGCGCGCGGTCATTCATGCCTCCGGGCACCGTGCCGCCGCTCATCACGCGCTTCGATGCCGGCAGCGTGCCAACCGGATACCTGGTTTTTTCAAGCGACACGCGCTCGATCACGGAAATGCAAGATGCCGCGCTCAATCGCGTGCGCCCCCTGCTCTCTACATTGTCCGGCGTTTCCGCGCCGCCGCCATTCGGCGGCAACGCGCGCAGCATTGTCGTCAACTTGAAGCCGGAGCGCCTGAAGTCCTATCACATGTCGCCCGATGAAGTAGCGCAGGCCATTGCTGAAGCCAACGTCGTAAGCCCTTCTGGAAACATCATGAAGGAGGGGAAATATCCGTTGGTGCCGGTCAATTCGGTCCCGCGCAACATTGATGATCTCAGCGCTGCGCCCGTTCGCGGCGGCGAGTACCCGCCCGTTTTTGTTCGCGACGTCGCCGATGTCCAGGACGATTCAGATATCGTAACCTGCTACGCGCTTGTGAACGGAAAGCGCGCCATTTACGTTCCGGTGACCAAACGCGCCGACGCTTCCACGCTGGCCGTCGCGCGCGAAGTGCGGGAAAATCTTGCAAAATTTCAGGGCGTTCTCCCTCCGGGCATGAAAGTCAGTTTCGAGTTGGACCGGTCGCCCGTGGTGACAAGGGCTTTGGCCGAGCTGCCATGGGAAGCATGCCTCGGCGCACTATTGACGGGATTGATGGTCATTCTCTTTCTGCGTGACTGGCGCAGCGCGCTGGTGGTCGTGGTGAACATCCCAATTTCGCTCATGAGCGGAGTGCTGGCGTTGTGGATCGGCGGACAGACAATCAACCTCATGACTTTGGGCGGACTCGCGCTTGCCGTTGGAATTCTGGTTGACGAAGCGACCGTCTGCCTGGAAAACATCCACGTTCACCTCGCCCGCGGGCAATCCGTTGCGCACGCCGCTTTGGATGCTACCAGGGAGACTACCGGCCCCCGCCTTCTTGCGATGCTCTGTATTTTGGTGATGTTTACTCCTGCCCTTTTCATGACAGGCGCAGCTAAGGCAATGTTTCTGCCGCTCGCGTTGGCGGTCGGGTTTGCAATGGTTGCCTCCTACTTTCTTTCCAGCACACTTGTGCCGGTCTTGATGGTTTGGATGTCGCGTGTTTACAAAGGGTCCTTTTCTGGTTCGCGGTGGAGGCTGTGGCAAGATCGCTATGCCTCGGCGCTGCGAAAGCTGGAGCGGCGGCATGGATTGCTCATCTTTGCCTATCTGTGCGGCACGATAGCAGTGATTGTTTGCATTGGCAGGCTTCTGGGAGCGGAAATGTTCCCGCGCGTTGAGTCACGTGAATTGCAAGTGCGTTTGCGCGCCGCGCCCGGAACAAGCATTGACGGGACGGAGGCGGCGCTTTTAAAGGCGCTCGATGTTGTCAAAACTACTGTTGGCGCCGAGAACGTACGATTGTCGCTGGGTTTCGTCGGGCTTCACGGCTCAAGCTATCCGATCAACTACCTCTATCTCTGGGACGGCGGGACGGAAGAAGGGGTCCTGCAAATCCAGTTGGCGGATGGCGCAACCAAACACAGTGAAGACTTGAAGGATAAACTTCGTCAACAGTTCGCGGCGCAAATCCCAGACGTAAGTTTTTCCTTCGAGCCCGCTGATTTGATCAGCCGCGTGACCAGCATGGGCGTGTCAACCCCCATTGAAGTGGCCGTGAGCGGCCCTAATATCGCCGCCGATCGCGCCTTCGCTGACAAGGTTAAATCCAAGCTGGAGGCGATTCCAACCCTGGACGACGTCCAATATTCGCAGTCGCTTGATTATCCAACTGTCAAAGTGACCGTGGACCGCGAGCGGGCGGGAATCATTGGCCCGACGATGGCGAAGGTTTCGCGCGCATTGGTGCCCGCAACATGGTCTAGCCGGTTTGAGATTCCCAACTACTGGGCTGATCCCAGCACGGGAATTGCGTATCAAGTCCAAACTCAGATTCCGCAACGGCTCACCACCTCGCTTGAGGACGTCGGCAACCTGCCCGTCATGGAAGCAGCCGGAATGAAATCCGTTCTCTTGCGCAACCTTGGCAGCATCAGCCAAGGCACAGAGATGAGCCAATACGACCGCTACAATATGCAGCGGACCTTGACCGTCCGCGCCAACATCTCTAACGAGGACCTTGGCACCGCTGCGCGGCGGGTCGCCAAGGCAATCGCTGAATTAGGCACGCCTCCCGCCCGTGTCAGCGTGACCCTGCGAGGTCAAGTTGCTCCAATGATGGAAATGCTCGACGGATTGAGGCAGGGCCTGATGATTGCCGTCGCCGCCATTTTTCTGCTGCTGGCCGCAAATTTTCAATCGCTCAAGTTGTCAATCATTGTAATGTCCACCGCCCCGGCGACTTTGGCTGGCGTGGCCCTGGCCTTATGGCTGACGCATACGACCATCAATCTTGACTCCTTCATGGGCGCGATCATGGCTCTGGGAGTCGCTGTCGCGAATGCCATTTTGCTGGTGACTTTCGCTGAACGCGCGAGAATCAGCGGCGCAACAGCGGCTGAAGCAGCCGAAGAAGGCGCGCGCAGCCGCCTGCGGCCCATTTTGATGACAAGCCTGGCGATGATTGCCGGAATGTTGCCTTTGGCGATCGGGCTGGGCGATGCTGACAGGCAAATGGTGCCACTTGGCCGCGCGGTGGTTGGTGGCCTTGGGGCGTCGACCATAGCTACATTGTTTGTGCTGCCTGCCATCTTCGCTCACGTGCAAAAGTACAGTCACCGCCGCGGCGTATCGGTGGAGCCATGAAAATACTGTCAAACCGAGGTCCCGCATGAATCTCCCTCAATTTGCATTGCGGCGTCCCTTCACCGTTATCGTGGTGGTGATCGCGGTGGCGCTGGTTTCCGTTCTCTCATGGCGTCAGATGCCCAAGGACATTTTTCCCACGCTCGGCATTCCGACGATCTATGTCGCGCAACCTTACGGCGGAATGGACCCAGCCCAGATGGAAGGGTACCTGACCTACTACTACGAATATCATTTCCTCTACGTTGCCGGTATTGAGCACATTGAATCGAAATCCATTCAAGGCGCGGCGATCATCAAACTGCAGTTTCATTCAGGCACCGACATGTCTCAGGCGATGGCAGAGACCGTGGCGTACGTGAATGCGGCGCGCGCGTTTATGCCCGCCGGCACGTTGCCCCCATTCATCACGCGGTTCGACGCCGGCAGCGTGCCCGTGGGCCAACTGGTTTTCTCCAGCGAAACGCGCTCAGTCACTGAAATGCAGGACGCCGCGCTTAACCTGGTGCGACCGCTCTTCGCGACACTCCCCGGCGTTTCCGCCCCGCCGCCCTTTGGCGGCAGCGCACGCACAATCGTTGTCAACATCGATCCCGACCGGATGTACTCCTACAAAATCTCGCCTGACGAAGTCGTCGATGCCATCACGCAGGCCAATCTCATTAGCCCTTCCGGCAACATGATGATGGGCGGGAAATATCCGATGGTCCCGCTCAATTCCATTCCGCGCAACGTCAAAGACCTTGAAGCTGTCCCAATTCACACAGGCGTATATCCGGCGGTTTTCGTCCGCGACGTTGCGCAAGTCCTGGACGGCGCGGACATTGTAACCAGCTACGCGCTCGTCAATGGACGCCGCACGGTTTACATCCCGGTGACGAAGCGCGCGGACGCTTCCACCCTGGCGGTCGTCGATCTTGTAAAAAAGAACATCCCAAAATTCCAGAGCGTGCTTCCTTCGGACGTACACGTCAGTTATGAATTTGACCAATCGGTCTATGTGAATCGCGCGCTGACCGGCTTGATCCAGGAAGGCGGCCTCGGAGCGGTCCTCACCGGGCTGATGATCCTCATCTTTTTGCGCGATTGGCGCAGCGCAATCATTGTCATCATCAATATCCCGGTTTCGCTGATGGCGGCAATGCTTGCGCTGCGGCTCGCCGGACACACGGTTAACCTCATGACCCTCGGCGGCCTCGCCCTGGCTGTTGGAATTCTGGTTGACGAGGCGACCGTCTGCCTGGAGAACATCCACGTTCACTTGACCCGGGACAAAACGCTTGCCCGCGCCGCGCTGGATGCCACCGACGAAACGCGCATTCCCCGCCTGCTTGCGATGCTTTGCATCCTGGCAATGTTTACGCCCGCCCTTTTCATGACCGGCGCGGCACGAGCGATGTTTTTGCCGCTTGCCCTGGCAGTAGGCTTTTCCATGGTCGGGTCTTATTTTCTCTCCAGCACCGTGGTGCCGCTTCTCTCAGTGTGGCTGCTGCGCGGGCGTGAATATCCCGCCGAGCAATTGAAAACAAACGAAAGCGCATTCACGCGATTCCAAGGCGTTTATGCAGATCTTCTCCAACAGCTCGCCCCGTGGCGAAAGGTACTGGTCGTTGCGTACCTGGCAAGCGCCATCGCGATCATTGTTTTTGTCGGAAGACGATTGGGCGTTGAAATATTTCCGCAAACGGATACCGGACAGTTGCAAATGCGTTTTCGCGCTCCCGTGGGAACGGACATTGATGGCACTGAAGCCGTTTTTCTCAAAGCGCTGAACTTGATCAAGAAAAAGGTCGGCCCGGAGAATGTGTCCATCTCGCTGGGATTGATCGGCATTCACGGCGCAAATTTTCCCATCAATTTTGTTCACCTCTGGAATGGCGGGCCGGAGGAAGGCGTTTTGCAAGTCCAGATAAAGCCCGGAGCAAAAATCCCAGTGGAGACATTAAAAGAGCAGCTCAGGCAGGAATTTGCCGCGCAGATGCCCGGCGCAAGCTTTTCGTTTGAACCAGCGGACATCGTCAGCCGCGTCATGAGTTTGGGCGCGGACACTCCCATTGAAGTCGCCGTAAGCGGGCAGGACCTTGCCACAAGCCGCGCCTTCGCTGAAAAGGTCAAAGCGCAACTCGAAGACATCCCCGTATTGCGCGATGTGCAATTTGGCCAGTCACTGGATTATCCGACCGTGGACGTGAAAGTGGACCGCGAGCGCGCCGGAATCATCGGCCCTGACATGAAAGAAGTTTCCAAGGCGCTGGTACCCGCGACGTGGTCGAGTCGTTTCTTGAATCTCAATTTCTGGGCGGATCCAAACAGCGGCGTCGCCTACCAGGTGCAGGTACAAATCCCGCAAAAATTAATGACCTCGCTTGAGGATGTCGGAAATCTTCCAGTACTTCAGCATAAACCCAAAGATCCGGAGAAGAAGCTCAAGGATGTAACCCTGCGCAATATCGCACAGATCACTGAGGGGACGGCGATGGGCGAATACGAGCGCTACAACATGCAGCGCTTAATCAAAGTCCGCGCAAATATATTTGGCGATGACCTGGCTGGCGCGGCACGGCAGGTTAATCGCGCAATCGCCGAACTCGGCCCGCCTCCGCCGGGCGTCACGGTGGCAGTGCGCGGGCAAGTAGTTCCGATGCAGGAAATGCTCGACGGATTGTCGCGCGGCCTGGTGCTGGCTGTGGTGGCGATTTTCTTATTGCTGACGGCCAATTTTCAGTCGCTCAAAATGTCTTTTATCGTCGTCTCAACGGTTCCGGCCGTGCTGGCCGGCGTGGTTGTGGCTCTGTGGCTGACTGATACGACGCTCAACATCCAGTCGTTTATGGGCGCGATTATGGGCGTGGGCGTGGCCGTGGCGAATGCAATTCTGCTGGTGACCTTTGCCGAACAAAACCGGCTTGGGGGCGTGGACGCGATGGATGCCGGCATGGAAGGTGCGCGCAGCCGCTTGCGTCCGATTCTTATGACCAGCGCAGCAATGATGGCGGGAATGATGCCCATGGCGTTGAGCCTGGGCGAGGCCGGCGCGCAGGCTGCGCCGCTGGGACGCGCCGTGGTTGGCGGATTGTCGGCTGCAACAATCGCTACGCTGTTTGTGCTGCCATCGGTCTTTGCCGTGGTGCAAAACCGCAGCCATCGGCGTGCAGCCTCGCTTGATCCCAATGATCCGCAAAGCAGCCACTTTCAGGGTGTAAAGAATTGAATTTTGTATGCGCGGTGGAAGGAGTTGAATTATATGAGAACTGAGAAGCGCGATTGGAAGTATTCGAACAATGTCGATGAAAACCTTCAGCAGCCGGTTGCGGCGTTTATCTCACGTGCCGCTGGCAAAGTGCGTCAATCAACCGGCATAAAGTATCTGCTGGTCCTGGCTCTGGTTGTTTGCATGTTGCCTCTTAGCGGCTGCGAGGAGCAGGCCTCTTTTGCCAACACAAAGCCACCCGCAGAAACACCGCTGGAAGTCAACGGCGTTCATCCGCATCGCGGCGAAGTTTCCCGGTTCATTAATTTACCGGGAGAAGTGCGTCCCTTGTACGAGGTCACGCTTTTCGCCAAAGTTGATGGCTATTTGGAAAAGCTCACAGTCGACAAGGGAGACTCAGTGAAGGCCGGAGAGTTGATTGCAGACATCGACGTGCCGGAATTGCGGGCCAATCTTGTCAAATACAAAGCCGAGTTGGAACTGGCCCAGGCTGAGTTCAAACAGATGAGCGAAGCTACGGCCGCCGATTCCGAAGCCGCCAAAAATCGTCTAGGCGTCGCCAGCGGCAAACTAGCCGTCGCCAAAGGCAACGTTCAATATACCGAATCCATGCTGAAGTATGCGCGCGTGACTGCGCCTTTCAGCGGGGTTATTACCAAGCGCTATGTTGACCCAGGTGCTTACATTCCCGTGCCAAACGCGGCGAGCACCCCTGAAGCCGCGGCAATTGTCAATCTCACCGATTTCAAGACATTGCGGATGCAAGTTGCCGTGCCCGAGACCGAGGCAATGCGCGTAAAGATTGGGCAAACCATCCGCTGGACGGCCGACGACTTTCCCGGCGAGCACTTTGATGGGACGGTCACCCGCGCTTACTGGGCCCTGGACAAGGCAACGAAAACAATGTTGACAGAAACTCAAATGGCCAATCCCGGGATGAAATTGCAGCCGGGAATGCTCGTCAACGCCCGCATTGGCATTGAAACGAAAAGTGACGCGCTGTTGCTCCCGGCGGAAGCCCTCGTCAAGGAGAAGACAAACTCGTTTATTTTCATTTTCAATGACGGCAAGCTAAAAAAGGCGCCCGTTCAAGTCGGCTTTAACGACGGCATGAATGTGGAGATTGTCTCCGGTGTCAAGCCGGGAGATTTGGCGATTGTGCCAGGCCAGCTAGCCCTGCGCGACGGTCAATTAGCGAAGGTGGCGGAAGAAAAATTGGTGAAGGTCACGGCGGCAAAATAAGACCAAAACGGGCCTGCACCATTCGTCGCCAGACAAGCCAAGACGAGCAGAAGTCCCCGGACGAGCAGATCAACCAGCAGGAGAATGATTGGCTGCGCGACCTCCAGGGCAATGACAGCGGATGATGTTTGCGATTTGACAAGCACTCAGCCGGGGTGGGTAAGCGCGTTGGCATTGCCCGCACCCGGCTGGTTCTTTTGTCAAATCTCCAAACGGAAGCACACAGTGATGGCGAGAGAAGATGACGTCGACCTTGGGCCTGACGCTTCTCCCTGGATTAGATTGGGCGCAAAAAACAGCCACAAAGGCCCTGAAGCGGGCCTTTGTGGGAAAGTTGAGAGACAGATTCTCTGGCTGCAGACTGGCTGGCGGAGAGGGGGGATTCGAATTACTGGGGCTTATTGAAAACACGTAACTTATTGATTCTTCGAGACGCTCAAAACGCATAAAACGCTACTTTCGCGGTTTCCACACACGTAATACACACACGGGATTTCGAAAAGCTTTAGTGCTTGTTCTTTGCCATACACGAACTGGTCAAGAGGAAAAAACCAACCGATGCTCCACGAACGTGTCGCAGCTCCCCACTCCCTGTGCGCCCCTCAGGACTAAAACTGATCGTGTCTTTCACATTGTTATGAACCCACGTGAAGTCAATTGTCTCAATCTCGCCGCCACCCTGCCCCGTCCAAGGATTTCTCCGTACACTTACCTGCGGTTGTCCAAATTGATTTAAGCGCTGTTCGACATAGCGGACAAAATCTGTATCTGGATCGATATTGCGAGTCAGCCCAACAAGCGAGTTGTTGCAAAACACCAGGTTCGCGGCAAAGTCATATTCTTCAGCTCTAACTAGCATTGCCGAACCCGAACCAGAGCCGGTTCGCTCAGCCCAACGGAATTCGTAAGTTGGGTACGCCTTAGCAACTTGCTCAGGCGTCATGCCACTCTTGAGACTGAACGCTTCGAAGCTCTGACCAAATACCAGAGCCGCATAAAGGAGAATAATTAGCACTCCAAAGCGCTTGTATTTCATGGTTAACCTCGCTCGAAGTGTTCGCGATCTTTGTCGCAGATCCATCCCGGTCCGCGTTGTCGGCCCCACGCAATATGACCGCTCTTCGTCTCGACGCCCGCTTGTGATCCCGCGGGAGATGCGTTGGATTTATAAACTTGCGTTCCTTTGCATCCCTGATAAGTACAAGGCCGTTTATCGTCTTCATTCGGCATCGCTACACTCCTGGGGATAACAGCTATATTGAATTTTCCGGCGACTCTGCTTCAATTAGAACATACCAATCAAGCGTTTTCAGCTTTTCCCGCCTTCTCTACAAATGTCGCAACCAATGACAAAAACTAGGAGTGAACGAGAACTCCAATAAAATAATCCTCGACTTGTGCGGAGGCACCGGATCTTGGAGTAGGCCGTACCGTGACGCCGGCTATGACGTAAGGGTTGTTACGTTACCTGAATACGATGTTACTGACGAGAAAGTCGTCAAGATGTGTATTGCCTTGAAGCCCTACGGCATCCTCTGCGCTACACCTTGCGACTGCTGGGGGATAATGGCTAATGTCCGCTGGAAAGAGCGGTCAAGGGAGTTCGTTCTTCTGCATGCCCAAATCCTGATCAAAAATCTCCGCATTATTTACGAGAGCAGTCCCAAATTTTGGTGTGTTGAAAACCCTCCCGGCAAGTTGCGTAGGTTTCTGGGTGAGCCGAGATGGCAGTTCGATCCCTCGGAGTTCGGAGAAAATTATCACAAGAAGACCTTGCTGTGGGGCAGATTCAATTTCCCAGAGCGGCCGATTTTCCAAGAGGATCAGACCATTATCAAAGATTACATACGACAAGGTCGTGTAAAAAATCGGAAGGAAACGAGGCGATTACTCCGCCTGGCTTCGCAAAGGCATTCTTCGAGGCGAATCAGTGAAACGCAATTTCTTCGATCAACTTGTGCGTTCTTGCGCTTCCTGCTGAATTGAGCGTCAAAAAAACACACGTATTGCACACGCGCTTTCGCCCCAAGGCGAAAAAATTACCCGCAACTAATTGATATAAGATGGCTTAGAGGAATCTCTAACTGGCGGAGAGGGGGGGATTCGAACCCCCGATAGAAGTGTTAGCCCCTATAACGGTTTAGCAAACCGCCGCCTTCAGCCACTCGGCCACCTCTCCGGTGAATTGCGGGCTGCAAGTATTGTATCAGCGTGCCGCCCATTAGGAACTACCGTGGGGAAAATCTGTAGTGGGCCAGTTCAAACTGCACCACTACCGGAAAGTCACTTAGTCTAACGCTCTCGAACAAAAAAATCGGCAAATTGAATGAGGAACATTGGCCGTGAGATTCACGCCATCGGGGCCGATGCCGCCGACCGGATTTGGCGTCCCAGATCGGCCAGGCTATAAGGTTTTTTTAGGATGACGGCGTTCTGTTCCATCGCGACGGTCTCGATACCTCGGTCGACATAACCGGAAACATAGATCACGCGCAGGCTGGGGCGCATATCCAGCGCGGATTTTACAAGCTCTGGGCCGGGAATTCCGGGCATTACGATGTCGGTCAGCAGAATGTCAATTGGTTCTTCGTGGGTCCGGCAAATTTCCAGCGCCTGCAAGCCATTGCTGGCCGTGAGCACGCGATATCCGCGCGACTGAAGATATTCGCCGGTAATTTCCCGCAGAGCGGCTTCATCTTCAACCAGCAAGATCGTCTCGGAGCCCCCCGGGACCACGGGAACACTCAGGGCCGGCGGAGACGGCTCCTTAGATATTGCCATAACGGGGAAATAGATATTAAAAGTGGTGCCCTTGCCGAGCGCGCTCTCCACCAGGATATGTCCCTGGCTCTCTTTAACGATGCCGTAAACCGTTGCCAGCCCCAAGCCGGTACCTTTGCCTCGCTCCTTGGTGGTGAAAAACGGCTCGAAGATGTGCGATTGGATATCAGGAGATATGCCGGTCCCACTGTCGGCCACTGAGAGCAGCACGTATGAACCGGGCGCCAACTCAATTCCTGGCCGCTCAATTTGCGGCGTGTGCACATAGACATTGGTGGTCGCAATCAGCAGTTCGCCTCCCTCGGGCATGGCGTCGCGAGCATTGACTGCGAGGTTGAGGATGATCTGTTCAATTTGTGAGCGGTCTGCGGAAATCCGGCCTAAAGTTTGTCCCGGAGTGAAAACAATCTTAATGTCCTCTCCTAGCAGGCGCGGCAGCATCTTGCGCAAGTCCCGCAGTACCGCATTGCAGTCGAGTGCGCTTCTCTCCGGAACCTGCTTGCGGCTGAACGCCATCAATTGCTGCACCACGGAAGCAGCGATGGCGGTCGCATCATCTATCTGCGTGATGTAGGCGCCGATTTTTTCCGGCTCGGTCTTATGGTACTTCAATAACTCCGCGCATCCACGGATGATCATCAGAAGATTGTTGAAGTCATGGGCCACGCCGCCGGCGAGCCGTCCGATGGCCTCCATTTTTTGCGCCTGCTGAAACTGCTGCTCCATTATGCGCTGCTCCGTGACGTCCTGCGCAAATGCTTCGTACATCACCGGCCCGCCATCAGTTTCAAGCTGGCGGCCTTCCAAACGCACGATAATGGTGCTGCCATCCTTGCGCCGCCACTTCACTTCAGGACGCGGAAAAAGTTTGCCCGACTCGACTTTTTTCATTATGTCGTGCCGGTCCCGTGGATTCACGTAGACATCTGCTTCTATATTCAGACCAAGAACCTCCGCCTCAGATTGATATCCCAACATGCCAATCAGGGCGGGGTTAGCCACTAGGATGTGCCCCTGGACATCAGCGCGAAAGATGCCGTAAGGCGCGCCTTGAACTATGGAAGCATACTTTTGTTCCGATTGCCGCAGCTCGCGAGCTGCCTGGTCGCGTTGCGTGCGCAACTCGCCTTCCTCCAGCGCACGAAGGATTGCAAAAGGCAGCCGTTCCATCTTGTCTTTCAGCACATAGTCATTAGCGCCTTCTTTTATGCATTCAACCGCCAATTCGTCGCCCAGTGTCCCAGTCACCAGAATAAATGGGAGAGTCAATCCCGAAGCGCGTAACCAGCGCACTGCATCCAGACCGGTCAAGCTAGGCAGGCGGTAGTCGCCCAGCACTATATCGTATCGATTGGAGCCGATCTCAAGCTTGAACTGATCTGCGCTGCTCACGCTCTTGATCGTAAAGTTCAGATCAGACGATTCAAGCTTGCGCAGGCAGAGTTCGGCGTCAAGTGGATCATCTTCCAGCAGAAGGATTCTGATAAGTTTTCCTGACGACCGCGGCTGGAGCATGACTTTCGAGGACCCACTAGAAGAACATTAATTTTCAAACGCCCGCTTCGGACAGCGAAAACGGTGCATACAGAAACATCGTTTTCCTGAAAGGTACGTATACCTCACCTGACAGTAAGCACATCTTAACGCGTAAAAGGACGTGTACCTCGCTGGATATGCATAATAAGAAAAGTTTTACTTCGACTAATCAACAGCACAAAGCCTTGTGTCTCTTCTGTTTTTCAAAAATAAGGCATAGGTTACAGAATTCTAATTGGACTGTGCGCTACCGAAGGGCCGGAGCGCGCACTCGCTATCTTCTTGATGATCAGCTGGTAGCACGTCGCAAAAGTTAAATCCGTCTCTCTCGACTCTCTCTCCAGTTCGTATCCGCATTTCCCCGCTGAACATGGGGCCTGCATAAACAAAAGAGTGGAATTCTCCATTCTCTCCGCAAGGATCAACTCCATGCGGCAGTTCGCTGAGAAGTTGGAGATCGAAGTCGCGTCCGGCAAAAGCTGGGTTCAGCTGTTTAGGATCGACGCACACGAGCTTGGCCTTGAGGCCGGACTTGATCATGGTGCGCGCAAGTTTGTCCGTAGCTCTGCCCCAGATTGGGAAAAGCGGTTCCAGACCGGTGCCTTTGAGCTGCTGCTCCCGGTATGCGCGAATGTCTTCCAGAAATAGGTCGCCGAAAGCGATGCCACTGAAGCCCTGCTCCAGAGCTTGATCGCATGCACACTTCAGGGTAGTTTCATACTCGGCATTTGAGCAAGGCCAGGGAAGGGGAATGGTCATCAATGGAAGCGCGGCTGCCGCGGCCTGGAGTTCCACCAATATCCTTCGCGTGCTATGCATAGCCACTCGATCGAAGGCTGAATTGATCGTTGTCAGTAGCCCAGCGACTTCAAATTCGCCCTGCTGACGCAACACGTGCAACGCCCAAGCGCTGTCTTTTCCGCTGCTCCATGAAAGCAAGACTTTTTTCACCCGGTTAACCTACCATAATGCGACCCGGCCAAAGAAAATGGGTCAATCAACTAGACCCAAGAGCCGCAGGAAAATCGTCCTTCATTGGGCTTGGTACCTCCATGGTAGATTTAAGAGACGAAATGTCTGCGCCAAATTCAAGATTTGTCCGCGCCTGCCGCTGCGAGCCTGTGGATGTGACACCAATCTGGCTCATGCGCCAGGCTGGCCGCTACATGCCCGAATACCGCGCTGTACGCAAACACCACTCGATCCTGGAGATTTGCAAAACGCCGGAAATCGCGGCTGAGGTCACCATCACCGCCGCGGAAAAGCTGGATGTGGACGCGGCCATCATCTTTGCCGACCTGCTGCTGCCCCTGGAAGTGATGGGCATGCCGTTCCGCTTTGAAGCCGGCGAAGGCCCGGTCATTGAACGTCCGCTGCGCGCCCAGAAGGATATTGACGCGCTGGTGACCCATCGAAGCGCCGAACTTGGCTATGTGTCTGAATCGGTGCGCCGCGTCGTTAAACATTTCGGCAATAAGCTGCCGGTGATCGGCTTTTGCGGCGCTCCCTTCACCCTGGCCAGCTACATGATTGAGGGCGGCGGCTCTCGCAATTACATTCACACTAAGAAAATGATGTACACCGAGACCGCGGCCTGGCAAATGCTTATGCGTAAACTGGTGGAAGTGCTGGCTGCGTATGCCGCGGAGCAGGTCACCGCCGGCGCTGATGTACTCCAGATCTTTGATAGCTGGGTGGGCTGTCTTAGCGTGGAGGATTACCGCCAGTATGTTCTTCCTTTTTCCACCGACCTCGTGCAGCGGCTGAAGAAAACCGGTGTTCCCATCATTTACTTCGGGACCGATACCGCGACTCTGCTGCCTTCCATGAAAGGAACAGGTGCTCACGTAATCGGCGTGGACTGGAGGTTTCCTCTGGACCGGGCGTGGCAAAGTCTGGAGTTTGAGGGTGCGGTGCAGGGCAATCTTGATCCCGTTCTGCTATTCAGCGGCCAGAAAACATTGCGCCAGCGTACGGAGGCGATCATGCGCCAGGCCGCAGGGCGTCCCGGCCACATCTTTAACCTGGGCCATGGAATCCTGCCGGATACACCCGTAGAAAATGTTCGCGCGCTGGTGAATTTTGTTAGAGAATTGAGCCCAAGATACTCTTCTGCTGGAGCAGACCGATGAACGGTCAAAAGTTGGCGATCCTGCTGCTTGCCCATGGCAGCCCTGATTCTCCCGCCGACGTTCCCGCATTCATGAGATACCTCACCGCCGGACGGCCGGTTCCGGACGCGGTAATGCAGGAGGTAACGCATCGTTACTCACTGATCGGCAAGTCTCCTCTGACAGTAATCACCATGCAGCAGGCGGAAGGCCTGCAACGCAAGCTCGGGGTGCCTGTTTATGTCGGTATGCGCAACTGGAAGCCGTTTATCGCTGATGCCGTGCGCGAAATGGCAGTAAAGGGCATTGACCAGGTTGTTGCTATCTGCCTGGCGCCGCAGAATTCCTCCACGAGCGTGGGCCTTTATCGCAAGGCTCTGCTAGCGGAACTCAAGCCCGGGATCTCGCTTCATTTTCTTGAGTCGTGGCATGATCATCCGTTGCTGATCCAGGCCTTTGCGGAAAATCTTGCGCCGGTTTGGCGACAGGCGAGCGACGAAATTGGCACAGCCGTGCCGGTCATCTTTACAGCGCACAGCGTCCCCATGCGCACCATCCAAACCGGTGATCCGTACGAAAAGCAGGCCAAGGAAACAGCCCGTCTTGTCGGCAATAAAACTACTGGGCTTACGCCTGAGTTGCAGCACTTCGCTTTTCAAAGCCAGGGAATGTCCGGCGGCCCGTGGCTGGGGCCAACCGTGGAAAGAGCCTTGCTCGAAGTCAGGAAGCAGGGACACCAGGGCGTGGTAATTGCTCCAATCGGATTTGTGTGCGATCACGTGGAAGTGCTTTATGACGTGGACATAGGCTTCCGTCAATTTGCCGCCGAACAAGGGCTTAAAATGTGGCGGCCGCAATCGCTGAATACCTCGGCCACGTTCATCGCTGCATTAACTAAATTGGCTTCAACCGAGCTGGCCCGGGCCGCGGGTATCATCTCCCTGGCATGAAGCGAATAGCTATCATCGGTGGCGGCATCGCCGGTCTCACCTCGGCTTACTATCTGGAGAAAGCGCGGCAGCGTGGCGCCCAGCTTCAGTGGGTGCTATTTGAGAAATCTGACCGCTTGGGCGGTGTGATTCAGACCGAGCATCGCGATGGCTTTGTTCTTGAAGCTGGACCAGATTCTTTTCTTACCGCTAAGCCGGACGCGACCCGGCTCTGCACTGAGCTTGGACTTGCCTCACAACTCATCTTTTCGAATGACAGCGAACGCAAGACTTACATCTTGGTTAAGGGCCGGCTCGTCCCCATTCCTCAAGGGCTGGAGTTCATGGTGCCGACGCGCATCTGGCCCATGGTTACAACTCCGCTTTTTTCCTTCAGGACAAAAGCGGCCATGGCGGCGGAATTGTTTTCTCGTCGATCAAGCGGAGCAGGCGACGAATCAGTGAGCGAATTTGTGCGACGCCATTTTGGCCAGGAGATGGTGGATCGCATCGCCGAACCGCTGCTCGCAGGCGTCTATGGTGGAAATGCCGAGAATTTAAGCTTGCGCGCCGTGCTGCCGCGCTTTGCTGAGATGGAGCGTGAGAGCGGCAGCCTGGTGCGGGCCACTTTAAAAGCTAAAGCGCGCCTCCGCGCAACCGCAAAGCTCGGCGCGAAGCCGCAGCCGCTCTTCACCTCACTGAAAAATGGCATGCAGCAGATGGCAGAGGGATTGGTTGCAGCCCTGCCAAAATCCTCTATACGTCTCACACAGCAAAATTTGACGGTGCGACCTGTAAACGACGACTGGCAGGTGGAAGCAAGCGGCATCACCGAGAGATTTCAGTCTGTGCTGCTGGCTGTCCCTGCGCCCGCTGCTGCTACGATGTTGCGTCAATTTCACCCGGCTTTGGTCGAGGGGCTCGGCAAGATTCAGTACACATCTTCAGTTGCTGTCGCGCTCGCTTATGACAATGCTGAGCTGCCAGCCGGACACGGTTTTCTGGCGCCGCGGTCTGAAAGCCGCAAGATCATGGCCTGCACGTTTGTGCACAAAAAGTTTTCTCATCGCGCCCCCGAAGGAACAAAGCTATTGCGCTGTTTTTTTTCCAGCTCACGCATGCCCGAACTGCTCAGCTATAGCGATGATGATTTCGCCACGATGGCGCAGCAGGAGCTCAAAAGCATTCTGTGCCTGGAAAGCCGTCCGAAGCTTATCCGCACTTTCCGCTGGGACCGCGCCATGGCGCAATATGAAACCGGACATCTGGAGCGCGTGGCTGAAATGGAGAAGATCGTGGCGCAGATGCCCGGGTTCCACATCATCGGCAATTCGTTTCACGGAATTGGCGTTCCCGATTGCATCAAATCTGCTCGACAAGCAGTGGAGATGATTACCTCCGATGCTTCACAGCCCGCAGCGGTTTAGGCTCGCGGGCCTTTGTGGAGGGCTTGGCGCTGAGTGCAGCCTGCGCCTTCTTTGGCAGCTTTTCCAACACAAGTTGATACGAGTTGCGAATCAGCTCTTTTAGATCGGGCTGGCGCAACGCGTCCATTTCCAGGATTGCGACCCAGTGATTGCGCGCCATGTAGGGCGCGGGAATAATGCCTTCCACTTCCACCAGTTCAGCAAATTTTTCCGGCGTGCACTTGAAAGCGATCTTGGTGGGACTCAACCCCGGCTCAAGATTGGCAACACAAAACATCTTGCCCGCAATGCGGAAGAGCAGATTGTGTTCCCACTGCACGTCCTCGGTGGCGTGAGGCAGCGAGAGGCAAAATGCGCGTACCCAGTCAATGTAAGAAGGCATCCGGGAAATATTAAGGTGCAAAGGCCGCGCCGGCAATCGGGCTAACCAGCGATACTACGCAGCGCGCGAGCAACCTCATCGTCCTCCTCGAGGCGGAAGACGGTCCTGAAATCAAGCAGTACGCGGCCGTCTTCCACTCTCGTCATGATCGATGGAGTTTGACCACGCAACCGAGCCGCAAGCTCATCGGCGCTAAGGTTGCTGGCGGTGACGGCCAGCAGGAAAGTTGGCAGGGTGGAAGTCGGGGCGGAGCCACCGCCGATCAGCGACTCACCGGCAATGATTTCAGTCTTGAGATGGGCTGCGCCCTTCAGCTTTTCCTGGAGCGCACAAGCACGCCTCTGGATTTCGTCGGCGGGCATCCGTACCATTCGAAGGAACGGAATAGCATCGAGGTCCTGGCGAACGTACTCCATAAGAGTGGCTTCAAGCGCGGCATAAGTCAGTTTGTCTACGCGTAATGCGCGGAAAAGCGGGTTGGAGCGAACTTGGGTGATTAGCGCTTCCCGCCCGCTAAGCAGCCCAGCTTGAGGGCCTCCGAGCATTTTGTCGCCGCTATAGGTTACCAAGTCTACTCCGTCGCGCAGGCTGTCCATAACGCCGCTCTCATTCACGCCCAGGCCGCGGAGTGGGACCATCGCGCCCCCACCCAGATCTTCCATTACCGGAATGTTGTGCTTCCGGCCCAGCGCTGCCAGTTCCTCAAGTGACGGCTGCTCTGTAAAGCCAATGATGGCAAAGTTAGAACGATGCACCCGCAGTAACAACCTTGTCTTCTCGTTGATGGCTCGTTCGTAGTCGGCCAGGCGAGTGCGATTGGTGGTGCCAACCTCGTGCAAAATCGCTCCTGATTTGGCCATCACATCAGGCACGCGGAATGATCCGCCAATCTCCACCAACTCACCGCGCGAGACAATGACTTCGCCGCCTTCAGCCAATGTATTCAAGGCCAACATCACAGCCGCGGCGCAATTGTTGACCACAACGGTGCGAATACCAGTGACGTTCTCCTGATTGAGCAGCCGGGAAAACAGGCGCTCCACATGGACATCGCGCTTGCCGCGTTCGCCGGCAGAGATATCAAATTCAAGATTAGAGTACCCGCCCACAATTTCAACGATGCGCTTGATAGCCGACTCGGCTAGCGGGGCGCGGCCAAGATTGGTGTGCAGAATCACGCCTGTGGCGTTGATGACGGGCTGGAGAGAAAACTCCATGGATCTCTGCAAATGACGACTGACTGCTTGCGGGAGATGCGCGACTGCAAGTATCACCGATTCCCGGTTCCGCAGCGTATTCGAATTGATTTCCGCGCGCAAGTTCGCCAGCACAGCGCGGACGGAATCAGTCACCACAGCCTGACCCTCGTGAACCTGGAGTTCGGCGAGTTCGGCGCTCTTCAGCACTTCGTCCACGGAAGGAAGTATGCGGTAAAGATCGGATTTGGAGACAGTGGTCATTTCTTCTTGAGCATCACCGCGTATCCAACACTCTTGCGGAAAGCTTGTTCGAGAAACTGATATAGATCAGTATTGTCAAACGTCTTTCCCGCTGGCAAAGCTTTGATCCAGCCCAATGCTGCCTCGCGAAGCTCAGTATTCTTGAGCATTACCATTCCCCCAAAAACCATTATTAACTTTTTAATACATTGAAACCATAGGGTTCCCGCGCTTCGCTCGGGATAAAAATAAAGTCTACCCCACTTCCACCAGTCCATATCTTCTCTGCCAGTGCTGGCGAAGGTGCTGCATAACGCGATGGCGGTCGTCCACCGAGATCTCAGGATCAGTTTCCTGTACCAGTTTTGCCGCTTCTACTTTCGCCAGCTCCAGGAGCTTGCGATCACGGAGGATGTTGGCAATGCGCAGGCCGGGCATACCCGCCTGTTTGGTGCCGAAGAACTCACCCGGGCCGCGCAGCTCCAGGTCGAGTTCGGCGATCTCAAAACCATCCTGCGTGCGCACCATTTCATTGAGACGCCGTTCGGCTTCCTGCGAAACCTTGCCGCCGGTCATGAGCACGCAATAGGACTTGGCCGCGCCGCGTCCAATGCGTCCGCGAAGCTGGTGCAGTTGCGAGAGACCAAAGCGTTCGGCATGCTCCACTACCATTACCGTCGCGTTGGGCACGTCTACGCCAACTTCGATCACCGTAGTCGCCACCAACACATCAATCTCGCCGGCTTTGAAGCGACGCATGGTCAGGTCTTTTTCTTCTGCATCCAGTCGGCCGTGCAGAAGCCCAATGCGCAGGTCAGGAAGAATCTTTTTTCTCAGCTCGTCATACATGTGCATAGCAGCTTTGAGCCCACTCTTAGACCGGGCGCCTGGCGTTTCTCCGGCAAACTCCATCTCCTGCTGCTCCGCTGGCGCTGCCTCAATGACCGGATAGACCACATAAGCTTGACGGCCCGCTTTAGTCTGCTTCTTCACGAAATCCCAGACCTCAGCAGCGCGGTGGTCGGAAATCTTACGGGTAGTGATGGGCGTACGCCCTGGCGGCAACTCATCGAGCACGCTGGTATCCAGATCGCCGTAGAGCGTGAGTGCTAGGGTGCGAGGGATAGGGGTGGCGGTCATAACCAGGGTGTCCGGTTCGGCTGCCCCTTTTTTCATCAGCTTGAAACGCTGCATCACGCCAAAACGATGCTGCTCGTCAACGATTACCAAACCGAGATCGTGGAACTCAACTTTCTCCTGGATAAGCGCGTGCGTGCCGATCACCAGATGCACGTCACCGCGGGCAATGTGGCGGCGAGCATTGCGTTTGCGCTCTTCGTCCAGTGAGCCGGTCAGCAACACCACGCGATAGCCGGCATCTTCAAGAATGCGCCGAGCAGAGAGGTAGTGCTGTGTCGCCAGGATTTCCGTTGGCGCCATGAAGGCAACTTGATATCCATTTTCAATGGCGATGACGGCAGCCTGCAAAGCGACAATGGTCTTGCCCGAGCCCACGTCACCTTGAAGCAGGCGGCGCATAGGCGAGGGCTGCTGCATGTCTTCTGCAATCTCCTTGAGCACGCGTTTTTGCGCCGCGGTGGGATGGAATGGCAGAATTTTCTTGACTGCCTGACGGACACTCTCAGTAAGACCGAAGGTGATCCCCGGGCGCGAACGCATCTTTCGCCGCTTCAACTCCAGGCCTACTTCCAGAAAAAAGAGTTCTTCAAAAATCAGCCGGCGATGCGCCAGAGTGGAAAAAGATTGAAGCGCGGCAAAAGCCTCGCCTTCCGGGGGGAAATGGGTATGCAGAAACGCGGTGCGGCGATCGAGCAAACCCAGGCGCCGGCAGAGCGCGGGCGGAACACCATCGGGAATTTCCGCAGCCAGGTTTTGCAGGGCGCCATAAATGATGCGGCGAAACCAGCGCGAGGTCAGCTTGGTATTGGCCGCCGATTCATAAATGGGCACGATGCGGCCAACTTCGAGCGATTCGATACCTTTCGCGCTTTCCAGATCAAGCTCGGAGTCACCCGCGCCATCCAGGACCTCAAATTGCGGTTGGTTGATCTGCAGGCCTCGTCCCTTCCATCCTTCTTCCACCTTGCCGTAAAGCGCAACGAGCTGTCCGGGCTTAAAGCGGTCGCGCAGGTATTCGCCATGGAACCAGATACATTTCAGCGTGGAGCGGCCCTGGCCCGCGACCATTTCGAAGATCGGCATGCCATTGCGGGTGCGAAAAACTGCCGAATTACGCACCTCGGCGATCACGGTGGCCATCTCACCCGCGCGTAGTTCGCCAATGCCCCGGGGATTGAGGCGGTCTTCATAACGGAAGGGCTGATAGTAGAGCAGGTCTTCAACCGTGAAGATGTTCTTCTGCTCCAGCCATTCCGCGATGCGCGGGCCAACGCCCTTCACATATTTGACTGAGGTATGCAGCTCAAGCACTAGCTAAGATGATACCCGAGCGCTTGAAGGCTAAGAAAA